>CAKZJX010000058.1 GCA_937120535.1 uncultured Anaerolineae bacterium
GGCGGTCATCAGCCGCTGGCGGGCGATGGCCAAGGCCACGCGCGAGGTGTCGCAGGTGATCCAGCGCCGGCCCCACTGCTCGGCCACGTAGGCCGTGGTGCCGCTGCCGCAGGTGGGGTCGAAGACCAGGTCGCCCGGGTCGGTGGTCATCAGGAGGCAGCGGGCAATGACAGGTGTCCCCGTCTGAACAGCATAAACCTTTGGGTCGGTGCGGCTCTGAACACTTCCCGCAACATCTGACCACAAGTTGCCGAGCGAAGAATAAGGGAAGTCAGTATGGTATCTTACATATCGGAATGTATTGCCCATGATTTGCAACCGATTCGCGCTAGCTAATCTTCTTAACCCTTCGATGGTTGTACTCCAAGAACGAGTGGTTTCGGGCACAGTTCGCACTCCGATAAAGTAAAAAGGTTGAGGTTCAGTTTTTCCGCGAGTTTGAGAGGAGGTTCCGCTTAATGCGAATAACCTTACATCGCCGAGAAAGGAAGAATCGTAAAGTTCCACCTTACCGGCGAGCCTTCGTTCGCCTGTAGCTAATTCTGCATTGGTATAGTGTGCTGAAATGAGGTCTTCCATTTGCCTTTCAATGAGAAGTTGGCGATATTTTGTTCTTGTTTTATCTCGCGCATACCAAAGCAGATAGTCGCATGTACTAGGCGAGTATTGTGCGGTTGCTCCTGATGTCTTCGTAAATGCCATAATCGACATAAAGTTCTGTTCCCCAAAGACCTCATCCATCAAGCACCGCACGCGGTGCATATTCTCATCGCCGATCTGCACGAAGATGCTGTCGCTCTCGGTCAGGAGTTCCCGCGCCAGGAGCAGCCGGTCGCGCAGGCAGGTGAGGGTAGGAGTGGATGCCCAGCTCCCAGGTGTCGCGGAAGGCCTTGATCTGCTCCGGCTCACTGGTCAGGTCCTCGTCCTTGCCGTCTTTCACGTCGCGCTTGTTGACAAACGGCTGGAAGTTGGAGCCGTACTTGATGCCGTAGGGCGGGTCTATATAATCATCTGCACCTTGCCAGCCAGGCCCTCTTTTTCTAGGAGCGAATTCATCACCAAAAGCGAATCGCCGGCGATCAGGCGGTTGGACCAGCCGTGTTTGTGCTGGTAGAACTCGATGGCGCTGCGCAGCGGTTCCTGGCGCTCTTGCTCAAATAGCGGAAGTTGGGCAGCACTTAGCCACTGACCCCTGATCACTATTCACTTTCCTGACGGCTTCGATGATGGTGCGGGGGTCAATGCGCTCGTGCACGTGCAGCGAGACGGTGGGCACCTCGAAGGAGGTATGTTCGGCCTTGCCGGCCCAGACCAGTTGCGGGTCCAGGTGCGGGTCGTAGGCGTAGGTCTTCTTGCGTTGACCGGCGTCCGGGTCGTTCTCGGGCGTCACCAGCCCCGCCGGCGGGTTGTTCACCCGCTTCTTGTCGCGGTGTTGATACGCTTCGATGGGGCGCTTGCTTTCGGCTTTGTTCTTTCGTGCCATCGTATCCATCCTCTGCGTCATGTCATGCGCTGGTTAGGAAGGCTAACGGCTTGCGCTTTAGCAGCAGCGAACCGAGCGCCGCAAGGCGAAGCCGTCCGCTGAAACATCCCTCGAAGGCGGGGCCGTCGTTCCTCCAGAGGGAAACAGGGGCGCGGCTCCCAATACACAGTATACTCAAAAATGGCAGGCGCGCAAGCCGTACATTCGCAGGCGCGTAACAAATTCGGTGGGCAAAAATACGACGAGAGCAAAAGGCCCACTCCTGCCCAGACCATTTGGCGCTTCTATTCGCCTTGCTGACTTTGCCCGATCCCGTCAGGGGAATGCCGGGGAAGGCCTTCCCGCAGTCAAAACAACGATACCGATACACGGTTGCTTGCCCGAGACGAGGGTCTTTCACCACCCTGTTTACCTCTGTGGGCAAGGGATGGTGGGCCTGGGTCCTACAGCCAAGAGCGGTGCGCCTTCGTTTATTCGTTGTCCCACTTCGTTGACGGCTTTGCTCGCCATCGAACGGTCTAGCGTTTGATCCTCCCCAAACCCACCAAAGATGTTACAGTATCTGTGTGGGTCTGAGTTTTGTGAGGTCAAGGCGCTCGGCGCAGAGACCGCCACAAACGCAGAGAAGACCAGCGGAAGGCTGCAAACTTCATGCCAGCTGCCGGGCCGATGAGCCGGCCCCGGGCCGGCCATCCGGACCTGTTGAGAAGGCCAGGGGATGCGCTGAGAACAAATCAATAGCGAAGCGACAGCTTCTCTGTCCCTTGCCTTTTGAGAGAGGACTGACGTTAATACTTGATCGGGCTGAGCAAGTTCAACTTTTCGATCTGGTGGCGCGCCCAGATTCGTCGAATGGTGCCGGTTAGGCCGCGCACGACCAAACTGTCTGTCGTAGCGCCATCGCCGTAGTAACGCACACCCTGCAGAAGTTCTCCATCGGTGATACCGGTAGCGGCAAAAAAGACATCCTCCGAAGAGACCAGGTCATCCATGACCAACACTTTATCGAAATCATAACCCATCTCGCGGCCCCGTTGTAGTTCCTCTTCATTGCGCGCGTACAACTTGCCTTGAATTTCGCCGCCCATCGCCCGCAAGGCGCAAGCAGCGATCACTCCTTCGGGGGTTCCTCCGATTCCAAGCAATACATCCACACCGGTATCGGGCATGGCCGTCATCAGCGCGGCAGCCACGTCGCCATCAGGGATCAAGCGAATGCGCGCTCCCAGCCGGCGGATCTCGGCGATCATCTGTTCATGACGCGGCCGATCGAGAATAACCACTGTCAGGTCCTCCACAGCTTTATTCTTGGCTTTAGCAATCGCCTTGAGGTTATCGGCTATCGGCTTCTCAATATTGATGCGTCCTTTTGCCTCGGGGCCAACGGCTATCTTATTCATGTAAACGAAGGGGCCGGGGTTATACATCGCTCCACGCGGAGCTAGGGCCACAGCCGAGATCGAATTCGCCCGACCGAACACCAACGGGCGGGTGCCGTCGATCGGGTCGACCGCCACGTCCAGTTCTGGGGGGGAACCGTTGCCGACGCGCTCGCCATTGTAGAGCATAGGAGCATTATCCTTTTCTCCCTCGCCAATGACGATCACCCCATCCATTTCCACCGAACGCAGCACCAGCCGCATGGCCTCCACAGCAGCCCGATCGGCCGCCTGTTTGTCGCCGCGTCCCATAAAGCGTCCAGCTGCTAACGCAGCAGCTTCGGTGACTCGCACCAATTCCAAGGCAAGATTTCGAGTAGGAAGATTGACCAGCATACCACGCGCTCCTGAAAAGATCGATCGGCGCTTATATTCTATCACCGTTCTTGCCGCCTCTAGATCACTTTATAAAGAAATGACGAATCCAATATACCCCAATGACAGCAGCCCACAACCAGGAGTCAATTCGATCAAAGGCTCCACCATGGCCGGGGAAGAACGAGCCGGAGTCTTTGATCCCACTCTCGCGCTTGAAGAGACTTTCTCCCAGATCGCCCAAGGTGGTCAACAAGCTCAACACCAATCCCAGGAGCATCCCTTGCCCAAAGGTGATGTGCAAGGGTCCTAGCCACGAGTAAACGTGGGCAAAGAAACCGCCATACAGCGTACCGGTGAACACGCCGGCCAGGTAACCCTCCCAGGACTTGTTGGGGCTTAAGCGCGGCGCCAGCTTGCGGCGGCCATATTGGCTTCCGATCATATACGCTGCTGCGTCGGCCATCCACACTGTTGGCAGGACCAACATCACCCACCAGCCACCGTTGGGCAGGGCGCGTAGATCATAGAGATAGGCGCCGATCCAACCCAAATAGACTATCCCTCCGACGGCGATGGCAAAATCCGTAGCCGCACCATTTCGCCCGCGCTCATAAGCCAGCAGGTGAACCGTCAAAGCCAGCAAGATCACCAAGGTAAGGATCATGCCGGCCTGATCCGGATAAAACGCCCTGGCGATCAACACTATCCATGTCCCTCCTACTGTGACCGTCAGCGATGGCTGATAATCACGGGCTTGGAACATCTTCACGTACTCATAAGCCGCCAGGATCACAAAAAAGCTCACCAGCGCAAAAAAGAAAAATCCCCCTAGCAGCACGGCCGGCATGGCAATCGCCAGCCAGATCAGGGCAGTGAGCGCCCGCCTAACCATGAACCGCCCTATTGACGACCGCCTCCGAGACCCCCCCAAAACGGCGGTTGCGCTGGGCAAACGCCTCCAGCGCGCGGCGATATTCCTCACGGTCAAAATCTGGCCAATAGGTCGGTGTGACATACCACTCTGCGTAAGCCGCCTGCCAAATCAAGAAGTTGCTAATCCGCAGCTCGCCCGAGGTGCGGATGATCAGATCAGGATCGGGAACGCCGGCCGTATACAAGTACCTGCTGACCAGCTCGGCGGTAACTTCTTCCGCTGGAATGCCGTCTCGAATAATGCGCTGAATAGCTTGCACGATTTCATCCCTCCCGCCATAATTGAAAGCGATGTTGAGCACCAGGCGATTGTTCTCGCGGGTCAACTCGATGGCATCAAGCACTTTCTGTTGCAAGCGAGGCGCCAGGCGTTCTAAGCGCCCGATGTGGCGCAGTTGCACGCCCTCGCGATTCAGCTCGTCTAACTCCTTATCGATCACATCTTCGAGAATGCGCATTAGCCCCTCGACTTCCTCCGGAGGCCGGCCCCAATTCTCGGTCGAGAAAGCGTAAATTGTCAGATAAGGAATGCCAAACTCCACCGTGGCCCGGAGGATACGCCGCAGATTCTCCGTGCCGGCGCGATGACCCGCCAGGCGTGGCAGACCACGCTGAATGGCCCATCGCCCATTGCCATCCATGATGATCGCTACATGCTGCGGGACACGGTCAGGAGGAATTGAGAGAGGCGAATCAGGCATAGATGACTAGAATGGAAGCACTACACTTCCATTATCTCCTTTTCTTTGATCTGGCCGCGCTTGTTGATTTCCTCGATGAAACGATCGGTCAAACGTTGGAGTTGATCCTCGCCTCGCTTGAGATCGTCTTCCGAGATCAACTTCTCTTTCTCAAAATCGCGCAGATCGTTATGCACATCGCGGCGAATGTTTCGCACTGCCACGCGCGCTTCCTCCAACCGGGCGTGAACGTGCTTGACCAAATCCCGGCGACGCTCCTCGGTCAATGGGGGCAGGGTAAGATGGATGTTCTTGCCGTCATTGTTGGGCGTCAACCCCAAGTCTGAGGACAGAATCGCTTTCTCAATGTTCTTCAGCGCAGAAGGATCGAAAGGCTTAATCAGCAAAGTACGAGGCTCGGGAACCGAAATGGTCGCCAATTGAATGAGAGGGGTGGGCGTATCATAATAATTTACCATCAAACGCTCCACCAGGGCCGGGCTAGCGCGTCCGGTGCGGATCGTCGCCAGATCCTGTTCTAGAGCATGGATGGCCCCATTCATACGGGTTTCTGCTTCTTTCAGCAGTTCTTTTACTGTACCGTCGCTCACCTTTGCCTCCAGAAAATAGCAAAAGATGCTTGATAGATATAAGCATACCCTAAAATGCCAAAAAGCGCTACTATCTTGCTTGTCACTGGAACAAATTTGTTGGGCAAAAATAGGCAGTCTCCTTCTTGGGCGTTTACAAATTTGGACGATCAAAGAGCTGCTAGCAGTCGTTGTGCTTCCTCTCAACACTTAACAGGGAGACTACCCGATTTTCAAAGCAAGCAAAACGCCTCGAGAGGTGTTCTCGAGGCGTCGGCGGGATGAGGGAGCAACTATCGTTCACCTAGCGATGCCGGCTGTTCGTCTGTGAGTGGCTTGCTGTAGTCTTCGGGCAGCCAGCAGCAGAGTACCAGCTCGCGGGCCGCTCGCACCTCGTCCATACGACCGAATAGCGTGTTGTGGGGTGCGGCGCGCAACAGGTCTGGGTTGGTGCGGGCTTCTTCAGCGATCTGGATCATGGCATCGGCGAAGGCGTCTAGGGTGGCTTTGTTTTCGGTTTCAGTCGGCTCGATCATCAAGGCTTCAGGAACGATCAACGGGAAGTAATTGGTCGGCGGATGGAAGTTGTAATCCATCAAACGCTTGGAGATGTCGAGCGCCCGCAGGTCGGACCCTTCGAAGCGGCCTTCTACCACAAACTCGTGCATGCAGATACGGTCGTAGGGAACGCGATAGCTGCCACGCAGCCGGGCTAGCAGGTAGTTGGCATTGAGCACGGCATGTTGCGCAACTTGTTTGAGACCTTCAGCGCCATGCATGGCGATGTAGGTGAAGGCACGCACCATCCCCCCGCCGAAGTGGCCATAGAAGGCTTTGATGCGGCCGATGGATTTGGCAGGGCGGATAAAGCCGAAGAGCGGCGGGGTTTCTTCGTCGTCTTCTTCCAGGATGCCAACGATCGGTTCAGGTAGGAAATCAGCCAGATGGGCTGCCACGCCGATCGGGCCAGAACCCGGGCCGCCTCCGCCGTGGGGAACGGAGAAGGTTTTGTGGAGGTTGAAGTGCATTACGTCAAAGCCCAGATCGCCCGGGCGAACAATGCCGAGCAGGGCGTTTAGGTTAGCGCCATCGCCGTATACCAGTCCTCCGCACTCGTGTACGACTCGAATGACCTCCTCAATGTTTTCGTCGAAGAGCCCCAGGGTGTTGGGGTTAGTGAGCATCAGGCCGACAACGGCGTCGTCGCAGGCGGCTTTGAGGGCGTTGAGGTCTACGTTGCCCCGAGCATCGGATGGGATCTGTACGACTTGCAGGCCGATCATGCCCGAGGAGGCCGGGTTGGTGCCATGGGCTGAATCGGGGATGAGCATCTTGATACGTTTGTGATCGCCACGCGATTTGTGGTAGGCGCGCATGATGAGCACGCCGGTGAGTTCGCCATGGGCGCCGGCCGCCGGCTGAAGGCTGACCGCCGCAAAGCCGCTGATTTCTTTGAGCCACTCTTGGAGCAAGTACATCAGCTCGAGGTTGCCCTGAACGGTTTCGATCGGTTGCAGGGGATGGGTGTAGAGAAAACCGGGCAGGCGGCAGGTGTCCTCGTTGATCTTGGGGTTGTATTTCATTGTGCAGGAGCCGAGGGGGTAGAAGCCGCCGTCTACGCTGTAGTTGAATTGGCTCAGGCGCAGGTAGTGGCGGACGACGTCTACTTCGGCTAGCTCGGGCAGGGGAAGGTCGGAGCGGAGCAGGTGAGCTGGGGGAAGATCCGCTTTTGGGACGTCGGGTTCCGGCATGGTGACGCCGATCCGCCCTGGGGAGGAGAGTTCGAAGAGGGTCGGTTCGACGACCTTGGGGGTGAGGGTCTCAGTCATGGTTCACCTCCGCAAGGATTTCGGCCAGTAGGTCAATTTCTTCTTTGGTGTTCATCTCGGTGACCGCAATCAGCATGTGGTTGGGCAGGCTGGGGTAGTCTTGGCTGAGGTCGTAGCCGCCTAGAATGCCATGCTCGAGGAGATGCGCGTTGATCTCAGCAACCGGCTTAGGACAGCAGAGGGAAAATTCGTGGAAGAATGGATCGCTGAAGCATAGGCCATAGCCAGGGATTTGGCTGAGGATCTCAGCAGCGTAGTGAGCCTTGTGATAGCAGAGTTCGGCTACCTGACGCAGGCCGGCCCTGCCCATCACGCTCAGGTAGACGGCCGAGGCCAGAGCCATCAGGCCCTGGTTGGTGCAAATGTTGGAGGTGGCACGCTCACGTTTGATGTGTTGTTCGCGAGCGGTGAGGGTGAGCACGTAGGCGCGTTGGCCCCGGTTGTCCACCGTCTCACCGACTAAGCGGCCGGCCATTTTGTGAACGTAGGTTTTGCGAGTGGTGAAGAATCCCAGGCTGGGGCCGCCAAACCACATCGGGATGCCCAGGGGTTGACCCTCGCCGACGACGATGTCGGCGCCCATCTCGCCCGGGGTTTTGAGGATGGCTAGGGCGATCGGGTTGGCGACCACGCATACCAGGGCGCCTTTGCCATGGGCTTCTTCGATCAATTTCGTGTAGTCGTAGATGCGACCGAAGAAGTCGGGATATTGCACGATCGCCAGTAGGGTGTTGGCGTCGATGTGATTGGTCAGGAATTCCGGAGCGGCCTCGAGGTCGGCGCGGGCGTCATCGCCGGCCAGTTCCAGTTCCATCCCTTGCGTGTAGGTGCGGATCACGGCTCGGTATTGGGGATGTACGGTGGGGGAAATGACCACTTTTTTGCGCTTGCCCCGAAATACCGCATAGGCCATGTTGATGGCCTCTGCGGCGGCCGTGGCGCCGTCGTAGTGGGAAGCGTTGGAGACCTCCATGCCGGTCAGGGCACACATGAGCGACTGGTACTCGAAGATGGCCTGAAGGGTTCCTTGGGAAATTTCGGGCTGATAGGGGGTGTAGGCGGTGTAGAACTCGCCGCGGCGCAGGATGTGGTCAACGACAGCGGGGATGTAGTGGTTGTACATGCCGGCCCCCAGGAAGGAAATCAGGTCGCCGTGCACGGTTTCGTTCAGGCTGGCCAGTTCCTGGAGGTATTGGGCAGCCTCCATTTCGGTCAGGGCCGGCGGTAGATCGAGTTTCGGGAAGCGATACTTTTCAGGGACGTCTTGGAAGAGATCATCGAGCGTTTGAACGCCGATGGTCTTGAGCATCGCTTCTCGTTCGTTGGGGGAGATAGGGATATAGGTCATCGCTTACTCCATGTTCAGTCCCGTTCCTCGCAGTAGCGGATATAGGCATCGGCGTCCATCAGATCTCCAGGGAGGCTGTTCTCGATGCGGATCAGCCATCCCTGCCCGTAGGGGTCTTGGTTGAGGGTCTCCGGTTTTTCGGCAATGGCTTTGTTGACCTCGGCCACTACACCTGCTGCCGGGGCGTAGACTTCGGCTGAGGCTTTTACCGACTCTACCGAGGCGATGGCTTTGCCGACTTCGACGGTTTCTCCCGCTTCGACCAGGATTTCTACAAAGACGATGTCTGACAGGTGAGATTGGGCGTAATCGGTTAGGCCAACCTTGCCGGTAGCGGGATCGTACCATTCATCGGTTTTGGTGTATTTCAGGCGGCTGGGCGCATTCATGGTATTCTCTCCTTAGTAGAGTGTAGATATGGATGGAAGATGTGGAGTGGGTATAAAACGAAACGAGGACACGCGAAGAGTATCGCGCGTCCTCTGTATGTTGGCCTGAGAGATTCGATGGCCGGCGTCGTCAGCCATCTTTCCCCGTCGGCGTCCCGAGGTGGGGAGCTTTCCAGAGGGTGGTCGGTGCAGGGTCCTTTTGCCTGAGAGTTTCATCTGGGTTTGCCGGCTCCAGATTTGCCCCTTCGGCGCCCGGTGCGTGCAAGGAGATGATTCTATCTCCGGATCTCTCCCCTGCAAGCCGTTAGATTGTCAACGACAACTTCTATATCATTTTAAGGTGAGAGGGGATTGGCGTCAAGAGGAAGCGATTGTTCTAGATTTGGTAAAAGTGTAGTTCAATTGTTTGTGAGGCAGTCCGAAAACCATCTCATATTGGGAGAACGAATGAACAAATGGGGATACAGCGCATGGGGGGCCGAGCGTGGCGGCGCGGCTGATCGGGAGTTTTGTGCCGCCGGCCCTGGGCCGGTGCGACCCGCTCTTCGCTAGGAGGATCCAGGCTAACGATCACCGCTCACAACTTCGCATCGTTGTTCCGCCGTTCGTTGACGGTCGCTTCGATCGCGCCTGCTGCCTGGACAGATAATTTTCGAACGCCTCTAAAAATCGTTGACAAAACCCCGCTCACATAGTAATATTTGCCCCGCTCACCTTTGCCGAGGTAGCTCAGCGGTAGAGCAGGGGACTCATAAGCCCTTGGTCGTGAGTTCAAATCTCACCCTCGGCACTGGTTTTCTTGAAGCCGCGCTAGTGCGGCTTTTTGTTTTTCTGTTGTGCTAAGAGGTCTCGAAAGACCAGCAGCCCCCTAATTCTCAAATACTTTCTGTTGACGGCTCACAAAAAGAGCGGAGCAGAAAGCCGCGCCGCTCTATGAAGAGCATGGTCGAGGCGAAAAATAAAGAGATCGTTACGGTTCAAAGCTCGTCTGATGAGGTTTCGTCAACCTGGTAACAGGTCCCAAGCTCGAAGCGAGAGGTGTGGAGATGGGTGATGGCGATCGCCAAGGCGTCTGCAGCGTCGTCGGGTCGAGGGATTTCTGGCAAATGGAGGAGCGCTCGCACCATTTCTTGGACCTGTTGCTTGTCAGCCGACCCATAGCCGGCAACAGCTTGTTTCACTTCATTCGGGGTATATTCAAACACCCTTACCCCAGCCTGCTGTAAGGCCAACAGCACGACTCCACGCGCTTGTCCTACGGCCAGGGCAGTGGCGACATTGCGCTGGAAGAAGAGTTTTTCCACTGCGGCATCCTGGGGGTGGTAGGTTCGCAAGAGTGATCGTAAACGCCGATAGAGCAGGGCTAATCGCTCGGGGGTCGAGGCGTCCTTGGGGGTGAGGATCACGCCATGGGTAACCGCAACCAGGCTTCCATCCGGTTCGAGGCGGACCAATCCGTAGCCGGTGGTCGCCGTGCCGGGGTCAATCCCAAGAGCGAGGGTCATGCCAGCTGGGTCTGTACAGGGGTTTGATCGTCAAGGCGATCAGGCTTCAAAGGCGGCCAGCGCCTCGTTAGAGAGTTTGACGTTATGATAGACCTCTTGAACGTCGTCCAGGTCTTCTAGGGTTTCGACAAAGCGCAAAACGGTAACGATAGCATCGGTGTCTAATTCGATTTCTTGCTTGGGGATCATGCGCAGGCCGGCCTCGTCGGGAGCGACTCCGGCCTGATGGAGGGCATCGCTGATGATTTTGAAGGCGTCTACTGGAGCAATGATCTCGATCGATTCGCCGGAATCGATCACATCGTCGGCGCCGGCCACCACGGCCAATTCGAAGGCTCGGTCATAGGACATCTGGCTAGAAGGGAACGAGAAATACGCCTTGCGATCGAATTGCCAGGCAACAGCACCGGCCTCAGCCAAGTTGCCTCCTGCCCGGCTAAAGGCATGGCGCAGATCGGCGATCGTGCGGTTTCGATTGTCGGTGACACAGTCCACCATAATGGCTACACCGTGGGGGCCATACCCTTCCAGGGTGAGTTCTTCAAAATTACTAGCCTCTTTGTCCTCACCCGTGCCGCGTCGAATGGCGCGCTCGATGTTTTCTTTGGGCATGTTGTTGGCGCGCGCTTTCTGAATGGCCAATTCTAGGCGAACATTGGTGGAAGGGTCTCCACCACCTTGACGAGCCGCCAGGGTGATCTCGCGCGCCAGCCGGGTGAACAGAGCTCCCTTTTTGGCGTCGGCGGCGCTTTTCTTGCGCTTGATGGTAGCCCAATGGCTATGACCAGACATAGCAAACTCCTTCTTGAAGCGATAAGCACCAATTTCGTGGATGGTTTCTTGTTTGTCAGATTCTGTGGTGAAATTATACCATCGGCGCGCTAGGAAATCTTGGCCTTGCAGACCGCTCTCTCTTTGGAACGTCTTTCCCTTTGTCAAGGAGCTTGTCATGCCATCTTCTTCTCCCCTATATTTGATCATTCTGATCGGGTTGTTAGGAGGGGTAGCTGTGGGATTGCAAAGCCCACTGGCCAGTTTGATGAGTCAGCGTTTAGGCCTTCTGGAGAGCATCTTCATCGTTCATGTGGGAGGCGCATTGGCGGCGATGCTCCCGCTCATGCTACGCAGCGGAGGAAACCTGGGACGGTGGCAAAGCGTGCCCTGGTATGCCTTGTTGGCTGGGCTATTTGGGGTGATCGTGATTGCCGCTGTCAGTTACATGATCCCCCGCATCGGGGTGGCCGGCTCAATCATCACGGTGGTGACCGGTCAACTGATGATTGGCGCCATCTTAGATCATTTTGGCTGGCTTGGGGCGCTGGAACGGCCGCTGGAGCCTGTGCGTCTGCTTGGAATGGGTATCGTTCTGTTGGGTGTCTGGCTCACCGTCAAGTAACGCTGGATCGCAACATCCCGGGAGCGACTAAATTATGGGTTGATAAACTGAAACGCATGAGCTGGATAGTTCGGAAAACGCTGCTTGCGCCATGGACGGCAGTGGAAGCAGTGCAGAAAAATCTTCCAGGCTGCCTTCCA
>CAKZJX010000059.1 GCA_937120535.1 uncultured Anaerolineae bacterium
ATCCCCAAACGGGCCGCGGTCTCCATCAAACGCAGAACGGTCGCGTCATCGGCGTAATAGTTGGGGCGGTAGGTGGTATACAGTTTGATGCTGGGGATGCCCAGTTCGGCCAGGATCGCCAGTTCGCCCTCCCGGCCCGGAGGGAGGTCGGTGACCATCACTTGGAAGGTGTAGTCTATCACTGCATCTCGCGCCTTCTCCAGGCGGGCCTCCACCGCCTGGCGCAGCGTTTGACCAGGGAACTGGGTGGCGAAGTCCATCACCGTGGTGACGCCCCGCAGGCTGCGGCGCTCGTCCCTATATACCCGTCGTCGGGGGTGCGGTAGATGCCGGTGTCCAGGGCGATGTGGGGGTGGGGAATAGCTAATAGGTTGGATAAACTGACACACATGAGCTGGATAGTTCGGAAAACGCTGCTTGTGCAATTCACGGCAGTTGAAGCAGTACAGAAAAATCTTCAAGGCTGCCTTCCAGGCTTCTGGATAACGCAAAAAACAGTGTGAGCGTTGCGCCAGGCGAGCCAGGTAATGGCGCAACTCGGGGTTATTCCCTTCGACCGAATAGGTATCGGTCTTGCCTTGGGAGATTGCATACCTCCCGCCGTGATACCCCAGGCGCTCATACCCTTCAAAGGCATCGCTGTAGGAATATCAGACTTTCGGCGCTTTGTCCACCATTTCCTGGATCACTTCTCGGCTGCGTTGCCAGACCACTCGGAAGCCCAAAAGGGGACGCATCAACCGGTCTACCAGGATGATGGTGAAGATTTGTTGTTTTTTATCCCCAACGAAGGTGAATCACTCGCCCACTTCCACCTTCTCGACCCTAGTAGGAACGGGCAGATTGGGTATCCGTTCTGGCGTGTATTTGATGTGACAGAACAGGCAGCGATACCGCTGACTGCCGCTGCCGGTTTTCCCAGCTTGGTTTTGTCATTCGGTTCGCTGACATCGTGGACATTCTATCATGTCGCGATTTTAGCCCAGTTTTGAGCCACTCCTGGCCTTTGTCCAGCAGCATCCGCTTCTCCCCATCATGGTAAAATCCTATCATACCGGCTCGCAAAGGCTGGTGTGGTTTATCTTGCCTTCTCAGGCTTGCCCTTGAGCGTTTTTCCTTACAATACCTCTTTGACTTATCCCTTCCATCAAGGAGATCCACATGTCTGAAGCCAAAAGCAAACGCCAACTCCTGCGCGAGAAACGACAGCGAGAACAACAGCGCAAGCGCATCCTGGCCATCATTGCCGTCACAATCGGAGCGCTCTTGATCTTTGGCGTCCTGGTTTACCCCAATCTGCGACCGGTCGAATTCGTTGTACCAGACTTCTACGAACGCCCCAACGTGGACTTCAATGCCACTGGCGATCCCAACGCCCCCATCACCATCACCGAATACTCCGATTACCAATGTACGTTCTGCAAGCGCTTCGCTGAGCAGACCGAACCCCAACTGATCGAAACCTACGTCAAGACCGGCAAGGTGCGCTTCATCTATCGCTCCTTTGGCTTGTTCATTGGCCAAGAGTCTCGAGACGCAGCTGAGGCCTCATACTGCGCCGGCGACCAGGGCAAATTCTGGGAATACCACGACATCGTCTTCGCCAACCACACCGGTGAAAACGTGGGCAACTTCACCCGGCGTCGCCTGGAAGCCTTTGCCGAGGCTCTCAACCTGGACATGAATGCCTTTCGGGACTGCCTCAACACGGGCAAATACGCTCAGCGCGTTACCCAAGACGGCGTTGACGGACGCGCCGCCGGCGTACGGGCTACTCCATCCTTCGTCATCACCTACACTGTCAATGGCCAAACCCAAACCCGTCTTCTTGAAGGCGCCCAACCCTTCTCCGTATTCCAGGCCACCCTTGACAGCATCCTGGTCGAGATGGGCCTTCAGCCCTGATCGCTCCTCCGCCGACAATGGGCTAGGACGGCTGCCCATCCAGCCGTCCTAACGTTTTTTTACAGGGAACCGCCGGCCTTCAGGCGACCTCCTCGGCCACCCCTAGGCGCAGTCAAAACTTCGGGAAGCGCGACACCACCTTGGCCAGACTCGGCGGGCGATCCATCGCCCTGCCCTGATGGATCTCGATCGGCGTTCCCTCGCGGGCATATTCCAGCTTCACATACGCTTGTCCGGTCAGGTAACGCTCCGAGTCGATGGCGCACGAAGTCACCCAGCCGATGCGCTCTCCGTGGGCGTTCACCACCGGGTCGCCTGGATGGGCCATCCGCACTCGCGGCTCATCGAAGCGGAAGCGCACCACCACCCCTTTGCGCTCATGCTCGCGAGCCAGGTATGCCTCGCGCCCGATAAACCACGGCTTGTACACTTTCACGTAAGACCCAAAGCCGCTCTCCCCCACACCCAGATCGCGCTCGCCGAACTGGCCCGAGCCCACGCCCATCTCATGGCCGTAGAGCGGCAAGCCGGCCTCGGTACGCAGCGAATCGCGCGCCCCCAACCCGATCGGCTTCAAACCCAACGGCTCGCCCACCTTGAGCAGCATCTGCCACAACTCCACCACCCGATCTGGGTGGACAAACAACTCAAAGCCCATCTTCTCGCCGGTATAACCGGTGCGAGAGACGATCAGATCGAACCCACCGATGGTGGCATCGCACAACTCAGTGCGCTTCAAAGCCAACAAGCGGGCCCGCGTGTCCTCGTCCATCGGCAAGCTCAACAGAATTTCGCGCGAACTCGGCCCCTGCAAGGCGATGTCCACCCGCATCTCGTCGCCGGCCAGCGGATCGCGCAGATTGCGGATCTCAGCCTGATAGCCGTATGTGCGCACCCATGGCTTAGCCCGATCGATCTGCACCCGCCCATCGCGCACCGCCTCCAGCCAGGCCCGGACCCGATCGTCGTTAGCGGCGTTCACCACCACCAGATAGCGGTCCCATTGGCGGCGATACACCAGCGCATCATCAATCACCTCGGCATCCGGGGTGAGAAAATGGGTGTACAAACTCTCACCTGGCTGCAGCCCGCCACAATCGTTCGCACACACTGCGTCCAAGAACGACGCTGCGTCCTCCCCTCGCACCTCATACACGCCCATATGAGAAACGTCGAACAGGCCGGCCGCCCGACGGGTAGCCAAATGCTCCTCGTAAATGGACGTATACACCACGGGCATTTCCCAACCGGCGAACGGAACCATGCGGCCGCCGAGGTCCCGATGGACCGGATTCAAGCGAGTCTTCCTCAACTCCCCCTCGGCCGGCTCCACCCACTCGAAGGGCGGCAGCGCTTCCTTCCTCTCCCGCCGCGTGTCGCCCACGAACCAGGGCTTCTCCTGCCCGACGGGTGATTTCCGAGCCGGCGCCCGCAACTTCTGCCGCACCTCCATCACCACGAATGGCCCAGGCAGACGCGCTGGAGTGAAATCCTTCCCCCCATCCAGCCGCAAGGACACATACCCATCCGAAAGATCGCGCAACCACGTGGCCACCACGCCGGCCTTGGCCGCCGGCACTTGCAGCCGATACGTAGTCTCGTCCACCTTGGCCAGCCATCCCTTCACCGCGCCCTTCGGCGTTGCTAGCGAAGTCTCTTGTACTTGGCCGGCCTTCAACGCCGAGAGATCGCTGGATACAGCGTAATCCAACATCTGGCGCACGCGCCGGCCGCGCAACTCATACGTAGCTGTCTCACCGCGGCCGAGAGGCTTATCGTCAATGTAATAGAAATGCGGATACCCGCTCTTCTTATAGGAATAGTCAATGCCGGCCTTCTCAGCCAGTTTGCGCACCTTCAAGCGCGCCTCGTTCAAGACCTCAAAGTCGATCTTGGCGCGGCGGACGCGCCCCTTGCGCGGTGTATCGACCGAGTGAGGTGCACAGGCCAGCAACACATCAGCGATAATATCCGCCAACTGGCGCGAGGTCTTCTCGTTGAACCCGCGCTGAGTGATCCACGGCGTGCCCAGGCGGATTCCGTTCGGATCGGCGGCGCTCTTGTCGCCGGGGATGGTGTTGCGATTGACCACGACACCCACTAGGTCCAAGATGCGCGCCGCCTGATCGCCGCTCAGACCGGTGCCATCCTCCCCGCGGATAGTGCTCACATCCACATTCAACAGGTGGCAATCTGTACCGCCGAAGGGGATGCGCAGACCCCGCTTCTGGAACTGATCGGCCATGGCCTGGGCGTTGATCACCGTCTGAGCTTGGAGCCTCTTGAAGCTCTCGGTGCGGGCGATCTTGAAAGTCAGCGCCAACGCTGCAAACACATTCACGTGCGGGCCGCCCTGCTCACCCGGAAAGACTGCCCGATCGATCTTGCGAGCGATCTCCGGGTCGGTGGTGATCAACACCGCCCCGCGCGGGCCATCCAAACTCTTATGCGTGGTAGACATAACCACATGGGCGATGCCCACCGGCGAAGGCGCCACCCCCGCTGCCACCAGCCCGCCGATGTGCGAAATATCGGCCAAGAAGTACGCTCCTACCTCGTCGGCGATGGCACGGAACTTTGTCCAATCGGGCACCCAGGAATAGGACGAATAGCCGGCGATGATCAACTTTGGCCGCGCCTCCAACGCCAGAGCGCGGATTTGGTCATAATTCAGCCGTTCGTTCTCGTCCACCATATAATGCACCGCTTTGAACCACTTGCCCGATCGGTTCACCGGCGAACCGTGGCTCAGGTGCCCGCCATGGAGCAGATTCAAGCCCATTACCGTGTCGCCCACGTTGAGCAAGGCCTGATACACGGCGTTATTGGCTGGAGCACCGGAGAGCGCTTGCACGTTGACGTACAACTGATCGGCGGTGAACCCGTTGGCCGCAAAGACCTCAGCCGCACGGCGACGGGCGAGCGCCTCCACAATGTCCGCATACTCCACGCCCTTATAGTAGCGCGGGTCTGAGTAGCGACGATAGTGGGCCAGGCGCATCGGATAATTCAGAATCTCCTCCTCGGTCATCCAGCGCGTCTCTTCGTCGGGGTATCCCTCGGCGTAGATGTTGTGAAAGGCCGAGGCTAAGGCTTCGCGCACTGCCAGCGGCGCTGTGGACTCGCTGGGGATCAAGATCAGCTTGCGCGCTTGGCGCTCGGCTTCCAGTTGAGTAAGCAGGTATACCTCGGGATCGAGTTCGGCAAGTTTGCCGCGAACAAGAAAGTCATCCATAGGGTGTAATCTCCTTATTTCAAATCGTTCGAAGCGGTAACGTCATCCGAATCACTTCCTTCTAAAGTCGGCGGGGTTTTCTCCCCAGGCTTCGGTATCCCATTTCATGATACGTATGGTTTTAAAGTGTTTCAAACTCTCCTCGGCGCGGGCAATCAAGCGGAACAGCATGGCGTTCTCCTCGGTGCGCGGTAGGTTGGTGTTGCATTTGCGCGCTCGCACCCAGGCGATGGCGGTATCTGAATCGGAATAGATCACCCAATCGAGATTGCGCCGCGCCAGCCATTCTAGGCCGCGCACGATGGCTAGAAACTCACCGATGTTGTTGGTTCCGCCCGGGAAAGGGCCGGCCCGAAACATCTCTTCTCCGGTTTCGGTGAGCACTCCTCGATATTCCACTGGCCCGGGCGAGCCGGCACAAGCGGCATCTACACACAGGCTAGGAATGATCGGCGGATTGAGCGCAAATAGCCAGCGGCGCACCGGCCGCGCTTTTTCAAGCTGCTCCTCGTATGTCCCCGAAAATGCTTGTTGCGCCGCTTCTAGACTGTCAAACGCCTTGAACTGCGCTCCGGAAAATCCCTTGACCTGGGCCTCACACTCCTCCCATGAAGCGTAAATGCCCGGTTGGCGTCCCTTCCAAACGACGTAGTATTTCTGCTTGCGCAACGCGATCCTACCTTCACTTGCAAACTACTTTTCCTGCCAGCCCTGTTCCTCCACGGCCATGAAGATATCGGTCAGGGAGATCAAGCCGATCAAGGCGCCACTCTCGTCAACCACCGGTAGATGGTCCACGCCATGCTTTTGCATCACTAGGGAGCACTCTTTGAGCGTCCATTCCGGCCGGGCGGTGACTAACGGGCCAGACATGATCTCGCGCACCTTGGTCTCGGCCGGGTTTCGGTCGGCCAGGAGGATCTTATCGCGAATGTCGCTGCGGGTGACGATGCCGTACTCTGGGTTGTGCTCGCCGATATCCACGATCACACTATGGATGTTGCGCCGGCGCATTAGAGTCAAGGCATACGAGACGCTCGAGTCGGGGTCTACCACAACCACGGGTTTCGACATCCAGTCGCGAACGAGAGAGGGCATACTACCTCCAGAGATAGGGGGATGGAGAGGTTAACCAAAACGGATCGGCAGGAAGAGGCGATCATCGCACCATAATCTCCACCGAGTCCAAAGCCAGGATGGAGGCATCGACAGGGCTGAGATCGACCACCACCAGGCGCAAACGGCCGCGGGGCAGGCGATCGGCGTTGAGCAGAGCCAAGAAAACGCCCGGCGTCCCTGGCTGCGGGGCGTCTACCATCAGAGGGCCGGCAAACAGCTCTTTGCCCTCTCGATTGTACACCCGATAGGCCAAGGTGTTCTCAAACGGCGCAATGGTCACCCGGCCGCTCAGGTAGATTTGGTCGCCGATTTCTTCGCCCGGGCGCGGCGACTCGATCACAACGCTGCGCTCACGGCCGTCGGGCAGGTAGGTGATGGCTTGCACCATCATTAGCGACAGGCCCACCAGACGAAAGGCGCGCCTGACCTGCCATTCCGGACAGCAAGCGGCATCGTCGTGATCGTGCACTGTGGCGTCGAGCACGATTCTCCCGTTGTCAATGGTCAATCTCTGGACGAGCGGGCGGTCGTCGATCAGGGAGGAGGCCGCCGGCTGCGGCTGCCCGTTCTGGTTGAGCACGGCATGCAGCGAGACGAACACGCCCGATCCGCCGGCCCGGGCCGCCAGGAGCACGGCCGCATCTTGGGCTCCATCGTCGTTCAGGTCGCCGAAGGCGAACGGTTCGATCAGTTTGACCTCGATACGACCGACTACCGGGTCGTCGACGGTGCAGGCGCCCTCCTGAAGGGAGCAGGCATGGATCGCATCGCCGAAGCCGGGCAGGGGGTAGAGGGCATTGCGCAGGGCCTGGGGGGGAAGGGCCGGCCCCGGCGGGATGGTCGCGCTCGCAACGGGCGAGGAGCTGTCCGTCGGGGGGAGGAAAGCGCCTGGGATGGCCGAGCAGGCCGCGGCGTAGATCAGAAGCGGGAGGGCGAAGAGGAGGCGTCTCATGGGCAATCCGTCGGTGGGCCGCCGATCCGCCCGGAGGGGCAGGTTATCCGATCCACTCCAAAATGGTTGCTTCGCCTTGTCCAACGCCCACACATAGGGTCGCCAGGCCGTAGCGAACAGGTTGCCTGCGTTGGGCGCGCAGGCGCATCTCGTGAACCATGGTGGTCACCAGGCGCGCGCCGGAGCAGCCCAGCGGATGGCCGATGGCGATGGCCCCGCCGTTGACGTTGACTTTCTCCGGGTCGAGTTCGAGGTCTTCGATCACAGCCAGGGTTTGGACGGCAAAGGCTTCATTGATCTCGATCAGGTCCAGGTCGTGCACGGTCAGGCCGGCCTGAGCCAGGGCTTTGCGGGTGGCCGGCACCGGGCCATAGCCCATCACGCGCGGCGGCACGCCGGCAGCTGCTGAGGCGACCACGCGCGCCAGCGGCCGTAACCCCAGGACACGGGCGCGCTCCTCACTCATCATCAGGATCGCCGCCGCCCCGTCGTTCAGGCCGGACGAATTGCCGGCGGTCACTGTGCCGCCTTCGCGGAAGGCCGGCTTCAGGCGGGCCAACGATTCGAGAGTGGTGTCGCGGCGCGGTCGCTCATCGGCGGCAACCAGCAGCGGCTCGCCCTTCTTCTGGGGCACCGGCACTGGCACGATCTCCTCGGCAAAGCGTCCCGAGTCGATGGCCGCAATCGCCCGTTGATGGGAGCGCAGTGCAAAGGCGTCTTGTCGTTCGCGGTTGAGATGAGGGCGTTCGGCGGCGATGTTTTCGGCCGTCTCGCCCATCGATTCGAGGCCGTACTTTTCCTTCATCTTAGGGTTGGGATAGCGCCAGCCCAGGGCGGTATCCCAGGCGGTGAGGTTGCCAAAGAGGTAGCCGGCCTCGGCCTTGGGCAGCGAGTAGGGCGCGCGCGACATGGATTCGACGCCGCCAGCAATGAACACCTCGCCCTCGCCGAGCTGAATGGCCCGCGCAGCAAAGTTGACCGCTGTCAACCCTGAAGCGCACAGGCGGTTGACAGTGACGCCAGCCACTTCCACCGGCAGGCCGGCCAACAAGGCGGCCATGCGGGCTACATTGCGATTGTCCTCGCCGGCCTGATTGGCACACCCCAAATAGACTTCTTCGATCAGAGCAGGATCGAGATTGGAGCGGCGGACGATCTCTTGAATCACCAGGGCGGCCAGGTCATCGGGGCGCACTGGCGCCAAGATCCCCCCCAAAGCGCCCACCGGAGTACGAATGGCATCCACAATGACGGGAACAGGCATGGAACACTCCCAGGCAAAGCCAAGAAATGGCCGATCGCCTCTCAGACAGCGACCGGACGCTGGGCTGAAAGGGAGGGAGCAGGGGGCAGGGCGGCTGCTTCACTCTCTGCCTCCTCGCCCAGGCGCATCTATATTCTACCACCCTCTCTGAATTCGTCAGACAAATTTCTTTGGCGGCCTCGAGCGCTCTCACCTTGCCTCCTTCGTGCCGCCCATCACCGACAAGCAGGGAGCGGCTGCCTCGGAAAACCGGGTATACTTCTCGAAAACCTTGGGAATGGGAATAACGAGATGAAACAGCTCTTACAAAACATGCGAACCGGTCAGACCACGGTGGAAGAGGCGCCCATTCCGGCAGTGCAGCCGGGGACAGCGCTGGTGCGAGTGGCGGCCAGCCTGGTTTCGGCCGGCACCGAGCGCATGCTGGTCGAGTTTGCCGAGAAGAGCCTGCTGGGCAAAGCGCGCGCCCGTCCCGATCTAGTGCGCCAGGTGCTCGAACGGGCCAAACGCGAGGGCGTGCTCCCCACCGTGCGGGCTGCCTTGAACCGACTAGACCAGCCCATGCCGTTGGGATATTCCTCGGCCGGCGTGATCGTCGCCCTGGGCGAGGGGATGAGCGGCTTCCAGATCGGCCAACGGGTGGCCTGCGCCGGCCTGAACTATGCCGTTCACGCCGAATACAACCTGGTTCCCCGCAACCTGCTCACCCCCGTCCCCGACGGCGTGGATTTCGAATCGGCAGCCTTCACCACCCTGGGGGCGATTGCCCTCCACGGCTTCCGCCTGGCCGAGCCGCAGATCGGCGAATCGGTAGCGGTGATCGGGATGGGATTGTTGGGACTGCTCACCGCCCAGATCGCTTCTGCTGCCGGCTGCCGTGTCCTGGGGATTGACGTGGACCCTGCCAAAGTGCGTCTCGCTTCCTCCCTGAACCTGAGCGTGGTTGCCCGCCGAGAGGCCGAGTCGGCCGCCCAAGCGTTCACCGCCGGCTGCGGCTTCGATGCGGTGATCCTATGCGCTGCCACCCCCTCGAACGACCCGGTGGAACTGGCCGGCGCCATCGCCCGCGACCGCGCCCGCGTGGTGGCCATCGGCGCTGTAGGCCAAACCCTGTCGCGCAAGGTGTACTACGAAAAGGAGTTGTTCTTCGTCAATTCGCGCTCCTACGGCCCCGGCCGCTACGATCCCTCCTACGAAGAGCGCGGCGTGGACTACCCCATCGGCTACGTGCGCTGGACGGAAGGCCGCAACATGGAGGCCGTCCTGCGTCTGATGGCCGAAGGCAAGCTGAACGTCCGGCCGCTGATCACCCATCGTTTTCCGATTGAGCAGGCCGCCGCCGCCTACAAGGTGATCACCGGCAAGCGCCAGGAACCGTTTTTGGGCGTGATCCTGACCTATCCCGAAGCGCCTGATGCCTCCCCGCCGGCAGCTCGCGTCATGCTGCGTGCCCCCAGCCCATCTGCCACGCCTTCCACCGAACGGCCAGGCCTGGGGCTGATCGGGGCCGGCGCCTTTGCCAGCGGCGTGCTCCTGCCGGCCATCCGTAGAGTCGGCGGCATCGAGCCGATCGGCGTGGCCTCCTTGACCGGCCTGCATGCCCAACACGCCGCCAAGCGCTTTGGCTTTCGTTATGCCACCTCGTCGGCTGAAGAGATTCTGCTCGACCCAGCGATCCAGGTGGTCGCCATCCTGACCCGCCATCACGATCATGCTGAGCTGGCGATCGCTGCTCTGCGGGCCGGCAAACACGTCTTCGTGGAAAAACCTCTGGCCATCACGTCAGAACAACTGGAAGCGCTGGCCGAACAACTGAAACAGCCGGGCAACGGTCTGTTGATGGTCGGCTTCAATCGTCGTTTCGCGCCCCTGGCCCGATCGCTCCAGGCCTTCTTCGCCGAGCGCCAGGAACCGCTGTTCGCCCACTACCGAGTCAACGCCGGCTACCTGCCTCCCACCCACTGGACCCAGGATGAGCGCATCGGCGGCGGGCGCATCCTGGGCGAGGCCTGTCATTTTGTGGACTTCTTGACCTTCTTGGTGGGAGCCCCACCGATCTCGGTCGCCACCCACGCTCTGCCGGACGGCGGCAAGTACCGCCAAGACAACGTCTCGATGGCCTTCGCCTTTCCCGATGGCTCGCTGGGCGTGGTGGATTATCTGGCCAACGGCGACAAATCCTTCCCCAAGGAGCGAGTGGAGGTGTTCTGTGGCGGCGCAGTTGCCGTGTTGGATGATTTCCGCACCCTCCACTTCGTGCGGGACGGTCGCACGAGACGGGAAGGCGTCGCTCAAGACAAGGGCTGGGTGAACGAGTGGAAGGCGTTTTTACAGGCCATCCGCCAGGGCGGGCCGGCCCCCATCCCCTACGAGCATCTGCTGGGCGTCACCCGCGCTACCCTGGCGGCGGTGGAATCGCTGCGCCGTGGCTCGCAGCGGCTAGAGATCGGCTGAGCCAAAACGAGCGCTGAAAAAAGCAACAGGGCGGATCATCATCCGCCCTGATTTGATCTCCTAGCGATTCGGCTCCACTCGGATCAACACCGCCCGAACGACAATGCGCCAGCGATAGCTGCCGCTTCGCTCGTCGTACTCACGGCAGGTGATCAGGGTCAGCCAGGGCAGTTTTTCGCTGCGCAGCGGCGAGAGCGCGTAAGGCGACACCTGGCGCACCTCGCGCACCTCGTACACGTAGCGCTGGCCACCGAGATGGACGATCACCTGATCGCCCCAGCGCAGCTCGCCCAACTGCAGGAAGGGCCCTGGCGTGCCGTCTGGCAGGTATACATGGCCGGTCAGGGCCGAGTTGCCTGGGTAGGTCGGGAAGGCGGTTCCGTTCAACCAGCCGATCCGATTCCACAACCAGGTGATGTCCCAGGTCTCACCGACGGCCGGGATGCCCACGATGGCCGTCTTCACGCCCAGGCGCGGGATCTCTAGCCACAGGTCGCCCATGTTCTGATAGGTCTTGGCCGGCGGTTGCGGCGGGATGGAGGTCGTCACGCCTGGGGCAAAGCCCGTATCGGGCAGGTAGGGCAGGCGGATCTCCACGCTGGCGAAGACGCCGTACACGTTGATGTTGCTCGGCGGGTCGAAGAAGCGCTCGGTAGAGAGGGCGTTGTAGGGCGATTGCGGGGTGGTGTAATCGCCAGGCAGAGAGGTCCACGCCAGAGCGGCTTCGTTTTCCACCTTTTGGCCGGGCCGCAGATTCCCCAGGGTGGCTTGGAATTCCACCACAGCACGGGTACGCTGACCACCACTCAGCAAGGGGAAATCGGGCCAGGTGACGCGCAGGGTGGGCGCGGCGCTGTCGTCGGTCGTCCCGCCGGCTGGGCCGGTGATAATCCGCAGTGAGCCAGGCACGTAGGTCAGTTCGGGCGGCAGGATGTCGATCAGGACCACGTCGTAGGCGTTGACGTTGCTTTCAGGCGTGTGGCCCAAGGTCAAGGTGAAGGTGAGCACCGTGCCGGGCAGGGCCAGTGTCTGGTCCACTTCCTTGCGCAGGAAGAGATCGGGTTCAACGATCACCACCTCGGGCGCGGCAGCCTGCAGCGAACCGCTGGCCCAACGCAAGGTGGCTGCATTGTCCAGCCTCAGGCCATCTTGGTTCTCCAGGCTATTCAGCACCACGGCCTCGTATTCTACGGTCACCGTGCCGCTACTGCTGCTGCTGTTGTTGACCACATCACCGAACGAGAAGACCACCCCTCGCCCGGGGTCGGCTGGGTTGGTCGAGCCGGGAGGTTGGGTGTGCACCGTGGGGTTGGTGGGATCGTCGCAGGCGTTGTCGAAGCCACCGGGCAAAGAGGTGGACAGTTCACCCGTGAACCTGATGTTCACGCAGCGCACGAAGGCCAGGCCGCGATCGAGCACGTCGGTCAGAGTCAGGTCGGGCATCGCGCCGCCGGCCGGGACGGTGAACTGCACGCGGTAGGTCACGATCTCGCCGATCGCCACCGAGCGGCCCGGCGTAAAGCCTTGATTGGTCCCGATCAACGACTTGCTCAAGTCGCCGGCCGGGGTAGTGATGATGCTGTCTACGTCGTCATCGACGTTGTCGGTTGGATCGGGATCGTCGACGCCGGCTGGCGGCTCGACAGAGGCGGTATTGGCCACATCGCCGCTGGCGGTGTCGGCAATGGTGGCCGTGACTTGATAGGTGATGGAGGAGCCGGCTGGCAGGTTCACTGTATCGGTGAAGACGGCCGGGTTGCTCGAGTCGCCGTCGCAGCCAGAGGCGCCGCCGGTCGTGATAGCACAGACCCATGTCCAGGAGACGATCTCGGGCGGGCGGGCATCGCTGACCTGGGCGCCGACGGCGTCGCTGGGACCGGCATTGGAGACAGTGATCGTGTAGAGGATGATCGAGCCAGGCGCCACGACGGTGACGCCGTCGTCCTTGGTGATGCTCAGGTTGGCCTGGGGATCGGACGAATCGGTGTCAGTGGCTTGGTTGTCGGTGGGATCGGTCTCGACCACGCCGGTCGGCGGGGCAACAGTGACGGTGTTGACCAGATTGCCGGTGGCCGAGGAGGCAATGTTGGCAACGACGGTGTAGGTGATGGTCGAGCCGGCTGGCATATTCACCGTGTCGGTGAAGTCGGTGGTGATAAAACCACCAGAACCACTACACGTCGCCCCGCCAGTGGTGGTGCAGGTCCACTCCCACGAGGCGACCTGCGACGGGATGGGGTCGCTCACTACCACGCCCAGGGCATCGCTCGGGCCACTGTTGGTCACCGTGATCGTGTAGGTCACGCTGGAACCCGGAACGTATTGGGTCACCCCGTCATCCTTGGTGACGCTCAGATTCACCTGCGACTCTTGGGTATCGGTATCGGTGGCTTGGTTGTTGCGTGGGTCAGTCTCTTCGGGATGATCTACTTCCACCGTATTGGTCAGGGTGCCGCTGGCGGAGGAAGGGATGACCACAGTGACCTGATAGGTGATGGTGGAGCCGGCCGGCAGGTCCACTGTATCGGTGAAGACGGCCGGGTTGCTCAAGTCATCGTCACAACCGGAAGCGCCGCCAGTGGCGCCAACACAGGTCCAAGTCCAGGAACTCACCTGGCTGGGTCGGATATCGGTGAGCTGGGCGCCGATCGCATCGCTCGGGCCGTTGTTCCCCACCACCACGGTATAGGTCAGGCCGACGCCAGGCGTGTAGCTGGCCTGCCCATCGGTCTTGGTCACGTACAGGTCAACCTGTACGTCCTGGGTGTCGGTGTCGGTGGCTTGGTTGTCGCCGGGGGTAGTGTCTTCTGGATGCGTGATGGTGACGGTGTTGACCAGATTGCCGGTGGCCGAGGAGGCAATGTTGGCAACGACGGTGTAGGTGATGGTCGAGCCGGCTGGCATATTCACCGTGTCGGTGAAGTCGGTGGTGATAAAACCACCAGAACCACTACACGTCGCCCCGCCAGTGGTGGTGCAGGTCCACTCCCACGAGGCGACCTGCGACGGGATGGGGTCGCTCACTACCACGCCCAGGGCATCGCTCGGGCCACTGTTGGTCACCGTGATCGTATAGGTCACGCTGGAACCCGGAACGTATTGGGTCACCCCGTCATCCTTGGTGACCGAGAGGGCCGCTTGGGGATCGGCCGAGTCGGTGTCGGTGGCGGTGTTGTTGTTCGGATCGGGGTCGGTGATGCTGCTCGGCGGAGCGACGGTAGCCGTGTTGGTCAGATCGCCGGTGGCCGAGGATCGGATGGAGGCCGCCACCTGATAGGTGATCGAAGCGCCGGCCGGCAGGTTGACGACGTCGGTGAAGTCGCCGCTTCCGCTATAGCCATCGCACCCCGAGGCGCCGCCACTCACGCTCTGGCAGGTCCAGGTCCAGGAAGCGATCTGGGCGGGGATGGGGTCGCTCACCGTGGCGTTCGGCGCATCGCTCGGGCCGGCGTTGGAGACAGTCACGGTGTAGGTCAACGTGCTCCCCGGCACGTATTGGGCTGTCCCGTCGTCCTTGGTGATGCTCAGGTCGGCCTGTATGTTCGGCTCGTCGATGTCGGTGGCGGTGTTGTTGGCTGGGGTCGGGTCGATCACGCCGGTCGGCGGGGAAACGGTGACGGTGTTGACCAGATTGCCGGTGGCCGAGGAGGCAATGTTAGCAACGACGGTGTAGGTGATGGAGGAGCCGGCTGGCAGGTCCACTGTATCGGTGAAGTCGGTGGT
The DNA here is from genome assembly GCA_937120535.1 of uncultured Anaerolineae bacterium. Taxonomy (GTDB): domain Bacteria; phylum Chloroflexota; class Anaerolineae; order Anaerolineales; family Villigracilaceae; genus Denitrolinea. The sequence continues at coordinate 14,653 of CAKZJX010000059.1, forward strand.
GATCGGACCGCCAGAGCCGTTACACGTCGCCCCGCCGGTGGTGGTGCAGGTCCACTCCCACGAGGCGACCTGCGAGGGGATGGGGTCGCTCACCCTAGCGTCGGTGACATCCCCATTGCCGACGTTGCTCACCACAATGGTGTAGGTGACCGACAGGCCTGGGATGTAGGTGGTCTGCCCATCGGTCTTGGTGACAGTGAGATCGGGGTTATAGAGGATGACGACCTGGGAGGTGGCATCCCGGTAGTCGTTCACGCCGCCGGAACCGTCGCGTTCGTTCGGGTCTGGGCCGGCGAGCGAGGTCCAGGTGAGGGCAACGTTATTGGTCAGGGTGTCGCCAGGATTCGGGGGGCCGGGCGGGCCGTTGACGGTGGCCTGGTAGGTCAGGGCCAGGGTGTTGCCGATCGGCAGGGAGGCGCAGGCCCAGGTTAAGGTTGGAGCCGCCGAGTCGTCCGCCGTGCATCCACTCGGAGCGGTGATCGAGCCGGAGACGTAGGTCAATCCGCTCGGAACGACGTCAGTGATCACCAGATCGTAGGCGACTGCGGTGCTGGTGGCGAGGTGGGAGACGGTGATGGTGTAGGTCAAGGTCTGGCCGTAGGCCGGCGTGGGGTCGTCGGCCGCCTTTTGCACGTCTAGCTCGGGTTCGGCGATCGTCACGTCGTCGCTATCGGTCTGGGTTCGGGGGGCGCCCTGGGCATTGGTGTAGCTCAGGGTGGCGGTGTTGGTCCGGGTCTCGCCGTTTTGGTTGCCGGCTACGTTGGCCACCCGAACCGTGTAGGTGAAGGTGATCGGCGAGGAGGAGATCACAGCATCACCAAAGGTCCAGGTGAGGGTAACCGGGAGGCTGCCATCGTTGGGCGAGGAGACGGTGAAGGTCGGGGCCGGGCTGACGCCGCCGCTCACGCTCTGGGAGCCGACGACGTAGATCAGGCCGGCCGGCAGGAGGTCGGTGACCGTCAGGTTGCGCAGCGTGCCGAGCGGCGAAGTCAGGGTGAGGGTGACGGTGTAGGTCTGGCCGATAACGGCCTGAGTCAGGGTATCGCTCTTGTCAAACGACGGAGCCGGGCTGGCGAAGGTGGCCGAGGCGGTGTCTTGGGTGCCATCCACGCCCGGGCGGTGGACGCTATCGTCGTAGACGCGTTCGTTGGGATCGGGACCGTCCAGGCTGGACCAGTCGGCGTCTACGGTGTTGGTATGGTCGCCGTCGAGATGCAGGCTGCTCTGGGCGGTGGCCGTGTAGGTGCATTCGATGTAGGAGTCTGGATCGGTAGCCGGAATGTCCCACGCGCCGGCCGGGTTGCCGTCAAAGGTCAGGACACCGCTGCTGACGGTCACGGTCACGCCGATCGGGTTGCTCGTGCTGCCGTTGAAGAAGACACAAGCCGCATCGTTGTTGTACGTTACACCCTGAGCCAGGATGTCTTGGGCGGTCACGTCGTAAGCCGTGGCGGTGCCGGTGTTGGTGAAGCGAACGGTGTAGGTCAGCGTATCGCCGGCCTGGACGCCGCTAGGGGGAGCCACCGATTTGGCGGTGGTGAGGATCGGTTCGATGACGGTGATGTTCTGCGTGCCGCCGCTGATGGTGCTGTCGGTAGCGCCGATGCCGGGCGTGTAGGTGAGGGTCGCGCCGTTGGTCAGGACAGTGCCGATGGCGTTGCCCGGCACATTCAGGACGCGCAGGATGACGTAGAGGGTGAAGGCATTGTTGGTGGTGAGGTTGTCGTCAGCGGTGGTGATGTCGCCGAAGTTGAAGGTCACATCATCTCCGTCCGAAGCGCCGCCGCTCACGCTGGGCGCGGGCACCGCGCCGTTGAAGCCGCTGGTGTCCAGCGCATAGGACACATATTGCATGCCGGCCGGCACCTGGTCGGTGACGCGCACGTTACGGGTGACGCCCTCCGGCAAGGTGATGCGGATGGGGTAGGCGACGGTAGCGCCGATGGGGTAGGCCGTGGGCGTTGGCGCCTGTTTTTGCACCTGAGGCGTATTCAGATTGAGGGAGGCATTGGCAGAAAAGGCGTAATCGTTAATCCCGCCGGAACCATCTCGCTCGCCAGTGCCGCTGCCGGATGCGCCGGGGGTGGATGAACCGGTCGGGTTGCTGGTCGTTCCGTTGGGGCCAGGCAGCGAGGTGTAGACCAGGTTGGCAACGTTGGGGAGGGTGTAGCCGGCCGGGACGTTCGAGACGAGGGTGCCGGTCACCGTGACGATGATGTTGCGGCCCGGGTCCAGGCAGGAGGCGGTGAAGGTGAGCGTGTTGCCGATGAAACTGCTGCTGTAGCTAAACGCCGTTGTGCCGCTGCCATTGCCCACACAAGTCGCGCCTTGGGTGGTGGTGACGCTTGCCACGCTCAAGCTGGTGAGGTAGGAATCGAAGGCGTCGGTGAGGGTCAGGTCGAAGGCGGTGGAGCGGTTAACGCCGGAAGCCGCAGTAATGCTCAAAGCATAGGTGACCGCATCGCCGGCGTCGCGGGTGGGCGCTATCGCAGCAGACTTCGAAAGGGTCAAGTATGGTTCGGCGATCACTACCCCTACCGAATTGGAATTGGGCCCGTTTTGGATGTTGTTGATGAACACTCGGAAAAAGTTCGTTCGCGTGTCGCCGGCGTCGTTGCTGCCCGCGGCGGTGTTATCCACCAGCGCGTTGAATTCGACGATCACATATTCGGCGTCGGCGTCGCTATCGTTGTTGATCAGCGTGCCAAGTTTGAAGTACGGGTCGGCGCCGGTGGTGTACGTATCCACATCCGAGGAGGTGCTGTTCGTGCTGCCCACGTTGTTATCTGCGAGCGGATCGCAGGCAGCCGGGATGGCTGGGGCGGCGCCGTCGGCGAAATTTCCGGTCAGGAAGCAATCGGGGTCGGTAATTCCAGGAACAGGGAGTGTTCCATAGGCGCTGGAAGTGATCCCACTTTCATTTGAGACAAAAACCGCCTTGGCCGTGTCATCATTCAGGAAAATCAATCCTGTGGGCAGATAATCTTGAATCTGGAAGTTGACGCTGGTTCCTTCGGGCAATCGCACCACCAGGCGGTAGCGGATGATCTCGCCGATGGTGACGCGTTGTATTCCGCCTACCGGGCCGGTGTGGGCTTCGGAGGTGGCAAACAGGTACTTGGTCGGGGCGATGTTCGAGATCGCCACGTTCACCTGTCCCTGCGTGCGGTAATCGTTGAGGACGCCAGAGCCCAGCAGGCCGTCTTCGCCAGTGCGCTCGTCCGAGGCGGCGTTGTACGTCGAGCGGTCCAAGATGTTTCCCGGCAGGCTGGTCCAGCGCGTCTGGGCAGTGTTGGTGATGGTCTGGCCGGGGACGACGCTGTGGTTGATGTCCGCCTGGAAGGTGATCTGGCACGATTGCCCTGGCTGGAGCAGGCCTCCAGAGGCGGTTAAGACTGGCGCGCCGGAGTCGTTCAAGCTTGGGGGAGTCGAGGCCGTGCAGGTGCCCAGGGCAAGCGAACCGGCGACGTAGGTCATGTTGCTCGGAACAGGGTCGCTCCACGAGACATCGTAGGCAGTGGTGGAACCGCTGGAAGGGTTGCTCAAGGTGACGGTGAAGGTGACTCGGTCGCCGGCATCGTAGGGGCCAGGGGAGACGGTCTTTACGGTATTGACCGTCGGTTCGATCACGGTGAGCGGATCGCTCTGCACACTGGCTATGCCTCCGGCGCCGCCGTCAATGCGCAAGGTAGCGGTGTTGCGCAGGGTGGTGCCGGCCTGGTTGCCAAGCACGTTCAACACAACCGCTCGGAAGACAATGGTGATGGTCTCGTGGACGCTGTTATTGCGGTTGGCGTTGGTGATCGTGCCCAGGGTGAAGGTGAAGTTCTGTCCTGGCGTGCTGACGCTCGGGTTGGTTGGATCGTTGCAGGCCGCGGCAAAGCCACCGACAAGATCGGTGGCGACGTCAGACGAAGCAGCGATGCTCAAGCAGTCCACAAAGGCCAGGCCGGCGGGCAGGGTATCCTCCAGGGTGACATTGGTCATCTGGCCTTCGGGCACAGTGATGGTCAGGGTGTAATCCACAAGTTCACCGATCACCGCCTGTGGGTCGGTGTTGAAAGAATTCACGATCTCGGTGGTAAAGGTCTTGCCCAGGCTGGCAGAGCGCACCTGGACCACGGCGTCGTCGTTGATGGGCGAGGGGGTCGGGACGTGATTCGGGCCGCCCTCGGCGCCGGCGTAATGGACGATCGTGCCGGTGTTGGTGATGGCGCCGGGCGAAATGGTGCTGCTGGCCTCCAGATCGTAGGTGATGAGGATGACGTTGTTGCCCAGGTTAGGGTCATAGGCCGAGGAGACGCCCCGACCGACCGGGTCCACCAGACGGATGCCGGGGCCGAACAAATCGCTGGGACTGGCAGGAGAACCATCCGGCCTGGTGTATGTGATTGGACCCGTGCCATTGCCGTAATAGATTTGCAGGTTCAGGCCGCTGCCTGGGATTTGGAAGCCGGCCGGCAGGGTATCCAGAATATCAATGTCGAAGGCGCCCTTCAGGCTGGAGCCAGTATTCTCGATGACAATGGCAAAGGTGACAATATCGCCGGCGTCCACGCCGCTCAGGTTGCTGTTGATCGGCTGGGCGGCCAGATTGGTGGAGTGAATTGTCCCGCTCCAGCGCGGGCTGTGGCTCGGTGGCAGGAACGAAACCGGGCCAGGAGGCGTCGGGCTAAAGGTGGCGGTAGGGTTGTCAGTCCAGATCACGCCCTTGCGGAGGTTCAGCACCGGCTCAGTGAGGATGATTTGCACGATGGCGTTGGCCTCCGCCGTGCCGGCGTTGGTGGAGCCTTCGAAGGCGTTGGCCTGGTTGGTCAGGTACAGCCGGTCGGCGAAGGGCTCGGCGGTGACGGCGACGGTGAAGAGAATATCTACGGTATAGGTCTGTTCGGTCGGGCCGTCGAAATTGCCGTAGTCGAATTCCAGGCGGTTGTTGGTGGAATTGGCGGTGAGGGTCGGAACGATGGACGAATAGGCATAGAAGGTATCGGCAGGGCCAAAGGTGGCCACGCCGGCGGCCGGGATTCCGCCGAGCGTGGAAAAGGTCCAGGCCGGGCCGGGCGTTCCATCGGCGTCGGGGTCGGTCACGAGGAAGACCGGCAGGGGCAGGTAATCGTGCAGGTAGAGATTTTCCACGTCGCCGGTGGGGAGGGTATAGGTGAGGCGGAAGGTAACCGTGTCGCCCGGCTTGACCTCCACCGGCGTGCCGAAGGAGGTGCTGCCGTTGACGGCATAGACCGCTTTGGTCAGCCCACCGCGGCCGATGGAGACGGAGGCGGCGGAAGCGTCGTCTTCTTGTTGGCCGGTCGGGGTGGAGGCGTCGCTCGTGGAGAGCACGTCTCCTTCAATCCGGACGCCATCTTCCAGGGTATCGCCCTGGTCCACGCTGGGGTCGCCGGAGGGGTAGTCATCGCTGAAGTCCTGCTGGATGAGGGTGCGGAAGACGATGCGGCCGGTGGTGGGGCCGTCGTTGTAAGAGCCGCAACTGGGGTCGCCGCCGCCAGTGCCGCTGGTCGGCACGCAGCCGCCGATCAGGCGGCCATCCTGGCCGCGGGCGATGATCTCTTTGGAAACGTCAAAGACCAGGGTGGTTTGGCCGCTGGCGGGCGCCGAATCCAGCGCATCGCACGCGCCGGGAGGCGCCGGGGGCGAAGCGCTGGCGCCGCTGTAATCGCAGAGGACGTTGATGTTCGAGGCCTGCATGGCCAGGGCCGGCAGGGTGTAGGAATTGCCGTTAATTTGCAACGTTGGCACAAAGGTGGGGTCGAAGCGCTGGCCGTCGGAGATGACGTCGGTGACGACGATGTTATTGAAGGCGAAGAAATCCGAGATTTGGAAATCGAGCGTGTATTCGAGATAGCGACCGGGGGCCGGGCCGCCGCCGCCCACCACGCTGACGCTCTTCTGGATGGCGATGGACTTGTCGGTCAGGGTGTGTTCGCAGCCGGCCGGGTTCTGGGCGAAGACGCCGCCGCTGTCGCGCGGGTCGAGCGGAGTCCATGCGCCGCCGCCGGAGGCGTTGTTGCAGGAGAGGGCGTCGTCGCCGCTGAGGGGGTCAATCACCGAGGCGCCGCCCGCATCGCGCAGCGGGATGTAATACGCGAA
>CAKZJX010000060.1 GCA_937120535.1 uncultured Anaerolineae bacterium
ATCAGATAATCGCTGTACAGGTCAAAGAGTTTGCCGTTTTTCATGCACCAAGTTTACTCCAACTGCGTAAGGTGAGTGCTTAATTGTGCGAAGAGGACCCACCGAGATGTAAGGACTGCGACGATCAACTGCTTGCGATCCTCCAGCGGGCATGCTCTCGACGGGGACAATTTTAACTCACCTACGCGCTAGCACGGCTCCTCGACGTCATACAAACCGTGTGCGGGCTCAGCCATCTCGGCCCCTTGTTGAACGATCTCCAAAACTGATCCCAAAAATTATTGCCAGAAATCCCAAATGCGGCTATAATCCCGTTCGCTTTCGGGGCGTGGCGCAGCCCGGCTAGCGCGCTTGCATGGGGTGCAAGAGGTCCTGGGTTCAAATCCCAGCGCCCCGACTCTTCACCTCCCTCTCTCGCATCCAAACCGTAGCTCTTGCGTTCAGGCAGCTACGGTTTTTGTATTGCCCCAATCCGTGAACATCACAGCAACAAATTCCATGTTCTCACATGGCGCCAACCCCTTGATTAGTCGTGCTTACGGTGGCTGGGGTCCAGCTGCGCCAAATTTGGGGCCAGCGCTCGGTCTCAAGCGGGGAGGAATGGGCCGCCGCCGTGAAACTGTTGGACAGCCTGCTGTTAGCAGGAAAAGGGGCGAGGGCGGATGCTGGCCTGCTGAGCACCCCTGTGGTACAAAAGGGGGTGGAAAAAGGGGGCTATCTCGGCTAGGTCAAACAGAACCATCGAGAATTGTCGAAAAGCCCTGTACGATATGCGAAATCCTCTGACTGTAACGTTTTTGGTGGGTTGAAAAATGAGTGGCATAAAGCTGCCATTTCTTTGCGTGTTCTAGGCATTCGGGTAGGAGAAAATCGGAAGATAGGACGCAGAAACAGTAGGAAAGAGGGGTAAACTAACCCACTGTTTATGTTACAGGGGAAAATTCTCGGTCGCTTTGTCGTGAGAACAGGTATAATATCGCAAAGGTTCCATGAGACGACAGTTTATTCCTTCTTCTGAGTCATTTCCCTGCAACGAATGCGGTAGCGGCTTGATGCACTTGCATTTCATTACGTATTTTACCTGGTTGAATGAGGAGCTCATCACTGTTCCCAACTTCCCTGCCTGGGTGTGCGATGTCTGTGGACGACGGGAATACGATCAGAAGGCCATCTCCTGGCTGAACTTGATCCTCAGCCCAAACGCAGGACGCCCTACCCTACGCAAGCGTGTCCCCCCGCGCGTGCGACAGCGAGCATCCTCTCGCCCTGGTCGTGATCAAACCCGATAATTCGCACTTACACCTATGGACGCTGCTCCTTCCCGCACCCACCGCTTCATTCCAGTGGATATTTTCACATCGAGCTATCGCGTTGTTGGCAAGGTGACCGTCTCGAGCAATGGCACTATGGGCCTTCTCAACGATCCGACCCACTCCTACTTGGAGGTGGTAGACGCGCGCCTGGCCCGCATCCACATGCCCACCAAATTAGTAGATCACTTTGAGGTGGTGCGCATGTTCAAGCGGCGGATCTTCTGCGTGGCGCTGACCCATCGAGAGGATCTGGGCCCGGTTGGCATCGTACGCGCCGGATATTCGACCATGCGGGAATACCCGGTACACATCACGACTCAGGTGTACGAGCTCGAAGGAACGATCGAGTACCCTGGGCGATTTGATTTTGCGGTTCTGATGACCGAAGGGACGCGTGACTTTGTCCCCATCTTCAACGCCACCTTGACGGCGATCCTGATCCCAGCGCTGCGAGTGGAAAGCCCAGGGATGCTCTTCAATCGCACCTTGACCGATCTGCTGGCGTTACAAGCCCAGCGCGTGAAGCCCCAAAGCTGATGCCGGCCTGAAGCCCAAACATGGCCCGGGCAAACAGTGGGATTGGCCGGCTAAACTTGAACCGCAAAAGACATCTCCCTTCAACAGCCAAGCTTTGATGAACAGGGGTGGACAAAGAAATTAACGTGAGGGGCAATCGCTTTTTCTCAATCTCTAGGGACATCCGTTTTCGTTTATAATCTTTGTCATGAAGCTATCCGTTATCATGCCAGTGTACAACGAGGTACAAAACATCGAAGAGATTCTCAGGCGGGTAAAAGCCACCCAAAAAGCGTTTGAGATCATTGTTGTAGATGACGGCTCCAAAGATGGGACGCGCGAGGTCCTGGCCCGCTTGAACGGCCAGGACAACGTCTGTGTCATCCTCCACGAAAAGAATCGGGGAAAAGGGGCTGCGGTTCGCACCGGCATCCAGGCGGCTCAAGGCGATGTGATCTTGATCCAAGATGCCGATCTGGAATACGATCCGCGCGACTATGATAAATTGTTGCAGCCCATCCTAGAAGGGGTCGCCGATGTAGTATACGGTTCACGCTTTTTGGGAGGTCCGCGGCGCGTGGTCATGTTCTGGCACATGGTGGCCAACAAGCTATTGACGTTCCTCACCAATCTGCTCTACGACACCATCTTGAGTGATATGGAGACTGGTTACAAAGTCTTCCGCCGTGAAGTGGTCCAAGGGATGACGCTGCGCGCCAACCGGTTTGACTTTGAGCCAGAATTCACTGCCAAAGTCCTGAAGCGCCGCTACCGCATTTTTGAGGTTGCCATCTCCTTCAACCCGCGCGACTATTCGCAAGGAAAAAAGATCAAATTGCGCGATGCCTTCGAAGCGGTTTGGACGCTGCTCAAGTACCGCTTCGTGGATTGATGCCCGCCTGTGCGTCGGCAATTATCGCCTCTTGGCTCCTATCCCTAGCCCAATCAACAAGACCAAGAAGCTCAAGCCGATGATTCCCAGAGCTAAGCCGTTCTGCTCCACAAATTCTCGCGGAGAGGGTGCAAGCGTCGAGGCCGTCGGAGGGGGTGAAAGTGGTGAGGGTGTGGCCATCATGGCAGAGGGGAGAACGGCAGGCGGGGCGGTCATAGGCGGAAGAACGGTCGGCGTGGCCTGTCTTCGGATCAACAGCATCTGGCCGGGGTAGATGATCGGCGTCATCGGCAGGCGATTCAAGAGCCGAATTTGCTCGATGGCGACGCCATAGGCCATGGCAATGCTCCACAGGTTCTGACCGTATTGCACTTCGTGGATGACATCGCCATTGGGCAACGGCGTGCTCACCCGAACTGGCCGTATGTACTCCGACGCGCCGCTTTGGCCGGCCGAGGTCCCGCCTTGGCAGGCGGTCAAAGTGGCTGGAATGGCCGTCAGGATCGGAAAGGCCGCCTGTTGCATCTGTCCACTGCCGGTGCGGAGTGCAGTGATCAGCACCACGTACACCTGATCGCCCACGGCCACCCCTGCCCCGAGATCGCTGCGCTGTTCTGCCAACATGGTGTTCGTGTGCGGCTCATCCATCAACCACTTCTGAATCGCATCTTCGGCAGTAGAAGCAGCTGCCCAATTTTCCGAGCGAAAGCCATCCAACCTCAGGTCGCCAGCCAAAGGATAGCCACGGCGAAGCAAGTCCTGACCCAACGTTAACCCACAGGGGCGTGCGTGGCCTACAGCGCCGCCAGAGAGAGCCAAGGCTTGGGCCTGGGCAGCCGCGGCCTCCATCAAAATCGGATGCACGCTAAGCCCATGCAAACCGCGCGATAGCCGCAGGGCGTTGACCGCCTCGATGATCTCCGCTGCGGTAACCATCGCCTCCGGCGTTCCAGGAGCGACTTGAACAGCCTGGAGCGTAGGAAGAAGGGAGGGCGCTGGTGCGCCTGCTTCAACTGTTCCGGCGCTGTTGAACAGCAGCGCCAAGCATAGGCCTACGAACATCAGCAATACCATTAGGCCCTGATGTGAAGTTCTCTTTCTCGGCGGTTCAAGCAGGAACCAATCGACCATAGTGGGGGTTATATCATAAAACAGATTTTGTGAGGAAGATCTTTTATGACCCCCCTTGCTCCTACGCTCTCACTGCGTCTCTTGCCCAATACAGCGGCCTGGCTGCGGGAGGCGCTGCTCGTGCTGGTCGGCAGCCTGTTCCTGGCAGCCTGCGCCCAGATCGTGATCCCGCTTCAGCCGGTGCCGATCACGGGACAGACATTTGGGGTACTGCTGATCGGCGCTGCCTTCGGCGCTAAGCGCGGCGCTGTCACCCTGATGGTTTACCTGATCGAGGGCGCCCTGGGGTTGCCCTTTTTCGCCGGCGGCGCAAGCGGTTTGCGCGTCTTGGCCGGCCCCACCGCAGGTTACCTAATCGGATTCGTGGCGGCGGCTTACGTCATCGGTTGGATGGCCGAACGGGGTATGGAACGTACCGTTCGCACCTCCTTCGTGCCGTTCCTGGTCGGGACGGCGATCATCTACTTCTTCGGGGTGAGCTGGCTGGCGTTCGTATTGGGAGACATCGCCAAAGCCATCGCCCTTGGCCTGTTGCCCTTCTTGGTGGGCGATGCCATCAAGCTAATCGCTGCGGCGTTGGTGTTGCCGGGCGTTTGGCGCTTTGTGAGATAGAGCACCCTGCTCTCCCAAGTGAAACAGGGCTTTGATGCACCTCAGCAATGCATCAAAGCCCTGCTCCATGTATAATGTCTTTAGCCTAGCAAGATCATTTCTGCGATAGGTAGGTTGGCTTATCCTATGTTCTTGGATCAGGTGGAGATCTACGTCCGGGCCGGCAAAGGCGGAGACGGCATGGTGCACTTCCGGCGCGAAAAGTTCCAGCCGCGCGGCGGTCCCGACGGCGGCGACGGAGGCCGCGGAGGGGATGTGATCGTCGAGGTGCGTCCAACCCTAAACACGCTCTCTGCCTTTCGTCCCAATCAAGAATTCAAAGCCGAAGACGGCGGCAACGGCGGCTCCAACCAGAAAACCGGCAAAGATGGGAAAGACTTGGTGATCTACGTGCCCCCTGGCACGATGATCTACGACGCCGAGAGCGAAGAACTGATCGGCGACCTGACTCAACCTGGCCAGCGCCTGGTCGTGTGCAAAGGTGGGCGGGGTGGGCGCGGCAATCAGCACTTTGCCACCTCCCGCAATCAGGCGCCGCGCATGGCCGAAAAAGGTGAGCCCGGCGAAGCCCGTCGCCTGCGCCTGGAACTCAAGTTGATCGCCGACATCGGTCTGGTCGGCGTTCCCAACGCCGGCAAATCCACCCTGCTGGCGGCGCTCACCAACGCTCGACCGAAGATTGCCCCTTATCCGTTCACCACCCTCGAACCCAACCTGGGCGTAGCCTACGTAGACGAAGAGACGACTGTCGTCATCGCCGACATCCCTGGCCTGATCGAAGGCGCGCACCGCGGCGTTGGTCTGGGCCACGACTTCTTACGCCACATCCAGCGCACACGTCTCCTGATCCACCTCCTAGACGGTCTCTCTGCAGACCCCCTGGCCGACTTCAGCCAGATCAACGCCGAACTCGCCCTATTCGATCCCGACTTGGCTCGCAAGCCTCAAATCGTAGCCCTCAATAAGATCGATCAACCCGAAGTGCGTGAACGCCTGCCCGACCTCAGCCGAAAATTTGGCGAGCAAGGCGTGGAGCTGATGGCCATTTCCGCCCTGGCGCGCATTAACACCCGCCAACTGCTCCTGAAAGCCACCCACATCCTGGCTCAGCTCCCTGCATCAGAAGAGGTCGAACCGGCCCTTCCGGTATATCGTCCCCCAGAAGACGCCCGTCAGTTCACCATCACTCGGGTCGGAGCCAGCGAATGGCGCATCTCTGGGGCCGCCATCGAACGCGCCGCCAAGATGACTTACTGGCAGCACGACGAGTCGGTGCGCCGCTTCCAACGGTTGATGGAGAAGCTCGGTGTGGACGAGGCGTTGCGCCAGGCCGGTGTTCAGGATGGAGATACCGTGTACATTGGCGACGAGTTCGAGCTCGAATGGGTGGAATGAGCGAGCTCCTCCCCCCTGACGAATGTCGTGACTGTCCCAAAATTAGTAAAAGATGGGTGAACTAGCAGGGATGGCGGCAACTCCGCCAAGAGCATTTCTAGAAACACAAAGACACGGAACGACGCCGTGTCTTTGCAACCCTGGGCAGGGATCGGTCAAAGTTAGGCTTGGAAGTTCGACTGGCACAGCAAGCCCAAGAAGCGTTGGGCCTGTTCTACATCATGCATGTCAATCATCTCAGAAGGGGTATGAAGGTAGCGGGTGGGGATGGATAAGGCACCACTATGGACTCCTGGGCCGGCCACTTGAATGGCACGGGCGTCGGTGGTTCCCCCTTCGAGCAGCTCGAATTGGTGGGGAATGCGCGCTTCTTCAGCTATGCGCGTCATCCAGTCTACCACGGCCGGGTCAGAGATCATGCCGGCATCCTTGACTTTGATGGCCGGCCCACCTCCTAGGCGGACCCGATTGCGCACGCCAGCATGGGGAGTATCGCCGGCCAGAGTCACATCCACTGCCAGGCCGATCTCTGGATCAATGCCGAAGGCGGCCGGGCCAGCTCCACGCGTCCCTACTTCCTCCTGCACAGTAAACACGTAATACACTTCGTTCGGGCCGGTGGGCGCGTTACACAAGTGATCGATCAACAGGGCCACGCCAATACGGTCGTCCAGGGCCGGGGCTAAAATGCGTCGTCCCACTTCCCGAAACCCTGAGTCGAACACCGCCACATCGCCTATCCTAACTGGAACATTTTTGCGGTCTTCAGCGCCTACATCAATGAAAAACTTTTCCACCTTGGGCGCCCGCTCTTTGGTTTCCACTTCGCGCTCCAGGGCGATGACGCCGCAGTGACCGTTCAGGAAACGAACCCGCATGCCCACAAAGCGATGCACGGGAACCCCTCCCAGGGTGGTGAAGCGCACGAATCCTTGTTCATCGATGTGTGAGACGATCAAGCCAATCTGATCCAGATGGGCAGCCAGCATGATCCGCCGGCCGCTCTTGGATTTTTCCCCCTTTCGAGCGATCAGATTTCCCAACGCATCCACACCGAGATAGTCGGCATGCGGTTGAATCATGCTTTGCACAAAGGAACGCAGAGAATGTTCGTGACCGGATGGTGCTGGAATATCTACAAGGGCAGATAGAAGGGATTGGATAGTCATTGAGTTTCTACACCATCAACTAGAAATTCAGCGTTTGTGGCCGTTCTTTTTGGGGCAGAAATGCCCTTCAGGATCGATCGGCTGACCACACTGGGGACAGATCGGCCGGCCACGCGAGACCACCTTGGCGCCCCAATGAGCCAGAGCCCGCAATTGTGTGCGGGTGCACCAAAACCGCACTACCGCTGCCGATTCGGGATCCTCACTGTCAGGGAGAAGCTCGCGGACGATGATCACGGCCAAATCGCGCAACGGATCGTACCCCAGGCCGATCTCGCCAGCGCGAAACAGCGGATCCACCGGAGGATGGATGTGCATTTTTTCGTCTTCGTAAGCTGGCGATGCCTCAGGCAAATCAGGATGTTGGCGCGCAATATCGGCTAAAAACCGTTCAATGCCGATGGCCAGAAATTGCAGCTGGATTTTTTCGATCAACACCGTGATTGGCGGTCCTCCTTTCTCCCAGCCTTGAATGTAAAACACCCGCTGGCCGGGTGAGCCGATGGCATCTGCTGTGATGTGTTCGCAGGGTTCTAGATCGATCTCGAGACGGGGAGGCATGATACGCGGTCACCTCACACAAGGGCCTTTGGTACAGGTCGAGTATACCAAAGAGAATCAACTTTAGGTTTCTTCGATTGTCGCCAAAGCAGGGATCGAGGCATGCATGCGCAAACGGCTCTCCTCCGCCAGATGAGCGATGATCTCCATCAAACGGAGCGAGGCCTCAGTCACCTGTTCTCGATCATCCGGATCGCCGGAAACGTACAACGGCTCGCCCACCGTGATCTCGTAGGGGCCGGCTAGGTACCAATACCCATCCCATTCTTCATCGCCCATCCGCTTTGACAGATAAACGCTCTTTTCGCGCGGGTAGTAAATGCCCACCGGGATGATCGGCGCGCCGGTCAACATCGCCAGGCGGATCACCCCTGGACGAGGCGGCAAATATCCACCCTGACGTGGGCTCAAACGCCCTTCGGGGAAGATAGCCACGGTGCCTTCTGCCTCGAGACGAGATCGGGCCTCTTCCAACGCCTGACGGCCATTTCCCTGAACCACCGAGATTTGTCTCCACTTTCGCAGCAGGAAACTAAAGATGGGCACCTGAAACGCCCTGCCCGTGATCAAGATGCTGATCTCGGTTCGAGAGAGCAGGGGAAGGATAAACGGATCGGTGCAGGAAGGGTGATTGGCAGCGATCAGCTTTCGTCCAGGCGGCAAGGGTGCATGCCAGTGAACACGCAAGCGAAAGAGAAGCAGCGAATATGCCCGCAGGACTGTCCATCCCAACCAGTATAAAAGTCTGTAGACCATTGTTTCCTCTCAAAGTTAGTTCTGTTGCAGAATACGCACTCAGTCCGTGTGGCAGGCGGGACAGATGTCGACACACCGTTTCGGCTGAGCGGCCGGCTGATGCCTACGACATCGATCGATAGACATGTCCAGATACGGCGCTACAGCGCTTGCTCCGCTTCCCTCTTGCGCCCAAAGCAGGACCAGTAACGTATATGGTTGTATTCTACCCGTTTCATCCCTTCTTAGCTCCGACACTAATCATTTCACAATGTTTGCACTTTTGGGTTTCTGTGCCATATAGTGTAGTGATTCAGCAGAGCGTTGAGTGCACTTTCATCGTCCATCTGACTATATGGATCTTTTTCCACCGGGGGCAGAAGGATGTTGTTGTAAGAAATCGGGCAGGGAGAAGGCCGGAAGGTCGCCGTGCAGACGGATGGGAGTTGTGAGGCTGCGCCGATTTCGTAGAAGTGTTCTGGCTTTGTCTGGATTGTTGGCAGCCCTTAGTCTGATGCTCTCGGTTTTGATAAGCCAATAAAGGATATCTGCGGCCCTATCTGAGGGCTCGCTCTTGCGATATACTTACGCCTTGTTGTAAGGGCTCTCAGCCTGGGCCATTTGCTGTCTTCTGGATTCATGGTAAGGCAAGGCGGATGGTCCGTAAGTCGAATGTTGTGTTTGTGAGGATCTGTACGATGATGCGCGCTTTGATCTTTGATTTCGACGGTTTGATCTTGGATACGGAAACGCCAGAGATGGAAGTCTGGCAGGCGATTTATCGCGAATATGGCCATGAATTGCCGGTTGATGAATGGGCTAAGACGGTCGGCGGATTCGGGATCTCCACCTTTAACCCGGCCCAGCACTTGGCCGAACTGACCGGCCAGGATGCGGAAGAATTGGTAGCCTACTATCGTCAGAAGGTGGACCCTATCCTTCAGTCTTTGCCGGTCCGACCAGGCGTGCAAGCCCTGTTGGAGCAAGCCGCTGGCCGGGGGGTGTTGCGGGCTGTGGCTTCCAGCTCTTCTCATCAGTGGGTGGATACGCATTTGGCTCGGTTGGGGTTGCTCCACTATTTCGATTGGATCGTCTGTTCGGAAGATGTCCCCCCAGGGCGGACGAAGCCAAACCCCGACTTGTATTTGGTCGCAGTGGAACGACTGGGCGTGCCCCGCGAGACAATCGTGGTGTTCGAGGATTCGCAAAACGGGGTGCGTGCTGCTCGGGCAGCAGGGTTGTTCGTGGTGGCTGTTCCCAATCCGTTGACGCAGCGCTTGGGAGTGGATGGCGCTGATTATGTCTTGCCATCACTGGCTGAGATTTCGCTGGAGAGGTTGGAACGGTTGCTGGCCGGACGAATCCTTCAGCAATCGCGGTCGCTCTGATCGGGAACGGCTGAACAGCCGCCTAGGAGGATCGCGAGACTCGCAGCACTGCTTCTACCTGCCGCCGATGTGAGGATGGCATATCGGCCGGCAGCTCGTCTAGCGAGAAGAAGCGGACTTCGGCAATTTCGGCGTCTGGCGTTCCAACCAAGCGGAAGTGGTCGCAATGAAATAGGATTTGGTGCCCATTTGGGTAGTCGTCAAAATTGGGGAAGATGCCCAGCAGAGTGATCCTCTCTAGCTCGGTCCCGGTCTCTTCTCGAGCTTCGCGACGGGCGGCCATCTCCACCGTTTCGCCGCGTCGGATCCCACCCCCCGGCAGGTGCCACCCGCTGCGATAGGTGTGGCGCACTAGGAGGACGCGTTGGTGCTGCACCAGCAGGATGCGCACGCCGAAGATCACCGGCCGGAAGAGAGAAAGGTAGGCACGGTAGGCCAGGTAGAGCAAACGCAGCACAAATGAGGACATGGGTTTGTTCGGACAGCCTGACGAGGGAGCAGTGGTTATACAGGGCGGAGGTTGGCCAGGCTAGCTGCCAGGCGTTTGAAGCCGACGCTGTCGAAGAAGACGTCTACCAGCTCGTCTTCGTCTTGTACTTTGCTGTCTACAACTAGGCCCTCACCCCATAAGGGATGACGGACGCGCATGCCGGCCGCAAAGCGCGGCGCGCCGGCCACAGGGCGGCGATCCGCTGGGGGCGAGGAAGCAGCCGAGTCGAACGCCGACCAGGTGGTTCGGTCGGAACGGGAACCGCTCCGACGCCCGGAGCGGGAAATCCCTTGGAGGAGATGGAGCGGTAGGTCGTCGAGGTAGGGCGAGGGAGGGAGCTCTTCTCCATAGCCGTATCCGCCACGATAGATGGCCCGAACCAGGTAGAGTCGATCGCGGGTGCGGGTGATGCCTACGTAGAAGAGACGCCGTTCTTCTTCCATTGCTTCAGGGTCGTCAAAGGAACGGTTGTGGGGGAGGATGCCGTCGTCGAGGCCGATGATGAAGACGACGTCGAATTCTAGGCCTTTGGCAGCATGTAGGGTGAGCAGGGTGGGGGCGTTGGCGTCGCTCAGGGTGTCTTGATCGGAGATGAGGGCAATGTCTTCCAGGAATTCGTCGAGGGAACGGGTGGAATATTCGAGCGCTAGTCGCCGCAGTTCTTGGACATTCTCCCAGCGTTCTCGGCCTTCTTCGGTGGCATCGTCCAGGTAGTCGCGGTAGTTCAGGTCGCGTAGTATCTGGTCAAAGAGTTCGGGGACGGTGAGGGCCGGCGCTATAGCCCGCCAGTTGGCCAGGGTGGCGCCGAAATCGGCCAGGAGGATGGCCGCCCGACCGCTGAATTGAGACCAGAACGGGGATTCGGAGCCATGGGCCAGGTCGAGCAAGAGGTGGCCAGGCGAGAGGTGGTTCTGCCGCGCTAGCCGGTGGAGGGTAGCCAAGGTTTTCTCGCCGATGCCTCGCGGTGGGACGTTAATCACGCGGTCGAGGCTGGCTTCGTCAGCGGGGTTGTGGACCAGGCGCAGAAAGGCGATCATGTCTTTGACTTCGCGGCGGCTGTAGAAGCGCTGGGCGCCCACCAGGCGATAGGGGAGGCGCGCCGCTAGGAAGGCTTCTTCGAGCGGGCGCGATTGGGCGTTGGTGCGGTACATGACGGCACATTCGCGCGGCTCCACTTGGCCGGAGGCAACCAGCTGAGCAATGGTATCTACTACAAACGAGGCTTCGGCATACTCGTCAGCTGCCTCGTAGAAGACGATTTTCTCGCCGGGCCCCCGATCGGTGAAGAGGCGTTTGCGCCGGCGCTGGGAGGTGCGGTCGATCACCGCCATGGCCGCATCGAGGATGGTTTGTTTGGAGCGGTAGTTTTGCTCCAGGAGGATTACTTGAGCGTCGGGAAAGTCCTGCTCGAAGCGCTGGACGTTGCGCCAATCGGCGCCGCGCCAGCGGTAGATGCTCTGATCGGGATCGCCTACGCAGAAGAGGTTACGGTGGATCGAGACAAAGTGTTTGATGAGCAGGTATTGGACCAGGTTGGTGTCTTGAAATTCGTCTACCAGAACGTGGAGAAAACGTCGAGCGTATTTCTCTCGAACGGTGGGATGATCTTCTAGCAGGTGCGCCATGTAGAGCAGGAGGTCGTCGAAGTCGACGGCGTTGCTGGCTACCAGGCGCTGTTGGTATGCAGTGTATACCCGTTTGACGACCTCGTCGCGATAGTTGGCGACCGGGTAGTCGTCTGGCCCGATCCGTTCGTTTTTGGCCTTGGAGATGGAGGCGTGGATCGAGGCCGGACGGTAGCGTTTTTCGTCCAGGTTGAGATCGCGGATGACGCTTTTGACCAGGCGTTCTTGGTCGTCGGCGTCAAAGATGACAAAGTTGCTTTCAAGGGGAAGGAGCTCAGCTTCGCAACGTAGGATGCGGGCGCAGATGGCGTGAAAGGTGCCCAGGGCCATGCCGCGCGTGGCTTCTTGGCCGAGGGCTTGCTGGACGCGGGTTTCCATTTCGCGCGCCGCTTTGTTGGTGAAGGTGACGGCCAAAATCTGGTAGGGACGAACGCCTTGGGCGGCGATCAGCCAGGCGATGCGCTGGGTGAGGACCCGCGTCTTGCCGGACCCCGGGCCGGCCAGCACCAGCACCGGGCCGGGGCCAGCGGTGACCGCTTGTCGTTGTTGAGGGTTAAGGGCGTCGAGGAGATCCATAAGAAAAGGGATGGGGCGCTGATCACCCTCATCCCACCTATTGCGCTAGGCTCTGGGTTAAAGTTGGGAGGTGCAGTGCGGACAGCGTGTGGCTTTGATCGGAATGGTGGAGAAGCAGTAGAGGCATTCTTTGGTGGTTGGCTCGGCGGCCGGGGCCGGCGGGGCCGGCTTTTCCACGGCGCTTATCGCTTTGACGATAAGGAAGACGGCCGCAGCAATGATCAGGAAGTCCACAAGCGTCTGGATAAATGCCCCGTAGCGCACGGAGGCTTCGCCTACCGTCCAAGCTAGGGAGGAGAAGTCCACCCGACCTAGCAGCAAGCCGATCAACGGCATCAGGATGTCGTCGACGAAGGAAGCCACGATCTTGCCGAAGGCGCCACCGATGATCACGGCGACTGCTAGATCTAACACATTACCGCGCATGATGAATTCTTTGAATTCTTTGAGCATGGCCGGCTCCTTTGACGTGGGATATAGGCGTATTCTACTTTATGGTGAGAGAGAACGTCAACGGCGAGGGTTACCGTCGGCAGGGGAGAGAACATGGTTCGCAATCTGTGAGTTGTCATTTGTTGAGGGGATGTCGTGGCAAAACGGTTGTCTATTTGTCCATCTATCAGAGCAAAGGACAAGATATAATACGCTCAATGTTATTGGTCAGCATCACCGAACCGGATCGAACCCGGGCAGTTCCTCAAAGAAAGGCGAGGATTGGCCAAACAGTTAGGAGACCGTATGCGAATCGGCATGATGGCGGATGCCTATAAGCCTCATATCAGCGGGGTGACCAACTACATTGCTTTGAATAAACGTTACTTAGAGCGTGCCGGCCACGATGTGTTTGTTTTTACATTTGGGAACGTGTACTATCCAGATGATGAACCGCGGGTCATCCGCTCTCCGGGGCTGCCTATTCGCGATACCGGGTTCTACTTGTCCTTTCGATATAGCCGCGAAGCTAAGCGACTGTTGCAGACGATGGATGTGATCCATGTCCATCATCCCTTTCTAAGCGGTCGCTTGGCGTTGCGTTATGCTCGCCCGCTCTATATCCCGGTGGTGTTCACCAATCACACTCGCTACGATCTGTATGCGCAAGCTTATTTGCCCTTGATGCCCGAAGCAATCAGCGAGGGTTTGCTCAAAATGTATATGCCCTCGTTCTGCGAAGCGGTGGACTTGGTGATCTCGCCCTCGCGAGGCATGGAACGTATTCTGCGTCAATTGGGTGTGGATGCGCCGATCGAAGTGGTGCCCAACGGAGTGGATCTCAAGCCGTTTCACCAGGCCCGTCCGCTGCCTCGCGCCGACTTTGGCTATTCTGCCGAGGATATTTTGTTGATCTATGTGGGACGCTTGGGGCCGGAAAAGAACTTACCGTTCTTGCTACATGCCTTTCGGGGAGTGGCCCAGGCGCTCGATCATGTCTACTTGCTGCTGGTGGGGGGAGGACCGCAGCGCAAGAGCCTAGAAGCCTTGGCCGGCGAACTTGGGGTGGGATCGCGCGTGCGCTTTGAGGGGCCTGTTCCCTACGAAAGGCTTCCTTCGTATTTGGCGATGTGCGACGCATTTGTCACGGCCTCGATCTCTGAGGTCCATCCCCTTTCGGTGATCGAAGCGATGGGGGCCGGCTTGCCAGTACTGGGCATTCAGTCTCCTGGGGTTGGCGACACCGTCGAGGATGGAAAAAGTGGTCTCTTGACCCCTGAGGACGAGATCGCCTTTGCCGTCAAGATGACTCGTTTGGTGGTGGAACACGATCTACGTCGTCAACTGGCCGACGGCGCCCGCCAGGCTTCCTCACTCTATTCGATCGAACGTACGACGCAGATCATGCTCTCGCACTACGAGCGGTTGGCGCAAGCCGCGGAACCGCGCCGTCATGGGTTGTCTTTCCGCATACGTCGCTTCTTGGAGCGATTTGTCCGATGAGCTCCTCCCACCTCACCGGCCGCTGGGGAGAACGAACGGCTGCACGCTATCTGGAAGAACGGGGCTGCCGCCTCTTGGCCCGTAATCTGCGCACTCGTCATGGCGAGGTCGATCTGATCGCCTGCCAAGAAGGCCTGCTGATCTTTGTGGAGGTCAAAGCCAGCGCTTCTGGTGGTTTTGTGTTCCCCGAATATGCCGTCACTCCCCAAAAGCGGGCGCGCTTGCTGGCGGTTGCCGAACAATATTTGCAGGAGCATCCGGAATTCAACACGTGGCGGTTGGACGTGATTGTGGTAGAGAAACAAGACGGTCGACCGCAGATCATCCACTTTGAGAATGTGTTTTGTGGATAGGCCGAGCGGAAGTCGGAGAGTCTCTGATAGGCCTATCAGCTACAATATCGCCCGAGGACACGATGCGACCCGTTGCCATTCTCGGTATTGGTCAGACCAAAATTGATGAACACTGGGATAAATCCCTAAAGGAATTGGCCGGCGAGGCGGCTTTTCGCGCCCTAGAAGAAGCCGGCCTGGTGCGCGTGGATGCGGTGTTTGTGGGCAATATGCTCTCGCCGTTAATCGACGGTCAAAATCAGCTTGGCGCATTGATTGCCGATTGGGTCGGCCTATGGGGGGCTGAGGCGGTGAAGATAGAAGCTGCCTGCGGTTCTGGCGCGGCAGCCTTCCGGGCCGGCCTGATGGCGGTGGCATCTGGCGAGGCGGAAACGGCATTGGTGGTAGGGGTGGAGAAGATGACCGACCGCGCCGGCCGCGAAGTCACCTCTGCTCTGGCAACCGCAGCTGATGCAGATTACGAGGTGGAGCAAGGAGTTTCGTTTGTGGGCTTGAACGCCTTGATCATGCGCCGGTATATGTACGAGTACGGTTGGAAACACGCCGACTTTGCGCCCTTCTCGATCAACGCCCACGCCAACGCCATGCACAACCCTTTTGCTCGATTGCACCAACCGATCACGGTGGAGCAGTTTGAGAAGGCCAACATGGTCGCTACGCCGATCAACTTGTTGGATGCCTCCCCAATCGGAGATGGTGCGGCGGCGGTGGTGTTGGTGCCGGCGGAGCGGGTGAGCCGGCCGCGGGTCGTGGTGGCTGCTTCGGCGGCCGCTACCGATACCATCGCCATTCACTCCCGGCGCGATCCCCTGTTCCTCTCGGCCGCTTATCAATCTGCCCGACGGGCCTATGCTCAGGCCGGCCTCTCCCCCGACGCAATCGATCTGTTCGAGCTGCACGATGCGTTCTCGATCATGGCCGTGCTCTCGCTGGAAGCCTGCGGATTTGCCGAGCGCGGCCAGGGGCCACGACTGGGCCTGGAGGGTGAGATCGGCATCCACGGGCGCATTCCGATCTGCACTCGCGGCGGACTAAAAGCACGCGGCCATCCGGTGGGGGCCACCGGCGTGTATCAGATCGTGGAAGTGGTTCAGCAACTGCGCGGCGAATGCGGCCCTACTCAGGTGGCAGACGCCCGAAGCGGCATGACTCAAAGCATCGGTGGTTCCGGCGCCACCATCCTGACCCACATCTTACGCCGAGAAGACTGAGCCGGCCGATGGACGATCCTGCCAGGAGGGGAAGCGCATCGGTTGCGGTTGAGAGTGCTGTCTATCGCCAGCTTCATGGCCCTTGGCAGCGGCCAAAACATAATCCACCATCAACGCCGGAATATTCACACCGGTAGTGGCGATGCTGTTGCGGAATTCCATCGTGTGATTGACCTCGTTTACCATCAAGCCGTGCTCGGTTTCAAACAGGTCGATCGCCAACAGGCCGCCGCCAATGGCCTGAGCTGTCTGCCGGCAGATGGCGACCAACTCAGGGGTGAGCGGGCAATTGCTGGCTACTCCGCCGCGAGCGGTGTTCGTAATCCAGTTCTCTGAGGTCCGGTAAATGGCGCAGATTGGCTCCTCCCCGATCACGAAGGCACGGATGTCGCGACCCGGTTTGTGAATGTATTCTTGGATGTAGTACACTTGATGGAGCACGCCCAGGCCGGCCTTGTGTTCGATGAACGCCTCTGCCGCCTGACGATCGTCCACGCGGGCCAGCAAGCGTCCCCACGACCCGATCACCGGTTTGATCACACACGGATATCCCATTGCTTCCACGGCCGCCAAGGCCGACTCTTGATCGAACGCCATGTATACGCGCGGAGTAGGAATCCCTGCGTTCACCAGAATCTGGCTGGTGATGTATTTGTCTCCACAGCGCTCAGCCACCTCAGGAGAATTCACCACACGCACACCGTTGGCGGCAAAGATCTTGGAGATATATAGACCGCGCAAATAGGAAATCGAACGCTCAAACAGAACATCCGCCTGTTCTGGCAGTCGGGCAATATCGAAAAATCGTTCACCATCGTTGATGCGGATCACATCTACGCCTGGCCGACGTTCCAGTTCTTCGAGCAGATATTTCTCCTCCACGCGCAAACGTGAGAACAAAAAGCCTACACGGATCACGGTCCACCTCCTGGAAATAGAATGACAGAGTGAGGTTGCTGTTGCCAGCGTTGGCCCCTCTGGGGGGAAACAAAGATTGCGACCAAACGATCACCTCCTGACCGAGAAATAAAATCAACCCGCCCTCCGGCGGCGGAGAGCGGGTTGGATCGATCCACAGAAACAGCTGTTAAGATGCCCTTGGTTCTCTGTCTCTCATCCAACAAGAACGCCCACAAGTCCGCCAACCGAAGGTTGCGGTTGTGGGCGTGCGCTTGGACTTGATTTCGTAGGAGAGAGGCGATTTCATTGGCCGCTATTCTACCAGCCAAAGGTTAGATGTCAAGAGGAGTGGAGGGTGTTCTATAAATCAGCTAGGATCAAGTAAACCTGCAGTATGGCGATTTGGCGCTTTGAAGGGATTGTGTGATTCCAGTCCTCCGGAGCGCGAGGACGAGATGGCCTTCCGAGCGTGTGGGGACGCCTGTTGTTGTGGAACATCGGGAAGTATATTTCTGGGTGGTGGTTGGTGGGCGTCGAATGCGTCATGGCAAGGACAGAGCGGTATTTTTTAGAACACCCTCAGAGAGGCTTTCGCAGGTCAGAATCGAGGGGTTATCAAGATATGTATACATTATCGCCAAACACTTACAAATTGTGTAGACAAATTTTGAGATAAATCATGATAAAAGTCACTATACGATGTGATTTTTCACCTCTAGTATTTGGGGCTATAGTTGCCCATAATGTCTACAGACTTCCTGGTTTATACTCCATGTGCCGATCGCCTGGAGTGCTTTGCTGATTTGGAGAGGATACTATGGCTCTTGCAACCGACATCAAACCGCCCCCCTCAGCGCCAAAACTCATTGAAGACCTCACCTTTCTCAACGAGGTCGTGGAACGCACGGCAGGTGTCTCGCGCCTGGAGATGTGCATTCAGTGTGGCACGTGTGGTGGGTCCTGCCCTTCGGCGGCCGATATGGATCACACGCCGCGTATGCTGTTCGCTATGATTCGGGCCGGCATGAGACAGGCCGTTCTCATGAGCAATACCCCCTGGATCTGCGTCTCCTGCTATCACTGTGTGGTGCGTTGCCCTCAGAATGTGCACATCGCCGACGTAATGTATACCCTAAAGAGCATGGCTATCGAAGCCAAACTCTATCGCGATTCGACTGCCCCAGACTTTTCCAAGACCTTCGTAGATATGGTCGAGGAATATGGGCGCAGCTACGAGTTTGGCCTGGCCACCCGTCATTATTTGAAGCACTTCCCCCTGCGCTTGCCGGGCATGTCACCGATGGCGTTGGGCATGCTCACCAAAGAGCGCATGAGCATTCGCCCGAAGCGCATCAAGAACATCAAGCAGCTCAAAGCCATTCTGCAACGGGCGAAGGAACTGGATGTTAAGGCCCAGCGGCCAGTCGCCTAACCATCGGCCAGAAAGGATGAGGTTCCTATGACCAAATATCTCTATTATCCAGGCTGCTCGATGGAAACCAGCGCTAAGGCCTACGGCTTTTCGCTGGCCAAGATCGCTCCGCTCCTCGGCTTGGATCTCGAAGAGATCGAGGACTGGAATTGCTGCGGCGCTACGGAATACCTTGGGATCAGCCTTACCCCTGCTTATGCGCTCATCTCGCGCAATCTGGCCCTGGCTGCTCAGCAAGCCAATGGCTCGCGCACGGTGGTTGCACCCTGCTCGGCTTGCTACTTGAACCTGGCCAAGGCCGACTACTACATGCACGAGCAACCCAAACTGGCCCAAAACGTCAACGAAGCGCTCTCGGCCGGTGGGCTTTCCTACAAACCGGGCTCGTTGACCATCCGTCACTTACTCGATGTGATCATCTACGACATCGGCCTGGATGTCATCAAGAGCAAGGTCACCCGGCCGCTCACTGGCCTGCGCGTAGCCCCCTACCTGGGATGCATGGTGCCGCGGCCGGACTACGAAAAGCGCTGGTCGGACCCAGAACATCCGATCGAGCTCGATCTGTTGCTCAAAGCCCTGGGAGCCGAGGTGATCGACTTTCCGCTCAAGACCCATTGCTGCGGCGGCCACATGACCCAGATCGGCCCCGAAACCGCCTTCGAGCTGATCCGCCGCCTGATCGCCTCTGCAGCTCAATACCAGGCCGACATCATGGTCACCCTGTGCCCGATGTGTCAAATGAACATCGACGCCTATCAAGGCGAAGTGAACCATCATTTCGGGACGGTCTATCACATGCCGATCGTCTTCTTTACCCAATTGATCGGTCTGGCCTTTGGCCTGGATGCCAAAGAGCTGGGCTTTGGCCTAGAGCTGGTGAGCGCGCGCAAGGCGTTGGAAAAGATCGGCATTGAAGCGCCAGAGCCCGCGCCGGCAGCGCCGCGACCGCGCAAGCAAGAAGGCCTGCCCATGCCCAAACCGCTCCCGAACAAAGCAACCAAGTTGTCTGAGAAAGGCAAGGTGGAGAAATGACCGGTGGCAACGGACAAAAACCAGTCGAAGAGAGAATCGGCGTCTACGTCTGCCATTGTGGCTCGAACATCGCCGGCATGGTGGACGTTCAAGAAGTGGCCGAGTGGGCTGCTTCGCGCCTGAAACATCGCGGGGTGGTCATCGGTCGCGACTACAAGTTCATGTGTTCCAGCTTGGGGCAAGAACTGATCGAGAAAGACATCAAAGAACTCGGACTCACCCGAGTTGTGGTAGCCGCTTGCTCGCCTCACCTCCACGAAAAGACCTTCCGCACCGCTTGCGAGCGGGCCGGCCTGAACCCCTACCTGTGCGAGCTGGTCTCGATCCGCGAACAAGTCTCTTGGGTGCACACCGATCGCGTGGCAGCCACCTCCAAGGCCAAGGCCATCGTTTCAGGAGGGGTGGAACGCGTGATCTATCACGCTCCGCTTCAACCGCTGCGGGTGCCCATCCACCCCGCAACCTTGGTGGTCGGAGGCGGGATTGCCGGAATCCAAGCTGCGCTTGAGATCGCTAATGCCGGCTATCCAGTGTACCTGGTCGAGCGCGAGCCATCCATCGGTGGACACATGGCCCAATTCGACAAGACCTTCCCCACCCTTGATTGCGCAGCTTGTATCCTGACCCCACGCATGGTAGAGGCCGGCACCCATCCCAACATCACCCTGCTCACCTGGAGCAACGTCGAAAAAGTAGAAGGATACGTCGGCAACTTCACCGTCACCATCCGCAAGAAAGCCCGCAAGGTCAACACCGATCTGTGCACCGGGTGTGGCATTTGCCAAGAAAAATGCCCTAAGAAGGTGATTGACGAGGTGTACGAGGCCGGGTTGGGGTATCGCAAGGCCATCTACACTCCATTTGCCCAAGCGGTACCCAAGTATCCGGTGATCGACGTAGAGAACTGCATCTACTTCGAAAAGGGCACCTGCAAGGCCTGCGAGAAGTTCTGCCCCACCAACGCCATTGATTTCAAGCAAGAAGACGAACTCTTGACCGTGCAGGTGGGCAACATCATCTTAGCAACCGGCTACGACATCTTCGATGCCCGCAAGATCAGCAATTACGGATACGGCCGGTTGGCAAACGTCTTCACTTCGCTAGAGATGGAGCGCATGTGCAACGCCGCCGGCCCGACCAATGGACAGATCGTCCTGCGAGACGGCAAGACCGTTCCCAAGGCGGTGGGCATCATCCACTGCGTGGGTTCACGCGATCGCAACTACAACAACTACTGCTCGGTCATCTGCTGCATGCAGAGCCTGAAATTTGCTCACCTGGTCCATGAACGAACCGGCGCCGTGGTGTACAACTTCTACATTGACATGCGCACGCCGTTCAAAGACTATGACGAATTTTATCAACGCATATTGGAGGAAGGCACTCTCTTCGTGCGCGGCAAAGTGGCCGAGGTCACTGATGCTGCCCGCCTGCCGGGCGAGGAAGGCAAGCTGATCATCCAAGCGGAAGACACGTTGGCCGGCAAGCAGCGCCGCATTCCAGTGGACATGGTCATCCTCTCGGTAGGCTTAGAGCCGCGCCGCGACGCCAAAGAGGTGGCCAAACTGTTCGGCATTTCCTGCTCGGCCAACGGCTGGTTCACCGAGCGACATCCTAAGCTCGATCCAGTTGCCACGATGACCGAGGGCATTTTCATCGCCGGCTGCGCCCAAGGCCCCAAAGATATCCCGGCCAGTGTAGCCCAAGGAGCGGCCGCTGCGGCGCGTGTGCTCGGCAAGATCCAGCAGCGTGAGATCGAACTCGAACCGGTGCGCGCCAGCGTCAATCAGGCCCAATGCTCAGGTTGTCGCATCTGCAATGGCTTGTGCCCGTTCAACGCTATCGCCTTCCACGAAGATCGGATGGTTTCCGAGATCAACCCGGCTCTGTGCCAGGGATGCGGCACCTGCGTGGCCGCTTGTCCGGCCGGCGCTATCAGCGGCACAGGCTTCAGCAACGAACAGATCCTGGCCCAGATTGACGGTCTGCTGTTGCTGAACATTGGCGAGGAGGCAATTGCCTAAGCAGTCCGCGAGGAGAATTCCTATGACCAACGAAACGTTTGAACCCATCATCATTGGCTTCACCTGCAACTGGTGTTCCTATCGTGCGGCGGACCTGGCCGGCACATCTCGCTTGAAATATCCCCCCAACATCCGCCTGATCCGCTTGATGTGCAGCGGACGCCTGGACCCCACCTTCGTCTTCAAAGCCTTGGCTAACGGCGCCGATGGCGTGCTGATCACGGGTTGTCATCCTGGGGAATGCCACTACCTAGAGCAGAACTACAAAGCCTTGCGGCGCTTTCACCTGATGCGACGCACGCTGAAGGGGCTAGGCATCGAACCCGAACGTATCAAACTGGTGTGGGCCTCGGCTGCCGAAGGCGTCAAATTCGCTGCCGAAGCGGCCGCTTTCGTGGAAGAGATCTGTGCCCTGGGACCCTTGCAATGGGGCAAACCCAGAGAAGAACCATCCCATAGAGAGATCGAGGAGGTGCCGGCATGAGTGAGAAACCCAAATTTGCCATGTACTGGGCGGCCTCCTGCGGCGGCTGTGAGATTGCCGTCCTGAACATCGATGAAAAAATCCTCGACGTAGATGCCAATTTTGAAGTCGTCTTCTGGCCGGTGGCCATGGATGCCAAGTACAAAGACTTGGAGGCCATGGAAGACGGCTCGATCCTGCTCACCTTATTCAACGGCGGCATCCGCAACGACGAGAACGAATACCTGGCCAAGCTTCTGCGCCGCAAATCCAAGATCCTGGTGGCCTTTGGTTCCTGCGCTTGCGAAGGATGCGTCCCAGGCCTGGCCAACCTGAGCCCGGCCGAGGAGATCATCACCACGGCCTTCCACACCGTCTCCACCGACAACCCGAACGGCGTTCACCCGCAACCGACCTACAAAGCCCCGGAAGGGGAGCTCCACATCCCACGCCTCCTCCCGGTGCTCAAGACACTCGACCAGGTGGTGGAGGTAGATTACTACATGCCGGGCTGCCCGCCCGAGAGTCACCAGATCGCCGCTGTGATCGACCTGGTGATCCAGGTTTTGCAAGGCAAGGCCGAACTTCCTCCTAAAGGGACCGTGATCGGCGCTGGCATTTCCACCGTGTGCGATGAATGCCCGCGCAAGCGCAACGTCAAGACCATCAAATCCTTCACCCGCATCTTCGGCCAGCCACTCGATCCTGAGCTGTGCCTACTGGAGCAGGGCATCCCCTGCAACGGCATCGCTACCCGCAGCGGCTGCGGCGCCCGCTGTCCATCGGCGGGAGCGCAATGCATCGGCTGCTATGGGCCGGCCGAGGGTGTCCTCGACTACGGCGCCCGTCTGATCACCGCCTATGCCTCGGTGGTCGATGCCAATGAACCGGACGAGATCGAGCGCATCCTGGATGGCATTCCCGATCTGGTTGGCCAGTTTTACCGGTTCAACCTGGCCGGTTCTCTGCTGAAAGCCGGCCAGACGGCCTGGAAACCCAACGGCGGCAACGGCAGATAGGAGGTACCTCATGACCCAACGCATTACCATTGACCCGATCACTCGCCTCGAAGGCCACGGCAAGATCGAGATCTTCCTCAACGAAGAAGGGGAAGTCGCCAACACCTACTTCCAGATCCCCGAATTGCGCGGCTTCGAGCGCTTCTGCGTGGGCCGGCCCATCGAAGAAATGCCTCTACTCACCAATCGCATCTGTGGCGTGTGTCCCGAAGCCCATCACATGGCCGCTGCCAAAGCCGCCGATGCCGTCTACCACGTTGACCCGCCGCGCACCGCCAAGATGCTGCGCGAACTGCTTTACTCAGCGTTCTACGTCACCGATCACACCACCCACTTCTATGCCTTGGCCGGCCCTGACTTCGTCATGGGTCCCGACGCTCCGGTGGCCGAGCGCAACATCCTGGGCGTGATCCACAAGGTGGGTCTGGAGATCGGCAGCAAGGTGATCCGAGCCCGCAAATATGGCCATACTGTGGTCGAGATCATCGGCGGGCGCAAAGTTCACCCCTGCACTTCCATCCCAGGCGGCCTGACCAAAGGCATCACCGAAGAGCAGCGCCTCGAGATCCTCGAGATGGGAAAGTGGGCTGTCGAGTTCGCCCAATTCTCGCTCAAACTGTTCAGCGACATCGTGCTGAGCAACAAGGCCTACGTTGACCTCATCCTGGGCGACATCTACACCCACCGCACCTACTACATCGGCACCGTAGACGAAAACAACCGCGTCAACTTCTACGACGGCAAAGTGTCGGTCGTAGACCCCCAGGGGAACCGCATCGGCAAATACGCTCCGCACGAATACACCGAGTGGATCGCCGAACACGTCGAGCCGTGGACCTACCTGAAATTCCCCTATCTCAAGAAAGTGGGATGGAAGGGCTTCGTGGACGGCAAAGACTCGGGCGTCTACTGCGCCACGCCGCTCTCCCGCCTGAACGCTGCCGATGGCATGGCCACGCCGCGTGCCCAAGAAGAATACGAGCGGTTCTACGCCACCCTGGGCGGCAAACCCGTCCATCAGCGTTTGGCCACCCACTGGGCGCGTCTGATCGAACTCCTCTACGCCGCCGAGCGCTGGGTGGAATTGGCTTCCGACCCCGAAGTGGCTGGTCCCAACTTTCACACCGTGCCTACCGAAATGCCCACCGAAGGCGTAGGGATCGTCGAAGCCCCGCGCGGCACCCTCACCCATCACTACCGGACCGATGAACGAGGCATCGTGACCAAAGCCAACCTGATCGTCGGCACCACCAACAACTACGCCCCGATCAGCATGTCTATCAACAAGGCGGCCCGCACCCTGATCAAGAAAGGCCAACAGATCACCGAGCCCATCCTGAACATGATCGAAATGGCCTTCCGGCCCTACGATCCCTGTTTTGGCTGCGCAACCCACACCCTGCCCGGCCAGATGCCGCTCGAGGTGACCATCCGCAACGCCCAGGGCGAAGTCGTCCAAGTCCTAAAACGCTGATATCTCTCTGCACGGTCGGGCATCGGAGGCCACGCGGCATATAAGGGCCTCCGGTGCCCGACATGGAGCGATCCACCCATGCGAACGATTGTCATTGGTCTAGGCAATCCCATCCTGGGCGACGATGGGGTAGGCTGGAAAGTAGCTCAAGCGGTGCTGCAGCGAAACGAGACCGAGAGTCGCTTCTCGTTGCTGCAACCGGCCGGCTGCAAAGAGATGCATCACCCATGCCCGGTGGAAGTGGAATGTGTTTCGCTGGGTGGCCTAAGCTTGATGGAACGTTTGATCGGCTACGATCGGGCCATCCTAATCGACGCCATGCAAACTGGACAACGGCCGGTAGGAACGGTCCATGTCTGTACCCTAGAGGACCTGCCCAACCCCTCGGCCGGCCATTCCACCTCGGCCCACGACACTTCGCTGATGACCGCCCTGGAAATCGGCCGGCGGATGGGCTTGCACCTGCCCTCCCAGATCGACGTCGTAGCCATCGAAGCCGAACAGGTCTACAATTTTTCAGAAGACCTCTCGCCGCCGGTAGCAGCCGCCATCCCTCAGGCCTGCCAAGCGGTTCTCAACCTGCTCAAATCCATTTACGATCCGCTCGAACACAAGGAGTCGGCATGATCTCCCCCGAACTGCTTCGTCGTTTCCTCTTTTTCAGCTTCCTCGACGATGCTCAATTGAAAGCTGTGGCTATGATCGCCGACGAGATAAGCTACGACAAGGGTGCCGTCATCATTGAGGTCGGCCAGCCGGCTGACGCTCTTTTTGTGCTGATCGAAGGCGACGTTTCCTACTATCTCGTGGCGACCTCCGAACACGATCCCTACTACAAGAAAGAATATTTCATCTCCAAGATCAACCCGGGCGAGGTGTTTGGCGCCTCGGCCATGATTGAACCGTACGTCTACACTGCTACCCTACAAGCCGACAAACCCTCCAAGGCGATCAAGATCAATGCGCCGGCTCTGCGCGCTCTATGCGAGTTGGATCTAAAACTCTCTTGTGGCCTACACCGAGCAATCGCCCAGGTGATGATGGAGCGACTGCAACAAACCCGCATCCAACTCGTCGCCGCAAAACCCTGATATTCATTTGGCCTCCCCCCTCTCCCTCCGGCCCGATCTGGGCCGGGATTGTTTTATAATGACCCCGTGTCTACCCACCGAAATTTAGCGATCCTTTTTCTCACGTTAGTGGTGAACCTGCTCGGCTTTGGGATCATCATCCCAATCTTGCCCTTTTACGTCGAGCGTTTTGGCGGCAGCGGTTTGCAGATGGGCATGCTGATGTCAATCTTCTCGCTGATGCAGTTCGTATTCTCGCCCATCTGGGGTGGCCTCTCCGATCGCGTCGGTCGAAAGCGGGTGCTGATGATCGGCGCCCTGGGAAACGCCATGAGCATGGCCCTGATGGGATTGGCCCGGGAATACTGGCTGCTCTTCTCAGCGCGGATGCTCTCAGGCATGCTCTCCTCGGCCACGCTGCCGGCAGCCATGGCGTTTATCAGCGACATCACCGACGAAAAGCACCGCAGCGGCGGCATGGGGCTCTTCGGGGCCGCCTTCGGGCTGGGCATGGTGCTCGGCCCGGGGATCGGCGGCGTTTTGTCCCAGGTGACGCTAGAAGCACCGTTCTTCTTCGCCTCAGGCGCGTCCTTGGTAGCCGTGGCCCTGACCGGGTTCCTGCTTCCCGAATCGCTTCCCGCAGAACGACGCCTAGGGCACGAACATCGCATCCGTAGCGTGGACCTGGGTCTGATGTTCCGCTCGCTTTCTGGGCCGATCGGTTTCCTGCTGATCTTAGCCTTCCTTCACAACTTTGCTCTGACCAACTTCGAGGGCATCTTCGGCTTCTATGCCCAACGACGATACAATTTTGACCCTCCAACCATCGGCCTGATCATGGTGACGATTGGACTCATCGCCACTGTGACTCAAGGCGTGTTAACTGGCCCCTTCACTCGTCGCTTTGGGGATGTGGCTGTGATCCGTGCAGCGCTCTTTGCCAGCGCCCTGGGGTTTGTGAGCATGACGCCGGTGTCCACCTTAGACGCCTTGCTGTTGACCAGTGGCTTCTTTGTGCTGAGCAACTCCCTATTGCGTCCTAGCGTGGCCGCGCTGACCTCCAAACGAACCCCTCTGCCTCAAGGCGTGACCATGGGGATAGCCAACGCCTTCATGAGCTTAGGCCGCATCCTTGGCCCGCTGTGGGGAGGCAAGATGTTGGATATCAACTTGAACTACCCCTTCCTTTCCGGAGCCTTGGTGATGTTGGCGGCTGGCTTTGCCGGCTTGGTTTACCTGCGCCACGAAGAGCGGGTGGCCGCCCAAGCTGCCAACAGCGATTAGCCGGCCCTATCCTTCGCCCAACTTGGGCGTCGGCTCCGGATGCGCCCGATGGGACAGATAATTTTCCATCCAGAAAATGATCAACGCTAGCCAAACCAGGCTAAAGCCGATCAGGCGCGTCTGATCGAGCGGCTCGTGATACACCAACACCCCCAATAGAAACTGCAGGGTGGGGGCGATGTATTGCAACAACCCGATCACGGTCAGCGGAATAGCTCGCGCTGCTGAGGCGAACAACAACAGCGGGACAGTGGTCACCACCCCGGCACCGAACATCAACAAATCGGATTCCCAACCGCTGTGCAAGAACACCCCCTGACCGCGCATTTCGCTGGCGATCAAGTAGCCCAGAGCAGGCAGGAAGAGCAGGCCGGTCTCAAGGGTCAAACCGTAGAGCGATCCCAACGGAGCCAGTTTCTTTACCAAGCCGTAGAGGGCAAACGAAAATGCCAAAGCGAGGGCGATCCATGGTAGGCGGCCGTGTCGCAGGGTCAAATAGGTCACGCCCAGGGCCGCCAAGCCGATCGGCGCCCACTGAGCCGGCCGGAGCCGCTCGCGCAACACCATCACCCCAAGAAAGACGCTTAGCAAGGGGTTGATGAAATACCCCAGGCTGGTCTCCACGATGTGGCCGGCGTTCACCGCCCAGACGTAGATCAACCAATTGATGGCGATCAGCACCGCAGCAAACGAGTAGATGCGGATCATCTTTCGATTCAAGTGGGCGTAAAAATCGTTCCATTGTCTAGTGACCAACAGGATGCCCACCAGCAACAGGAACGACCAGCCGATGCGATGTCCCAACAATTGCAGGGCCGGCACGTGCTGGAGCAACTTCCAGTAAACTGGGAACAATCCCCACAACAAGTAGGCTCCCAGGCCTGACAAAATGCCTCTATTCATCTCGTTTTTGCTCTCTCCGGGGAAAATTTCGCTAATCCCAATCGATCGGTTGGCGGCCGGCAAAGCCGGTCTCCACCTCATGCCAGAACTGCACCTGGCTCTCGCCATACTTCCAGCACAGGTATACCATACGGCCCTCGTGCCAGGCCGGGAAATCCACCAAACCAACTGTGATGTCTTTGACTTCCACACCCATCGCTTGGATCTGGTGCAGCAATTCATGCAACCGCTCAAAATCTGGGACCAACTGCGCCAGCCGAGGGTTTCCGCCGTTGCCAACCGATTTCTCGATCACCGCCCATAGCTCGGGCTGCAGCGCCTGAACTCGCTCGGCAATCTCCATCGCCTCGCGAACCAGGGGGTGTAAGATGGGCAACAGGGCGTTTGCTTCGTGGGGGCGAAAGTAACGGGGCACGAGATAAAGTATAACGGGAAAGAGAGAATCAGGAAATGGGAACGGCGATGGGCGATGGCTGACGGATCAGCAGATGCGCGGCAGCATTTCGCCGGCCAGCATGTCCAAAATGCGAGTGGCGCCGATGGCCGTTCGCAAGAGCACTCGCCCCGGCGGATCGGCGGTCACCTGACCGATCAGGGTGGCTTCTTCACCGTAGCGGGTACGCCGCATGGCCTCAAGCAGGGCGTCGGCCTCATCGGCCGGCACAATCGCCACCACCTTGCCCTCGTTGGCTACATAAAGCGGGTCAAAGCCTAGCATCTCGCAGGCTGCCAACACCGCCGGCCGGATGGGGATGGCCGCTTCATGGATCACTAGACCACATCCTGATTGGCGAGCGATCTCGTTTAGAGTCGTAGCCAGCCCACCACGGGTGGGATCGCGCAGCACATGCAAATCGGGTGCTGCGTCCAACATGACTTGGATCAGGCGGTTGAGCGGGGCGACGTCGCTTTGCAGGTCCGTTTCAAAGCCCAGTTCGCCACGAGCGCTGAGCACAGCAATCCCGTGATCGCCGATCGGGCCGGAGAGGACCACTACATCGCCCGGGCGCGCCTGAGCGCCGCCGATCAGCCTGCCGGGCCGGCGAAGGCCGACCCCGGTGGTAGTGATATACATCCCATCGGCTTTGCCCTTCTCCACCACTTTGGTGTCGCCGGCCACGATCTGCACTCCCGCCTCCTCGGCAGCCGCCTTCATCGAAGCGACCACTCGTTCGAGGGTGCTCAGGGGCAATCCTTCTTCGAGGATAAAACTTGCCGTCAGGTAGAGCGGGCGTGCTCCCAGCATGGCCACGTCGTTTACCGTGCCACACACCGCCAACCGGCCAATATCTCCCCCTGGAAAGAAAAGCGGCGAAACCACGTGCGAATCGGTGCTGATCGCCAGACACCCTTCGGCGATCTCCAACGAGGCAGCGTCATCGCCGGCGCGCAGGACAGGATTATCAAAAGCCGCCAGAAAGATTTGGCGGATCAGATCGTGCGTCATTTTCCCGCCTGAGCCGTGGCCGAGCACGATCTGCTCGTTGTGTGGCAGGGGAACTGGACACACCGGGCTTTCAAACGCTGGAAGCTGAACAGGCTTGGGATCGTCGGACATGGGTAGCTCCTACCGTCCATAACGATAATAAGCAGCGCATGCCCCTTCTGAAGAGACCATTGTGGCCCCCAGTGGATGTTCTGGTGTGCACTCCTTGCCGAAGGCCAGGCAATCCCGCGGCTTCTTCTGCCCTTGCAGAATTTGGCCGGCAATGCAGATCGGCGATTCCTGAGGGCGAATGGCCTCCACATCGAAACGCTTCTCAGCGTCAAACTCGGCAAACTCTGGGCGCAGCCACCAGCCGCTCATCGGGATGACGCCGATCCCGCGCCAGGTGCGATCGCACTCCTCAAACACCTGGCGGATGGTCTCCTGGGCCGCCCGGTTGCCCTCTAACGTCACCGAGCGAGCGTAGGCGTTCTCCACTGCCACTCGTCCTTCTTCGAGCATACAAATGGTGTGCCAGAGACCCTGGGCCAAGTCGAGCGGCTCAAAACCGGTCACAGTCATCGGCACCCGATACTTCTCAGCCAGAGGCAGATACTCCCAATAGCCCATCACGGTGCAGACGTGGCCGGCCAGCAGGAACCCTTGCACGCGGTTGGCTGGCGCACTCAAGATGGCCTCCATGGCCGGCGGCACCCGCACATGCGACACCAGGATGGAATAATTCTTCAACCCCAGGCGGCGGGCCGCCAGCACGCTCATCACGTTGGGCGGCGCTGTGGTCTCAAAGCCGATGGCGAAGAACACCACCTGCTTCTCTGGGTTCTGGCGGGCGATCTCCACCGCGTCGAGCGGCGAGTACACCACCCGCACTTGTCCGCCGGCTGCTTTGACCGAGAACAGGTCGCGCCCCGAGCCCGGCACGCGCAGCATGTCCCCATAGGAGCAAAAGATCACCTCCGGACGAGAGGCGATGGCCAGGGCTTTATCGATCAGCTCCAGCGGTGTGACGCACACCGGACAACCCGGGCCGTGAACCAACTCGATCTCCGGCGGCAGCATCTGGTCCAGGCCGTAGCGCACGATGGAGTGGGTCTGGCCGCCGCAGATCTCCATGATCACCCAAGGGCGGGTGACCAGGCGGCGAATGCGCTCCATCACGCCTTGAACCAGAGCTGCATCACGATACTCAGTAACGTATTTCATGGACGTCGTGCGCTTCGAGAGGCGAGCGTCCTCTCAGCCGGGCGGCGGGCCAAGTTCGGATTCCAGGTCGGCGATCTGGCGCAGCAGGGCCAGCGTCTCTTGCGCCTCTTGCTCGCTCACCAGGTTGAGGGCAAAGCCTACGTGGACAATGCAGTAATCCCCCACCTGGGCCTCGGGCACATAGGCCAGGCAGGTCTCGCGGACCACTCCGCCGAAGTCCACCTTGGCCATCGGCATCCCGTTTCGTTCGTACTTCTCGATAATCTTGCCGGGCACTCCAAGACACATACAACGGCTCCTTTCAGGAGGTGGGCAGGCCATGCGAACGCCACCGCTCGGCGGCGATCACCGCCTGCCCCAGCGACAGCCCACCATCATTGGTCGGCACCTGTTGATGTATGTATACCGTAAAGCCAGCGGCTTCTAAAAGTGACAAAGTTCGTCCAAGTAGGGTGATATTTTGCCATACTCCCCCCGAAAAAGCCACTTCGTTCACGCCAAACCGCTGGCGCAAGTCGCAACACGCTTCATAGCAGACTTGGGCCAAGCCGTTGTGAAAGCGGGCGGCCATTCTGCCGAACGGAACCCCAGCCAACGCATCGGCGATCAAGGCCTCTATGGCGGTTCGCACCTGAACCCGATCCTGACTCCACACGAACGGATAAGCACCTCGCTCCAGCGGATCCACCGCCGCCTCGAACTCAATGGCCGCTTGGGCCTCGTAGTTCACCGTCTGCCGGCCGCCGGCCAGGGCCGCCGCTGCGTCGAACAGCCGGCCCAGGCTAGAGGTGAGCGGTGTGTTGACCCGCGCTTGCAACTGGGCGCGCAGCCGCAGACGGTCTTCGGCGCACAGGGCCCGGACCGGCGCCAAGCCCTGCTCCCACTCCAGGCCTAATGCCCAGAGCAGGGCCAGCGCCGTGCGCAGCGGCTTGCGAATGGCGGAGTCGCCCCCGGGCAGGGGAAACCTCTCGAGATGAGCTAGCCGTTGGTAAGCGCGGTAGTCGGCCAGCAAGATCTCGCCACCCCAGATGGTGCCGTCGTCGCCGTAGCCGGTGCCATCAAAGGCCAGGCCGATCACCGGGCGGGAGCCATCTAAACCGTGTTCGGCCATGCAGGCGGCGATGTGAGCATGGTGATGTTGGATCCAAAACAGCGGCAGGCCTTGGCGTTCGGCGCGCTCTTGGGCGTAGCGGGTAGCCAGGTAGTCTGGGTGCAGGTCGCAGGCCAGGGCCAGCGGTTGCACTCGGAACAGACGCTCAAAGTGGGCAATCCCCTGTTCAAAGGAACGCAGGGTTTCGTAGTTTTCCATGTCGCCGATATGGTGGCTGAGGAAGGCATAGCGCCCGTTGGTGAGGCAAAAGGTGTTTTTGAGTTCGGCGCCAGCGGCTAGCAAATGGGGCGCTTCGAAGGGCAGTTTGACCGGGAAGGGTGCGTAGCCACGGGAGCGGCGCAGGGGATAGAACCAGGCCGTCTCTGGGGTTGATCCTTCGTCGGGGATCAGGGTTGTAGATGGAGAGGCAAGGGGCAGGTTAGGAGAGGGGTGGGGAGAAGAGGAAGCTGGCTCAGCGAGGCCGGCTGGGGCGTGGATCGATTCGGGAGCGGAGAGGGGGCCGGGGGCCGGCGGCGAGGAGGGCCAGGGGCCAGGATTGCAACCGGGGAGGGCCGAACCCGCGCGGGGTAGGTTGAGGCGGGAAGGACCGGCCGGGGAGGTAGGGCCGGCCTGGGGAGGGGGATCCCCGCGCCGGGGTCGGTGGACGATTCGTACCACTGAGTCGTCGCAACGGATGTGAATGTCGCGGTTGTGGAGGAGGAAGGCGTCGGCCAGGGAGGCCAGGCGTTCTCGGGCTTCTTGGTTGTCAGTGGCGATCGGTTCTTCGGAGAGGTTGCCGCTGGTCATTACCAGAGGCGACATGTCAAAGCTCAGGCCGGAGAAATCGGGATCGGCAAAGAGCAGGTAGTGGAGGGGGGTGTAGGGGAGCATCACGCCCAGGGTGGTTTGACCTGGGGCGACTTCCGGCGCGATCGTGGACTCGGGCCGGCGCTCGAGGAGGACAATGGGGGCGGCGGGAGAGGTCAGCAAGTCACGCTCGGCCGGCCAGAGGCGGCAGTGTTGTTCTATAGTAGCCAGGTCAGGCATCATCAGGGCGAAGGGTTTGTCGACGCGCAGTTTGCGGCGGCGAAGTTCGGCCACGGTTTCGGAGCGGGTGGCGTCGCAGGCTAGGTGAAAGCCGCCTAGGCCTTTGATGGCCAGGATGTAACCCTCGAGCAGGAGGCGACGGGCGTGACGAATGGCCTGGTCGCCCGTGGAGAGCATGACGCCGTTCTTCTCTAGCCAGACGTATGGGCCGCAGGCTGGGCAGGCCACCGGTTGGGCGTGGAAGCGACGATCGGCCGGGTGGTGGTATTCGCGCTCGCAGGCCGGACACATGGGGAAGGCCGCCATGGTGGTCTGGGGGCGGTCGTAGGGGATGTTGCGGATGATGGTGAAGCGGGGGCCGCAGTTGGTACAGTTGATGAACGGGTAGCGGTAGCGCCGATCGGCAGGATCGAAGAGTTCGCGCAGGCAGTCGCGGCAGATGGCTACGTCGGGCGAGATGGGTTGAAAGGCGGAAGGGATGGCCTGGGAGTGGCGGATCTCGAAGGTTTGGAAGCCGTTGGGGGGACCGAAGGAGACGTGGAGGGAATCGATGCGGGCCAGAGGCGGGGCTTCGCTGCGCAGACGTTGCAGGAAGTCTTGGACGACGGCCGGCTCGCCATCCACTTCGATCTCGACGCCGGCCGAGGTGTTTTTGACCCAGCCGGTAAGCCCCAGGCGAACGGCCAGGTTGTAGACGAAGGGTCGGAAGCCCACCCCTTGGACGATGCCGGTGATGTGGATGCGGGCGCTGTGCATGGGACAGGCTTAGGTTGCGCGGGCCTGATGGATCAGCCAGTCTACCCAGGCGCTTAGGCCCTCGCCGGTGCGGCAGGAGAGAGGGAAGGTGAGCACGCCGGGGTTGAGGGCTTCTACGCCGCGTCGGAAGTAGTCCATGCGAAAGTTGAGGTAGGGCAGCAGGTCGATTTTGTTGATCACCAGGACATCCACGCCGCGGTACATGCCTGGGTATTTGTAGGGTTTGTCGTCGCCTTCGGGGGTGGAGGCGACCAGCACAGAAGCGTGCGCACCTAGTTTAAAGGAGGCTGGACACACCAGGTTGCCGACGTTTTCCACGATCAGCAGGTCGAATTGGCTCAGGTCGAGCTGTTCGAGGGCGCTGCGCAGCATGACGGCGTCGAGATGGCACTCGCCACCAGTGTTGATCTGGATGGCAGCCTGGGCGCCGGCGGCGGCAGCCCGATCGGCATCCAGGGAGGTGGCGATGTCTCCTTCGACCACGGCTACCCGCAGGCGACCATCGAGACGAGCCAGGGTTTGTTCGATGAGGGAGGTTTTGCCGGCCCCGGGAGACGCCATCAGGTTGATGGCGAACACGCCAGCCGCATCGAGACGGGCGCGGTTTTCTTCCGCTAGGCGATCGTTGGCGCTAAGGATGTTTTCGACGATTTTGATCTGACGAGGCATAGTGGAGTTCATTCGGAGAGAAGGTAGGAATATTATAGTCGAGAGAGCCGGAGAAGGGAAGCAAGGAGAATGGAAGAACAGGTTATTCGATGTCGATGGCTTCGAGGAAGCATTCTTCGCCGGCGAGGATTTTGGCCCCTACGCTGCCGCAGGTTGGACAGAGGAGTTCACCTTGTTGGGGGCGATATTTGTTAAAGCACACCATGCATTGCAACTCGGCCGGCACCCGGCGGAAGTGCAAGCGAGCCCCTTGGGCGATGGTGTCTTTGGCGATGATATCCCAGTAGAACTGGATGGAGTCGTCTACCATGGACGAGAGTTCGCCGATGACGATGTGTAGATCGGTGATGCGCTGGGCATTGGCCTGTTGCGCATGGCGTAGGGCAATTTCGAGCAGGGATTGGGTGAAGGGAAGTTCATGCATGGGCACAAGGTCGAGATGAATAGGTGACGTCGAAGGGGTCGCGCAGCCGAAGGTGGAGCCAAGGAGAGGGCCAGAGGCTCGTCAAAGGGAGCGGGCCGGCGAAGGGCGATCATTTTGCTTTGCGGCGGATCTGCCATGCTTGATTGTTCGCTGCGCGGGGCGGAAACACTCCTTGTTCTACCGAACGCAACTCTTGAATGGTGAAGAACGCCTTTGGGTGAGATTGGCGGATGATATGGAGTACTTGGGGTAGATTGGAGCGATCGACGATGGTGTAGATTAGCTGCACCGGTCCTTTGGCGCCTTGGCCGTCCACCGCTGTCACGCCGTAGCCGTGGGCGTATAACTCGTCCCTCAGGGAGTTCTGGGTGCCTGGCAGGATGGCGCGCACCACTACCCTGCCAAGCGCCAGCCGCTCTTCGATCCACATGCCTACGTAGTTGCCGGTGGCAAAGCCGGCCGCGTAGCCTAGGTAGGCTGCCAGGTTGTTGGTGCTGCGGGCGATCTCGGAGATGATGCTTACCCAGATGAAGACTTCCACAAAACCCAGCAGGGGAGCCAGGTGTTTGCGACCGCGCGAGGTGAAAATGATGCGCAGTGTTCCGAGCGAAACGTCGATCAGGCGCGCCACAAACACAGCCAACGGCAAGATCACCCAGCCATACCAGTCGAATTCCATGCACGGCTCCTTTGCTCTCTCAATCTATCCGGCCTTGGCGCACAAAGCGGGTCAACTCACTGACGCTCCATTGTTCGATGCCCAATTTTTCCACTGTCCGCCCGCGGCGCCAATAATCGGTGCGATGGATGATGCTGGCCAGACGAATGATGCTCTCCATGCCGCGCACCGACACCCCATAGCGCATGCCCAGCGAAGCGATCGGCACCAGGCTCATGGGCACGTCTTCAAAGATGTAGCGGTGGTTGAGGGTCGGCGGGGCTTTGATGCCGTAGTAGCCGGGTTGGTTGTGAATGGCTTGGTAGAGATCTTCGCCTTCGGTGTTGTAAGCCATTTTGAGCCACTCCAGGGCGGTGCGGGCGCGGATGCCCAGGGCCGAGGCCACGGTGACCCGCTCACGGTCGAGCACTTCAAGCACCCGCGCCACAGAGGGGGTGACACCGTCAATGTAGAATTGGTAATCGCCGTGGGTGGCCTCAATCCAGCCGGCATTGAGCAGGGTGAGCGCCGGGTGAAAGATGGCGCCCATGTTGTTCAGGCCAGTGTTCAGCACGTCGATTCCGTCAATGAACTGGGGATAGGCTTCGTGAATCACGGCCAGCACTTGTTCGTTGCGGACGGCCGGCAGGGCCGCTAGGGGGACGGCTTCTTTGATGCGAAAGATGCGCGCCTGGGCCGGCCCATCGGAACGGGAGGCGTAGATGAACGTCTCGGCCTCGGCGATGGTCACATCAGCCCGACAGCCCCGATCGCGGATGACCTTTAGAAACTCGATCGCCCCACACGTCCGACCGGGATGGAGCACCACGATCTGGCCGTTCTTGAGGTGGGGAGCTACGGCAGCTGCTACATCGGCATGGGCAGAAGACGGCACCACAACGTGGATCACCTCGGCCGGCTGCACGGCTTCTTCTATATCGGAGGTCACTTTGCTCAGTTTGGCAAAGCCGTGCGGCCCGCCTTCTTGGTTGCTATCCACTTCGATCCCGCCGCGTTTGCGGATCAACTCGATGTTGGCTGCCGTACGGTTGTACAGCGTCACGGAAAAGCCCAGCAGAGCCAAATGGGCGGCCATCGCCTTGCCGCCATGGCCGGCCCCGATCACGGTATGCTTCCTGCTCATACTATCGCCTCCAGGATGGGATGTTGGTGCAAAACGCCGAGGGTCACTTCCACTTCCTTGCCATCAGCTGAGCAAGCGTTCGATTCGCTGTCGCTCCGAGATAGGGTTGCCGCGCTCGTCCACGCTCACACAGGCCCCGTCCACAATGCGCGTGCGTGCTTGGCCGCGACCGAACTTGTTGTTGCGCAGTTGTGGCGCATCCATCACCCCGGTGGTCACTGCGCGAGTCAGAGTGACCGGGTCGGTAAAGGGGTCGGAGACGTCGGGGCCGGCTAGAGAGCGAATGGCATCGAGAATCGCCCGCACCTCCTCGGCCAGTTCGGCCCGCCGGCGAGCGATGGCCGGATCGGCAGTCATATCTGGAGCCCCTCGGATGGCATTTTCGATCGCCCGGCGGGCGATCTTGGCGGCTTCGATCACGTCGTCGGCGGTGGCGGCGTGATGGGCCTCGGTGTGGCCGACGATGTGATAAATATGAGGCCGAACGGCCATCTGCAGATAGGTCGCAGCGGCCAGATGGCCACGCGCCGCGTCGGGGTCGAGCGGATGCGAGAGTAATCCGATGCGAGTTTGCTTCCAGATGCGAAAATTCTCGTTCTCCAGAGGGCGAATCGCATCCAGGATGGTCAGCATCTTAGCCAGATCCATGGCATCGCTCAACCCTGGTGGGCTGTTGAACATCATCTGGGCGATGTAATCCTTCACCCCGAAGGCGCGGGCGTTGTAGGCCGAGAGAAACGCCGACACCACGAACACCGCATCCGAGGCGTCGCGCATTCCCCAGTGATGGGGCTCATTCAACTCGACAGGGATGTTGTGCTGGCTGTACCACTCCATCACCCGCTGATGTTCGCGAATCGAGCCTTCTAAGTCCCACGGGCCGCGGCCGTCCATCTGATTGAACCAGAAGAGAGGAATGGCGCACCAGGCGATGTTGATGGTCTCCACGTACATTTCTGCCAGGCGGATGAAATCGTCGGTTCCGGAGTAGGTGCGGAGCAAGGGATAGTTGCCGCGGCGGCTAGCGGCGTAGAGGGCGCGGTAATCGTCTGCTGAACGGACTGGCACGCCGCCGGCCCCGCGCCGTCGAGGGTCTTGCCGCTCGGGGTGGAAGAAGTTCTCCTGGGCATCCTGATCGATCCCCAGCGAGATCACATCCAACACCTTGGCCTCTGCGATCCTGGCAATCCCTGCGAGAGTGGCCTCCATGGTGGGCAACCCAAAGTGATGGCGCAGGATCGGATAGGGCGACTTCCAGCGGATGCGCTCCACGGTCGTTTGAGGGTAGCGGTTCCCTTCTGAACCTCGAACCGATTCGCCTCGCAAATAGCCCAAGATCTCCTCGACCGGCTCATTTCCGTCAAAGACGCGTTCAAAGAAGCCCAAGGCGCGGGCGCGTTCGGCCACCGGCGGAGTGCCGCCGAAGACAAAGCGCACGCCGCGGGCATGTAAGTCGGAGGCCGCTTCAGCGAACTGACCTAGCAAGCGTTCCCCGGTTTCTGGCGTTAAGCGATACGAAACGCCCACCAACTCGGCTTGTCGCTGCTCGGCTGCGCGCAGCACCTCTTCGATCGGCGTCGCCGGCCCCAAGAAGACTGTCTGCCAGCCGGCGGCCTCAGCCAAGCGCAGAAAATTGAATATCCCGGCCACATGGACACATTCTCCTAAGGCTGCAGCCACAACCGTTTTCTGTTTCATAGTTACTCCTTTCCGATAAAACCGACCTTTCCCCTGGGCTGTCTCTGACTATTATAAGTCACATCGCTCGGCCACAAGCGACGTTCGCTATCAAAACGGTAAGCTGTCAACAACAAAATTGTGATACCTGAGACTTTCGCTTAGGCGGGCCTGAAGGCAGGGATATGCGGCCGGCGAACTTCTGCTCGCAAGTAGTCGCTGAGCAGGTCGTGCTTGGTTTGGCACAGTGTTTTGCCTAACTCCTCGGCCTTGACTTTGAGTGAGGGCCAGGCATGGCAACAACAAGCTCAGTTATTATGCCCACATGATACCATGGCAACGTTGCAAGCGAAAGCCCTGTAAATAAAGTTCAGGAGTCTCTAGATTCCATCACTCCCGATAACGCACCGGCGCCTCGCTCATGCCGCGCCAGAGGAACTCGCT
The DNA here is from genome assembly GCA_937120535.1 of uncultured Anaerolineae bacterium. Classification (GTDB taxonomy): domain Bacteria; phylum Chloroflexota; class Anaerolineae; order Anaerolineales; family Villigracilaceae; genus Denitrolinea. The sequence continues at coordinate 38,066 of CAKZJX010000060.1, forward strand.
CAGGCGCTCTCCTAGGACGATTTCTGCCCAGCCGCTCTGACTCGGTTTTTCCCAGCAGACCGCCTCGTACAGGCTCCAGCGATCCAGGTCAAAGGCCGACTGGAACAAGTCGGCGTAGACGCGGACGGCATCCAGCGCCAGGGCGTAGGCCAGCGCCATCCAGAGCAGGGAGAGAAGCGCCGCCCAGGGCCAGGGGAAAGCCCAGAGAGGGAGAGCAGGCCCCAGGTCCACAGCGCGACGCGCAGATCGAGCACCCGGTGCGCTTCGGCCAGGGTGTTCGCGGGCGTCTTTGGGAAGCAGCAGCCACAGGCCCAGCCAGCAGATGACCGCCTCCAGCCCGTAGCGTTCCCGCGGGGCTGCTTCGGCGGCGCGCAGCGCGTTGCCCGGAGCGGTCAGCGGCGTTACGGGGCGGCTAATCGCGCCAGGGCGATGCTCTGCCGGTTGTCCCAGGCCCGCTTCGCTGGGCCGACCGGGATGTTGAAGAGGCGCGTCTGCAGGTTGCCCTCGCCCAGGACGGACAGGCGCACAGCGCCGCACCCCGGCGGCTGCTCGACGATCATCCAGAAATGATAGATGCCCAGCACCGGTTTGTCCTTGGGGCGCAGTTCCCAGTAGGGCATTCGCTCCTGATCGCCGAAAAAGCCCAGCATCACCGGCGTCACTTGGCCCAGGTGCAGGTCCGTGCCGATCCTGCCCGCCTCGGCCTCCAGCGGCCCGGCTTTCAGCCCCAGGCCGACCTCGACCTTGACCGTCGCCGGGGCGCCCCCGTAGAGGCGCTGCGGGTAGATGTCGAGCAGGCGGGGCTGCGCTTCGCCGCTCCGGGCAAAGAGATAGGCGCGGCACCAGGCCGCCGTGTAGGACCAACCGGCGGCCCGCCCCTCGGGCGGCACGTCCAGTTCCATGCCCAGCCGCACCAGGTAGAGCGCACCCCGCCCCAGGCCGCCCGCCTTGAGGTCGCCCAGGCCGGTGGGCAGGCCGGCGGCCTCCTCCGCTGTGAGTGGCCGCCAGCGGGGACGGTGGACGCGCAGGATGCCCCGCGCATTTTGATTGATCTCCCGCTTCAGGACTGCGCTCTTACGCCGCCCTGTACAGTGATTCAGCGTCCATGGAAAATTCGGCGGCCAGGGTCTTTTCTTCCAAATCCACCAACCCCTTCGCCGTATCCTCTACCAGTTCCGGCGGCGGGAGCAGCGCTTCCTCAAACCAGATTTCGTCGTCCATAGCCATCTCCTTCTTCAGGTACCGAGCGCCTCTGGCCTCAGCGCCAATCGCCGACCAGGACGAAGGGCGCCCAGTAGTACGGGTCCGTCGGGTCAATCCCTGACGGCGTGGGCAGGTCGCCGTCGCGCAGCGCCAGCGCCGCCTCGCGCAGCGCCGTTGCCTTGTCGGTGCGCGGGTTGCCGGCGCTGTCCCACAGTCGGCGGTAGAAAGCGACCATCAGCGCGGCGGTGGTCGTCGCCTCGACCGACCACCGCCCGACGAGCAGCGACGAGGCCCCGGCGTAGAGCAGCGCCTGGCTCAGCCCGGCCATCTCATCCTCGCCCAGCGAGCGGGCCAGCCCGGTCTGGCAGGCGCTCAGGGTGACCAGGCCGGCGCGGAAGCGCAGCGCCATCCACTCTCGCGCAGCAAAGACGCCGTCGCGGAGCAGGACGCCGGAGCGCAGCGCGTCCTGGGGGTCGAAATAGCCGTGGCAGGAGAGGTGCACCAGGTGCACTTCCCGCCCATCCAGAGCGGCGCGCAAGTTCGCGGCGCTGGCGGCGTCGTCCAGCAGCGGCGCGACGCCCATCTGCTGGGCCACGGCCTCTGCTTCGCCCAAAAAGATCGCCCGTTCCAGGGAGCCGCGCGCCGTGGACGGGTCGGCGGAGTAGCCCAGCACCAGCGCGCCGTCCCCGGCCGGCGGGGGCCGCCGCCACAGCCGGTCCAGCAGGCTCAGGGCAGGGATGTACGAGACGGCAAAGCGGTCCAGCAGCGTCTCGCCGGCGCCGTTCAGGCGGAGGGCGTGCAGCGGCAGCAGGTGGAACGGCCCCTCCGGCACGAGCACCAATCGCTCAACCCCCGCCAGGTGCGGCAGGGCCGGCGCCAGGAGAGGCTCGCCCAGGGCGCGCCAGCGGTGGGTCAGGGGCCGCCCGACGGCGCGATGAGCGCGGCGTTCGAGCACTTCGTCCAGGTAGTTGGCCAGGTAGACGTGGCGCAGTTCGTCCGGCGGGATCGCCGCCTCGACGACGATCGGCTGCCAGCCGTCCGACGCCGCTGAGGCCTCGGGCGCGCGCAGCACAAAGAGCAGCACCTGCTCGCCGGTGTCAAAGAGAGAGAGGGCGGCGGTCTGCGGCCCCAGCCCCGCAGCCAGGCGGGCCAGGTCGTCCCGGGTGGGTCGCTCGGCGCGGCGCAGGGCGACGTAGGCAGCCGCCTCGGGGCCATATCCCGCCATCTGTTCCCAGATGGCCATCAACTGCCCCAGCAGGGCCTGCCGCCGGGGCAGGGTGCTCTCTCCGCCGCCCTGTCCGTGGCGGGCCAGGTCGGCCGCATCCAGGTCCGCCAGTTCCTCGGCCAGGGCCTGCTCCCGGGCGGCCAGGTCCGCAGGGATCGCCGCAGGAACGGGCAGCCGGCCGCGGCCCAGCAGGGCGGCGAGCAGGCGGGATTTGCTGCCCTCGGCGATGGCCAGGGCCTCGCCGTTGCGCCCGGCCTGGCGATGAACGGCCACGGCGCCGGCGGCCAGGCCGGCCCAGCGCGCCTGCTGGCCCAGTTGATAGGCAACGGGGGAGAGGAGGAAAGCCCGGTCTAATGTTGCTAGAGCCCGCTGAAAGGCTTCGATGGCCGCTTCCAGGTCCTCCAGCCGCCCGGTGCGGCCGTAGCGGTCGCGCAAGCCGTTGCCCAGATTGTTGAGAACGCCGGGGCGGTCGGGGGAGTCGGGCGGGGTGAGCGCCAACGCCTGCTGCCAGGCTTCGATGGCCGCCTCCAGGTCCTCCAGCCGCCCGGTGCGGCCGTAGCGGTCGCTCAGCCCGAGGCCCAGATTGTTGAGACGAGAGGGGCGGTTGGGGGAGTCGGGCGGGGTGAGCGCTAACGCCTGCTGATAGGCGGCGATGGCCGCTTCCAGGTCCTCCAGCCGCCCGGTGCGGCGGGGAAAGCGGGGTGATCCAGGATCCGCGCCCAGGCTGCCGCCGCTTGGTCCAGCGCGGCGCGGTCGCTGTGGCGCAGGTAGCGGCCCTCGGCCTCTTTCGCTTTCTGCAGGTCGTCGCGGAACTCTGGGGGGATTGGGAGGCCTCCTGCGGCTTGCTCTTGCATCTTCCGCTGCGCCGCCTCCAGCCCCTCTTTCAGCGCCAGGGGCAGCAGCGGGCGCGGCACGCCGGGCAGGCCCTGGGCCAGCCACTCATCCCGCCAGGCCGGGCCGAGCGCCTGGCGCAGGCGGCTCACCAGTTGGCGGGCGTGTTCCCGGTCCTGCTCGGCGGAGGTCTCCTGGGCCGGGGAGAAGAGCAGCGGCGGGGTCGCATCCGGGCGGAAGAGCAAGAGGGGCGCATCCAATTGTCCAATAGGGCCGCAGTTCGGGCAGGCGACTTCGTGCAGGGTGCCTTGCTGGGCTTTCTCCAGCAGGTCGGGGCGCTCGGCAGCGTCCACGATCAGCCACACCTCGGCGGCAAAGCGATGGCCGCACTGAGGGCAGGTCAGGTCGGCGGGTTGGGAGAGGGAGGTGGGCATGGCATCCTCCGGAGAGTTGATTTGTGATCAAGCTAGGCTTGGGTGCATAAACCGATGAACAGGCACAATGCGCTCGTTGATCCTCGGAGAGGTCAGGCAGCCTCTCCTGCGTGGCTCTACCCAAGCCGATAAAAGATGAACGTGGCGCTCAGGCACATGATCACCAAGGCCAAACCGTCCCAGGAAATCCGATAGGGCGTGCGCAGCAAAGCGCGATACATTGCGGTCGCCGATGGACGAGAGCCGCACCCCCAAGGCGACGATCGCCACTGCGCTGAACAGGAAGTGGGAATACGCCTGCCTGGCCGGGACCTGGGTGTAATTCTGCACCGAGGCTTCCAACGCCGACACCTCGCTCTTGCAATTTTTCTCCAGTGCGGCGATCATGCGCCCACCGACGCCATATACCAGGACGATGCCCGGGCTCAAAAGCCCCAAGCCGGGCAGGACAACGCCGCTTAGCTCCGGACCGAGAAAGACCCCAAGCGCTAATCATCAGTAGGAGCACCCCCAATCCGCTGGAGAGGATGTGCACCTGTTGCAGATTGGCCAACCCCCGGCCGGGTTGATAGACTAGGTCGATCAGGGCGATCAGCGCCAGGTTAAACAGGCAACCGCCTATCACTGCGCCGGCGGCCAGGTTGGGTGAGCGCAGCCAAATCACGGCAGCAAGATCGGTGGATAGCTCGGGCAAGAAGGCGATGGCCGCAATCAGGATCGCCCCGATCCAGGCCCGGCCAATGCGGCCTTCTCGGCAATCACATCGTCGTATTCGGAAAGTAGGTAGCCGGCCCAGACGATAGAGGCAGCACAAATCACAAGTTCACCCCAGATCACGAATCGCCTCCCGTGGCCGCTGGGATTCATGGCTCATGGTGATCAAGCACGGACGAGGATCGGAAATCACCACAGACTTGCCATTGGGAAAAACAACCTCAGTATGTTCGGCTTGGCGATGCACGGTCAGGCCACGGTAACGCAGCGTCACCGGCCAAGGAAAAGGATTTTGTCCTTCCAGACGCACTTGCGCAGCGGAATAAATCGTCACGCCCAAGGTTTGCAAGAACAGGCCCAGGGGTGCCAGGCCGGTCACAGTGTTGCGCTCGCCCAGCGGGGCAGCTGTTTCGGCGTGATAGCGCTCGGCGAAGGCGCGCCTCTCCTTGAGGGTTTGGATCACAGCAGCCATGATTCGTTGCACTAGCTGCGCCGCCTCGCGACGAAACCCATAGGCCAACAGCCCCTCGCCGATCAGATGGTTCAGGGGGAGGTGAACGCTCGAGCACACCTCATCCGCCTCGTCGTTCGAGCAGGAAGCGAGGGCCGGCGCGCCAAAGGGCTTGTGAAAGCGCTTGGGGTCCAGCAGAGTCCGTTCGAGCAGGTGTCGCGCCCGGTCATCGTCCGGGATCCCGGCCCACAGCGGCAAGAGCAAAGTGTGATCCTGAGCGGTCAAATTCACGGCACGCACCATGATCCGGTCGCGCTTCTCCAGTCCAAACACGTCCACTCGCCCCAATCGGGAATAAACGCGCTGCGTGGTCGCCGTCAGGCCGCCGCTGCGCCAGCGGAACTGCTCCGGCTCGATCACCTCCACTGGCTCTTTGGTGACATACTCAGCCAATCGGACCACAGGCCGCCGGGCCATCGGCCGTTCAGTGAACACTTCCACCAGCAAGCGCGACGGCGGATCAAGTTCCTGCTTGACCTTGCGCACACCACTGCCGCGACCACGCACGAAGATTTGTCCGCCAGGCGTGTAGTGGGTCTGCACGTCGCGGTAGCGGTAGAGGGCTTCGGCCTGGTCCCACATCTCCGACACGGCCTGGGCTAGCAATTCGGCTTGGTGGCGCACCAAAACCACCTCTTGGGAGCGGCCAAGTTTCTCGGCCATCCAAATCAAGCAGGCTGCTTCGCGCACCAGCATGGCATACAGGGCTGGGCTTTCCACAGCGTCGATTGCCACGCCCTGTGACCAGGGGTTCCACACATCGAACAGCGGATTCTCCTCCCAGCCGGTTTGCATGGGGTGTTCCCATTCCGGCCGGGCATCGCGGTTGCGGTCGTGTTCGGGCGAGAACCACTGCCAGAACGCCTTGAGCAGGCCGGGGAAGACCTCGGCCAAGAAGCTCTCGTCGTTGGTGGCGTGGTAGATCTGCCAAGCCAAGGCTGCCAAGAGCGGAGTAGCTTGCAGGCGCGCCCGCTGGCCGGCCAAGCCAGGGCGCAAGTCGATTGCCCCCGACTCGTCTTGCACGGCCAGAAAATTACGCAATACCCCATAGGTCCATTGCGACGCGCCCGGCAGCAGACTGCTCAGATAATAGGCTGTCAATGGCGTCTGGCCGGCCCAGGAAGGGGGGTAGTCGCTCCCATCCTGGCGGGGAGAATAGCCGTGATCGGGTTCCCGGGCCAGCACAAAGGACGGATGGGGCAACCCTCCGCCGGCGGGGAAAAACGAGCGCAAAGCGGTGGTCTGAGTAAAGGCAAACGCCGCATCCCAGTCGAGATTGCCGGTTTCAATATCCACCATCTGCGATTGGGCCATCAGCTCGATGCGAGCCCGTTCGGCGTCCCACGGGCGGGCCACGGTCTTGCGCGCCAACTCAAACGAGGGGCCGGAGGCCGAGAGGGCAGCCAAGGCCCAAGTGATCCGCCGCGAGGCGCCCGGCGCCAAGGTCAGCTCCACCATCAGGGCCGGATAAGGGGTGAAAAGAGCGACCGGGCCGCCGGTCATATACAGCAGCGGGGCCAAGCCGCCGGTCAGGCCGGTGATCACGTTTACCATTTGCGATTGAGCAGGGAAAAACGCCTGTCCGTCCAATGGCGAGAGCAAGGCGCATAACTCCAAGCGGATGACGCGCTCCTGATCCCGACGATTGACCAGCAAAAAGCGCCCGGCCATCACCTGAGATCGGGCAGCCCAATATTCGGCGGTCACATCCAATCCGTCGAGAGGTGCGAATTCCAATTCCAAGAAGTTGGGATAAAACACTCGCAAGCGAGGCGGGCGAGCGAACTGTGCTGGATCGTGAAGGATCGTCCGACCCTCGCCGAAGCGTGGGAACAAGCGCATGGACCGCGCCCGCAACCCAAAAGTGGTGCGCAGCGCCAGGGCCGGAGGTTCCCCCCATCCTAGCTCGAGCTCCCACACCTGATCGTTCAAGTAATCTACGCCGCCGAGGCGAAAATCGGCTGCTAGGGTTAGAGAAAGAGGGTCGCCTAAGCCCAGGTCCCAACGGCGCATGGGTGTATTTTAGCAGATATAATCAAAATTTCTCTACCGTACATGGGCTTTCAATAAGTATTCTTGACGCGAAAGGAGAGCCCGGTAGAGCAGGCATGGGAGGGGGAGCGGCGGTGGAATCAAGCGCCGATTCAAGGGTCAAACGGCCTTCTCGTGGCTCTTCTAGAGACGATTTATACCACCCAAAGAGACTTATTGAGCAAGCCCTACGGGATGTCACCCACTAATGAAGACCGTCTCCACGGTCGGAAGATCGGCCTGGCGCTCAGCAGTCTCCGCCACGCAGCCATTACGCCGCTCAGGCGTCCGGGATAGGACTCTATCCCGGACGCTCGACGTGCTCTGGCAGCTTCTCCACACTCGGCTTGGCAACTACTAGAAGGATTTACTTGATTGTCCGAAAAGTCCCGCCTGATTTTTTCAGGATCAGGTTTTCGCCCAAGCCCAACAGGCCCGTATCCATACGTGGCAAGTGAACTTTCTCGTCTTCTTTGCCGAAGCGCACCACTTCACCGCCATCCATAATGGCCTCAACAGCCAATCCTAGGCTCTGCAGCTCTTTGACTAGCACCCGGAACGAAGCAGGGATGCTCGGTTCCTCAATCGGTTCGCCCTTGACAATGGCTTCGTAGGTGTTGACGCGGCCTTGCACATCGTCCGACTTGACAGTCAACATCTCCTGCAAGGTGTAGGCGGCCCCGTACGCTTCGAGAGCCCACACTTCCATCTCGCCGAAGCGCTGGCCGCCGAACTGGGCCTTACCGCCCAGAGGCTGTTGGGTGACCAAGCTGTATGGGCCGGTGGAGCGAGCATGCACCTTATCCTCGACCAGGTGATGCAACTTCATGATCCCCATCACACCGACCGTCACCGGCTGGTCGTACGGCAAGCCGGTCTTCCCATCCCGCAGAATCTGCTTGCCCAGGATCGGCATGGGCTGGCCGGTTTCGAGCATCACCTGCTGGGCCGCCTCTCGCACCTGATCGTCCGGCACCTGCTGGGAATAGCCAAGCGCCTCCATCCACAACCGCAGGCAAGCTCGAACGGCATGGAGGTCGCGCTCGGGATGACGCTCACGCAACACCTCTTCTGCTGCGCCGAAGATCTGGTCGGGTTCATACCCGCGATCGCGCACCCACTCCCGAGCGGCAGCAATCCGGACAAAGGTCACGTCATTCAAGCGACGGACGGGATAGCCGCGCTGCCCTAACCACTCCACCAAGTAAAGGTTTCGGACCTCGTCATCATCTCGGATCGAGCTCGGATCATACTCCTGATGTTTGAGCCATTCCCAAGCAGTCGTGGCGATCTCCTTCCAGGCTTGATCGACCAGCCAGGCACGAGCCAGCTCAGCCTCGATCTCATCTTCGGAAGCGCCATCAAACACCGGCGTAACGGCTCGGAAACCAAGCTGACGAGCCGCCCATCCCAGATGAACTTCCAACACCTGTCCGATGTTCATGCGCCCGGGCACGCCGAGCGGATTAAGGATGACATCCACCGGCGTTCCATCTTCAAGGAAGGGCATGTCTTCGATCGGAACGACCTTGGAAACCACGCCTTTGTTCCCATGGCGGCCGGCCATCTTATCCCCGGCGGTGATCTTTCGGCGTTGTGCGACAGAGACGCGCACCATCATGTTGACGCCGGCAGCCAGGTCAGAATTCTCCTCACGTGTGAACACCTTCACATCCACCACCTTGCCGCGCTCCCCATGGGGCATGCGCAAGGAGGTGTCTTTGACATCGCGCGATTTCTCGCCGAAGATAGCTCGCAACAAACGTTCCTCTGGCGTGAGCTCCTTCTCCCCTTTGGGAGTAATCTTTCCGACCAGGATGTCGTTCGGGCCAACCTCGGCGCCGATCCGAATGATGCCGTTCTCGTCTAGGTCTTTGATGGCATCTTCGCCGACGTTGGGGATATCGCGAGTGATCTCCTCGGGACCAAGCTTGGTGTCGCGGGCTTCTACCTCGTATTTCTCAATATGGATCGAGGTAAACAAATCTTCCTGAACCAGACGCTCCGAGATCAGGATGGCATCTTCGAAGTTGCCACCTTCCCACGAGACAAATGCGACCACCACATTCTGGCCGAGCGCCAATTCGCCGCTTTCTGTGGAAGAAGAGTCGGCAATAATGTCGCCGCGCTTGATGATCTGACCCTTGACGACTGCCGGCCGTTGGTCAATGCAGGTGGATTGATTGGAACGTTGATACTTGCGCAAATCATAGGTGCGCGTCCCGTTCTTTTCTTTGACAACGATGGCGCGGCTAGTCACCGAGATGACTTCGCCATCCTCTACGGCAACCACCACCTGTCCAGAGTCAAGAGCAGCATAATATTCAATCCCGGTAGAAACTAACGGCACTTCTGGTCGCAGCAAGGGAACCGCTTGGGCCTGCATGTTGGAGCCCATCAAAGCGCGGTTGGCATCGTCGTGCTCCAAGAACGGAATCAACGCAGCGCTAATGCCCACCACCTGGTGTGGCGCCACATCCATATAATCCACCCGCTCTGGAGTTTGGAACAAGAAGCCAGAGTGATGGCGGCATGAGATGCGATCGCGCACAAACTCGCCGTATTCGTTCAACGGCGCACTGGCCTGGGCAATGACATATTTGTCTTCTGCATCGGCCGAAAGGTAGTCTACCTGGTCGGAGACAAACGGCACAATTGGGACCTCGCACCCCAGTTTCGCAAGAGTCTCGAGCATCTTAGCGGTGATCCGTTCTCGATCCTTGAGCAAGAGATTGCCTTTATCATCGTACAGATCACCGCGCACAGCACGCCCTTCTAAGCGAGGATCATCGCATGGAAGCGACTTAATCACTTTACGGTAAGGCGTCTCGATGAAACCATACTCGTTCACTCGGGCAAAGGTTGCCAGACGTCCGATCAAACCGATGTTGGGGCCTTCAGGCGTCTCGATCGGGCAAATGCGGCCGTAGTGGGAGTGATGGACATCACGCACATCGAAGCCGGCCCGCTCCCGCCGCAGACCACCCGGGCCCAAGGCCGAGAGAGTCCGCTTATGGCGCAACTCAGCCAGAGGATTGGTTTGATCCATAAACTGGCTCAACTGACTAGAGCCGAAGAACTCGCGCAAAGCCGCCACCACCGGCCGGATGTTGATCAAGCTTACCGGTGACACCTGGTCCTGATCGCGAATCGACATGCGCTCTTTGATCACGCGCTCCATACGGCGCAAGCCGATGCGCAGTTTGTTCTGGATCAATTCCCCCACCGTCTTAACGCGGCGGTTGCCGAGATGATCGATGTCATCGGGCCGCTCCACACCGTTGTTGATCAGGATCATGCGGCGGATCAGCCGAACGATGTCTTTCTTGGTAATGGTGCGATGGGAGATGGGGATCGGCAAATCAAGCTTTTGATTCAACTTATAGCGCCCCACTCGCTCCAGATCGTAGTGACGCTGATCGAACAACTGCTCCTGCAAAAAGGAACGCGCGTTCTCTAACGTGGCTGGATCGCCCGAGCGCATTCTCTTGAAGAACTCGATCAACGCTGCCTCGGCGATGGTCTTGCCGCCGCTCAGGTCCCACTCCGGCTCTTGCTGGAAGGTAGAGGCGATGAACATCCGCTCTGGATTATTATCCACATCTTGGAAGAGCGAGATAATCTCTTCGTCGGTGCCGGTTTTGAGAGGGGAGTCTGGAAGGCCGTCATCCACCGCCGCCAGCGCCCGCAAGAAAACAGTAATTGGCACGGTGCGCTTGCGGTTAAATTTCAGGATGATATGGTCTGCCTTGCGGGTTTCAAATTCCATCCAGGCGCCGCGATCGGGGATCAACTTGGCCGTAGCAAGAGGGCGTCCGGTAGCCCGATCGGTGGGCGCCTCGAAATACACGCCCGGCGAACGAATCAATTGAGATACGACAACGCGCTCCGTGCCGTTGATGATAAACGTCCCCTTTTCAGTCATTTCTGGGAAATCGCCCAGGAAAATATCCTGTTTGATCGGCTGAGGCACTTCCGGGCCGGCCAGCAATACCGACACCCATAAAGGTCGGGCATACGTCAGATCGCGCTCAACACACTCTTCAATGGTATGCTTGGGCTCCCCAAACCAATACTTCAATCCCCATCGCTCGGATTCAGGGGTGCGGCTGGGAAAATAGAGCCTCATCCCCTTATTGTACGATTCAATGGGGGAGATTTCATGGAACAGATCGGCCAACCCTTCCCGCTTCAGGCGCGCAAACGAATCGAGTTGGACCTCGATCAAATTGGGAAGGCTAAACCTGACCGGAATACGGGCATAATTTTTCTTGGGCAAGGATGCCATTCGTCTCTCCTGACCGCAGATGACACTTAAAACAATTCAACCTGTCCTGTAGGACAGCAATCGAATATTATAGTGGAATATCGTCAGATTGGCAAGGAAAACAGCGAGTGTTTCAAAAACAATCACGATGTTTGCACTTTTGGGTTTCCGTGCCATATCTGGCGCTAGGCGACCGCTCGATCCAGCACATATGGTGGTCTGAAGCTAAAAGTGCAAAGAAATAATCTTTGGACACCACAACAACCGCTTCAAGAAGCGCAACGATTAATCTCCCTCAACCAGACAAATCTCATCCGTCTGATTCGGGACAATGCACAAAAACTCGAACGGTTCCTCGCCGATGTTTTCATAAAAGTGCACTACCCCAGCCGGGATGAACACCACGTCTCCTGCCTGAACCTCGTACACGGCGTCGCCGATCCCGATGCGCGCCCGACCGCGCAACACATATTGCTCATGCTCTACAGTGTTGGTGTGACGCGGCATGCCTCCCCCTGGGGCCATAGAGAATTTCCGCATAGCAAAATGAGGGCCCTCTTCAGATGAGATCAGCACCTGGATGGTAGTATCTCTGCCGGCGCTCACCGGCTTCTTCTCTACTTCTTCAGCATGTTTGACAAACATCACCACTCCTTTCTTATCGCTCAACTTTCCCCGCCCGAACCCGCCAGATGTGTGCTGTTTGAAGAAACTCGGCAGGGAACATCTGAGGATCGGTAGCGGTGAGCACGGACTGCTCAGTCGAATGCAGATATTTTAACAGGTCGCTGCGACGTTGCCCATCGAGCTCGGCCATGACTTCATCGAGCAGGATGAGCGGCCACTCCCCCAGGCGAGCTCTCAGCCAAGCCATCTCAGCCAATTTGAGCGAGAGCAGGGCGGTACGAATCTGACCTCGCGAACCGTAATGTCCTAGATCTATCTGATTGGCCAAAAAACGCAGATCGTCGCGATGAGGACCAATGGTGGTAGCGCCGCGGGCGATCTCTTCCAAGCGCAACGCACGCAAACGTTCATACAAGCCGCGCTCAATCTCGTCCAACTCCACCCCAGAGCGATCCACAGGAACCTCCAGGCTCAGGGGTAAGCGCGGGATAGGATCATAGGCCGGCTGATAGGCCAAGCGAAGCACTTCTGTCCCATGAGTTAATTCCAGATGAATGCGGGCGGCTTGCCTCTCCAACTCCTGAACAGCCATAATGCGCCATCGGATAATCTGAGATCCGAGTTGGGCCAGAGTCTGATCCCATACCTCCAACTGATCTGGATTGCCACTGCGCTCATTCAGTATCCGAAGCAACGCATTGCGCTGTTCGAGAGCCTTGTTGTATTCAGCAAGCGTAGCAGCATAAATGGGAACAGCTTGTGCCAGGGCCAAGTTGAGATAACGCCGTCGTTCCTCCGGTCCGCCTTCGATAACCAATGACATTTGAGGGACAAAGATCACAGCGCTAACTTGGCCAATAGCCTCGCCTATCGATTTTTTCACACCATCGAGGTATACTTCCTTGCGCAAACGTTGACCATTGGCACTGCTCGATTCCAGGATCAGACGAACTTCGATCTTGTGAGAACGTCGTCCACGCTCAAATTCACCCACGATCCTTCCCACCGCCGGCACTTGGCGCGCCTCCAAGAAGTTGATCATCTGTCGATCGGCATGGGTTTGGAACGAAGTCATGGCCGCCAAGAAGTAGATTGCCTCCAAGACACTGGTCTTGCCTTGGGCATTTTCCCCCACCAACAATACGGCTCCCTTTGGAAGGTCAATATCGAGGCGCACGAAATTACGAATATTGGTCAGGGACAGCCGTTTGAGATACACGGTCTGTAGGAGTTTAGACTCGGTCTTCCTGTTTGGCTTGGCTTTCGGGCAGCCAGACACGCGTTGCGCGATCGGTGAAGAGCACCCCGTTTAGGTGATCGATCTCGTGTTGGAAAATGCGCGCCAGCCATCCTGTGGCTTTGAGGCGAAGCGGTTGCCCGCGTCGACTCAATCCCTTGAGATGAACCGTTTGATGTCGCTCCACTTCTCCCACGACATTAGGGATCGATAAACATCCTTCCACGCCCATCACCGTTTCCGGCGAAGCCTTAACGATCTCGGGGTTGATCACCACCCACACCTTCTTGCGAGTTTGATCTTCAGCGGCCTCGGCCTCTTCGCTCTCGTAGTATTCTACCACAATCACTCGCTCAGAGACGCTCACCTGAGGCGCAGCCAAGCCCACCCCTGGGGCAGCACGCATAGTCTCGATCATGTCGTCGATCAGGATCTGCAATCTTTTATCAAAAGCGGTCACCGGCCGAGCTTTGCGGCGCAGCACTGGGTTGGGAACCGTAACGATCGGACGAATAGTCATGCTTACCTCGTAAGGCGAAACAACCCACTAGAGCAGCCTCGATCAGCACTAATGTTCGTGCGCCAAGCGGGGGTCTAGGGCATCTCGCAGCCCATCTCCAAGCAGGTTGAATGATAACACAGTTAGCATAATAGCCAAGCCCGGCAAGAAGACCAAATGGGGAGCAGTAAACACTTGGTTGCGCTCTGCCCCCAGCATCGAACCCCACTCGGGTGTAGGAGGTTGAGCACCCAAGCCGAGAAACGAGAGCGCAGCTGCATCCAAAATGGCGGAGGCAATACCAAGGGTACCCTGAACGATCAGGGGAGTGAAGGCATTGGGCAAAATGCGACTGAACAGGATCAGGGCATCTGATCCGCCGATAGCACGGGTAGCAGTGATGAAATCCATCTCACGCACCGAGAGCACCGAGGCGCGCATCACCCGCGCATACGCCGGAATGGAGACAATGCCGATCGCCAACAAGGCATTGATCAGGCCAGGTCCTAGCACAGTGACAATGGCAATCGCCAATAGGAGTGAAGGGAAAGACAGCAACACATCCATGATGCGCATGATGATATTGTCGATCCATCCCCCAAAATAGCCGCTCACCGCGCCCAGGATGGTGCCGATCACGATAGCAAAGGTGACCGTGGAAAAACCGATGATCAAACTCAGGCGCGCGCCAAACAACAGACGGCTAAACTCATCACGGATATTGCCATCTAAACCGGCTAGATGTTGAGGTTGTTCCCGTGGGCAGCCGAATAAGTGAATGCAGGGAGGCACTCGGCGTTTGGCATATTCGTGCGGATAGTTTTCAACGTCCAACATGGATAGATTAGGGTCGTAGGGAGCCAGCCAATCGGCAGTCATGGCGATAAAGACCAGCACGCCTAGAATGGCGAGGCCGGCCAGAGCCGAGCGCCGACGAAACAACCGGCGCCAGGCCAGCTGCCATAGATTCATGGGACGCAGCGAGAGAGCTTCTGCATCCAGGGAAGTGACTTGTTTCTTCTCTTCCATAGGTCATCTATCGAATATCGAATGCGGACCGGCTGTAGCGGCGATCAACGCAGCCGAATGCGAGGATCCAAATAGGCGTAGGAGATATCCACGATCAAGTTGATGATCACAAAAATAATAGCAATGACCACCGTAAACGCCTGGACGATCCCATAATCGCGCGCTGTGATGGCATCGTACAACGTCCGTCCTACGCCGGACAGTCCAAAGATGGTCTCCGTCAACACCGCTCCACCTAGTAGGCTGCCCAGAGATAATCCAATCACGGTCACCAGAGGGATCAGCGAGTTACGAAATGCATGTTTGAACACTACTGCATGATAAGGCAACCCTTTAGCTCGAGCAGTGCGGATGTAATCTTGCCCGAGCACGTCCAGCATGGCCGAACGTGTGATGCGGGCGATCAGAGCCATGGGGATGGTGCCTAAAGCCAGAGCCGGTAAAATCAGATGTTGTATTGCATCCTTGAGCAGAATCCAGTTGGCTGTCAACAAGGCGTTCAGAATATTCAACCGGGAAATGAAAACGTATAGGCCGGCCAGAAAACCGTTTTCTGGGAATGAGAGGTTCCAAACCTCATAAAAAGGTGTATCGGGCACGCCGGGTGTGAGGCGACCTGAAGGGGGTAGCCAGAACGATGTATCTTTGAGCAACAGCGAAAAAACATAAGCTAACATCAAGCCTAACCAGAAGACCGGCATAGATACCCCGATATTGGCCCAGATCATCGTCAGCACATCAATCCAGGAGTTGTGTCTCACCGCCGCCAGGATTCCCAGGGGAATGCCGATCACCATCGCCACCGAGAGGGCTGCAAAACTCAGTTCTAGGGTAGTAGGAAGACGCTCCACCAAAAGCCGAGTCACCGGCATGCTGTAACGGAAGGATTGGCCAAAATCGCCGCGAGCGATCTCCCCCAAGTAGACCCAAAATTGCACGAGGATGGGACGATCCAAACCTTTTTCGCGGATAAAGCGATCACAGACCTCTTGAGTGGCCCTCTCACCTAAAATTGCTCGGCATGGATCTCCTGGAATGACCCGTGCCAGGGTGAAGGTCACCAGGAGAATACCGAACAAGACAGGGAGCGAGGAAAGGAAACGTCGAACGATATATTGGATCATACGAGGAGTTCCTTGCTAGTTGGCCATACGGGATGGCGGGCTCTCCGCCATCCCGTATGAATTGCCTGGATGCAGAAGGAGGGGATCACTGATTACTGGCCGGGTTTCTTCATCAAGCCCCAGAGGTAATCGTAGTAATCCCAGAGATTGGTGTTGCCCGCATGGGTGGGCGAAGCGATGTTGAGGCCCATGTTGAACGTGGCCACCACATCATAGGCATCGAAGTCCGTGCCGTCGTGGAATTTGACACCCTTGCGCAGCGAGCAGGTCCAAACCGTCAGATCGGCATTCGGATCGCAAGACTCGGCCAGAACGGGGACCACATCAGTGCCATTGATGGTGAAGCCATACAGGGCCTCCATCACCTGTTCGCATGCCCGAAGCGACTCGCCATCCGATTCGTCGGCGCAGAACAAGCTGATCGGCTCTGCATTCTGCATCCAAACGAAAGTGTCCCGATCGCCGGGCTTGGAGAAGGCAAACAACTCGTTGCCCAACGGGCTAGCTTGCGGGTTGGTCACGTCAGCCCGATAGGCCGTGGCCGAACCGCCGTGTGCCACAGGCACCATCGGCACCAGTTCCCGAATGGCGTTGTTGGCCGCTACATAGTATGGTTCGGATTGTTTTGGATCGACGATTTGGGCGCCCTTTTCCAGATTGTCATAGATTTCTGGGAAGGGATTGCCAAACTGTGGGTTAGCCCGCCCAAAGTGGAAGTCCAAGAAGTTGGTGACGTGAGGATAGTCGGCGGTCCACCCGAGCAGATACAGACCATCCAGAGAACCCGCGCTGGAGGCTTCGATGAAGGCCCCCGACTCCATCAGCACGATCTCGGCGTCAATGTTCAAGTTGTTCTTCAACTGGGCCTGGATGTCCTGCGCCACGTTCGACACCTGGGGCAGGTAACCGCGCACTACGTCGCGATAGTACAGCTTGGTCTTGAAGCCATCGGGGAAGCCTGCCTCGGCCAACAATTGGCGCCCTGCCTCAGGATCGAAGTCGTACCATGCATCGCCCACGCAGCCGTTGGGAATCGCACAAGGTGTGAAATGGCTGGCGACCTCCGAGCCGGGCGGATAGAACTGATCCACGATGCGCTGGCGATCGATGCCCATGGCGATCGCTTTGCGCACCCGAACATCATCCCATGGCTTGAAGGTGTTGGTGATGCCGATATAGAAGATGTTCAGGGCCGGCCGGATCATCAGTTGCAGGTTCGGATCGTTGCGGATCACTTCAAAGTCATCGGGGCCGACGTTATCGATCCCGTCCACGGTGCCGGCCTGCAACTCCAGCAAGCGTGCTGCCGACTCGGTAGACCAGCGGAAGATCAACGTCTTGGCTGCCGGAGGCTCACCATAGTAATCCGGATTGGCCACAAAGGTGATGCTTTCACCGCGCTTCCATTCCTGGAGAATATATGGACCGGTTCCAACCGGTTTCTCCAATCCCTCGCTGGTGCGCTTTCCATCCTTGGCGGTTGCTTCCAACCATTCCGAAGGATAGATGGAGAAGACGTTGAAGGCGATCTTAGACAGGAAAGCCGGATCGGGGCGGCACAGGGTGAAGACCACCGTGTGATCATCCGTAGCCACCACCGATTGAATCAAGCCCGTATAATCGCCGTTGCACTCCTCCGGCGGCACCGACAGGCTCTTGCCATCATACGTGGCAATCGGAATGTCTGCAGGCGGAGCTGGTTCGGTGGCCGGCGGAGGGGTAGGTTGGACGGCAGGAGGTTGAGTAGGTTGAGCAGGAGCCGGCAGCTTGGTCGCTGGGGGCTGGGTAGCAGACGGACCACAAGCTGCCAAAACCAAGGCTGCGATCAGCGCTGCAGTCATCAAGGCAAATAGCTTTTTTCTCATTTCTCCTCCAAAAGAGTGGCTTGGGTTCGATGGAAGATCAGTCCAGCAACAGGTGTTCTAACCTCCTTTCCAACATCCCGGCAAAGCTAGCCAAATTATAACAGCAAAATCGTCAAAACAAACTCCCCAGGGATGTTGGAGAGTGGATAAAAAGGGTTTTTTTCACACAGAGACACAAAGACACGGGGAGGCTCTGTGGTCTACGTGTTGGGTTCCCATGCGACTCACGTTGCACGGCAGGGTGGAGGCCGGATCCCAAGCACAGGCCGACCCCGAAGGGAAGAACGCCGAGCGAGGCCGTGATCTCGCTCGCCTGGCGCGACGCTCGCGCTGTTTTTCGCGTGGTCCAGAAGCCTGGAAGGCAGCCTGGAAGATTTTTCTGTACTGCTTCCACTGCCGTCCGTGGCGCAAGCAGCGTTTTCCGAACTATCCCGCTCATGTGTTTCAGTTTATCAACCCATAATTTAGCCGCTCCCCTACCGGGCTCTCCTTACGCGTCAAGGGTACTTATTGAACAAGCCCTCTTTTACTTACTCATGCACGGTAGGAATTCGAGATGCTCTTGGGCGAGTGGGCATCTCTTCTTGGTTTGAACAGCCCCAATGGCTGTATGCCCGCTTTTTGAGGGTGATCTTATGGATTTTCATCAAAGCTCTAACGAAATGTCAACCTTTCCTTATCGTATCTCCAACAGGGAGTGGATACGATACAGGTACTTCAACGGTATAGCCAAGAAAGGAGAGAGCCTTGACGTTCTATATTCGACCCATTTCCTATCGTCGGTATATTGCCCCCCGTCGCTGGATGCGGATGGCAGAGGATGAAACGACCTATAAACTGGCAGTCGATGTGCGCGAAGAAGACGATGCGTTTGTGTTGACGGCACTGACACCAGGTTTGAAGGCCGAGGATGTGACCATCACCGTGTTGGACGATATAGTGACCATCGAGGGTGAATTCAAGCGCGACGATAATAAGGAGTACCTGATTTGTGAGCTGCCACAAGGTGCATTTCGCCGTTCATTGCGCTTACCCACCTCCATCGAGACCGGAAAAGCAGAGGCTCGGATTACCGATGGCGTGCTCACATTGCGCCTGCCCAAGGCCGAATCGGCCCGTTCCAAGACGATTAAAGTGATGGCCAAGTAGTGGCTAAGCAGGCAGGGCATTGACTTCCGAAGTCGCTTAGGCTTCGGAAGGTTTTTTAAGATGCACCGACTTGGGTCACAATCACCTCTCGGGCGCCGGCCCGGCGCAACGCCTGTTCTACTCGGGCAGTGTCGCCGGCCTCTACTAGAGCGATCATGTTGCCCCCACGACCACCGCCGGAGAGTTTAGCTCCAAGTGCACCGACCCGTCGAGCGGCCTCTACCAACCGATCAAGTTCTGGCGAAGAGACGGTCAACTGTTGCAATAGTGCGTGATTAACATCCATTAGGGGGCCAAGCTCATCAATTTTGCCCTGTTCTATGGCCTGTCGAGCCAGGCGAACGATATGACCGATTCGATCAAAGATTATCTCCCAGCGTGTGGGATCGGATTCCCACAGTTTCCGAACATCGGCCACGGATTGGCGGGTGGGTGCGGCGATGCCAGTATCTCCGATCAGCAAGGTAAATGGCCGGCCCGCGCTCAGCGGCTCGGGAGGACGACCCTTGATAAAGTATACTGGTTTGGCATAGGTGATCACGGTGTTGTCGATGCCTGAAGGGGTGCCATGATGCAGTTTCTCGATCTCATAAGCACAGGCGTTGACGTCGTCAGGTGAGAGAGGATGACCGAGAAAGGCCGATAGGGCGCGGAGGAGAGAAATGGTGACAGCTGCTCCAGATCCTAAGCCGGAGGCAATGGGAATGGTCGAGGCGATGTGAATCTCGAGAGCGGGAGGCGAGGAGATGCCCAGGCGGTGGAAAACGATCTGGATGGCCGACCCGATGGGGTGTCCGGCAGGAAGCGAGGTCAGGTCGGTGTGCAGGGAAATTTGAGGAGCGTGGATCCAGACTCCGGGGCGGGGCGATTCGGCAACGGTGGTTTCTGCATAGACGCAATTCACCGGGACAGCCAAGGCCGGCTGGCCATAGACGACCGCATGTTCGCCAAAGAGGATGATCTTGCCAGGTGCCGAGGCGGTGACCATGGCTTATTGTTGAAAGTAGAAGATGATCAGGAGGGCAATGCCAAACAGGACAATGGCAATTTGTATGGGGCGATCGGAGAGCAACACTTCTTCGGGAGCGCCGGCATCATGGGTGACTTGGATGATGTAGAGATAGCGAAAAATGATGTAGACGATAAAGGGAATGGTCAGCATCATGCTGTGGTTGGGGGGTAGGTTGGGCGCCGAGAAGGTGTAGAGGGAGTAGGCTAGGATGGTGGCAGCCGAGACGATGGTAACGTATTGGTCGAGCAGAGGGATGGTATAGCCTTCAAGGACTTTGCGATGGGAGCCCGCCCCTTGATTGAGCAAGGCTAATTCGGCGCGGCGTTTGCCAAAGCCCAGGTAGAGCGAGCCTAGGGTGGTTACAACGTAGAGCCAAGGTGAGAAGCGCTCCACAGTAATCAGCGTGGTGCCAGCATGTACACGTAAGACAAAGCCAGCCGCTACAATCAGCACATCTACGATGGGAATGTGCTTTAGCCAACGGGAATAGGCGAGATTGAGCAGGAAGTAGAACACGATTACTTGACCGAATCCCGTCGAGAGTAACCAAGCCATCCCGATGGATAGGGTGGCTAAGAGGAAGCCGGCGATCCACGCCACCGACAGGGGAAGCTGACCAGAAGGGAGCGGGCGTTTTCGTTTTTCGGGATGCAGGCGATCGACTTCGAGATCGGCTAGGTCATTGAAGATATAGACGGCACTGGAGATCAAGCAGAAGAGAAGGAATCCAGCCAGGGTGCGAGCAAACGGTTCGGGCTGGAAGAGTTGTTTGTCGAACACGAGGGCGAAGAATACAAATCCATTCTTCGTCCAGTGGCGCAGGCGCATGGTTTTGAGGAGAGCGACGAGCATGGGGGAGATTATAAGCGAGGAAAGGGGAGAGCAGGAGAGCAGAGAGGAGGGATATAATGATGGTGTGGCAAAAGTAAGGCTGGATGTGTTGTTGACAAAGCGTGGGTTGGCTGAATCACGGGCAAGGGCACAGGCGTTGATCTTGGCCGGCCAGGTGCGGGTGAAGGGACAGATAACGCTTAAGCCCGGGACGATGGTCGGCGAGGATGTGGTGATCGAGGTCATTTCAGGGCCGCGATTCGTCTCGCGAGGGGGAGAGAAGTTGGATGCAGCGCTGAGTCGCTTTGGCTTGGATGTGCATGGCTTGGTCTGCGCTGATGTGGGCGCTTCTACCGGCGGATTTACCGATTGTTTGTTGCAGCGCGGGGCACATAGGGTGTATGCGATCGATGTGGGGAAGGGTGTGTTACACTGGAAGTTGCGCAATGATCCCCGGGTGATTGTAATGGAGCAGACCAACGCTCGTTTTCTAGAGGCGCTGCCCGAGCCAATCGATTTGGTGACAGTGGATGCTTCGTTTATTTCGCTCAAGTTGTTGTTGCCGGCCCTCTGCCAATGGTTGAGGCCGGCCGAGGGAAGGGAAACGTCCACGGAACAAGGCGCTGGGATTGTGGCTCTGATCAAGCCGCAATTTGAGGCCGGCCGTCAAGAGGCAGCGCGCGGGGAAGGAGTGATCCGCGATCCGGCCATTCATCGCCAGGTCTTGTTGGACATATTGACATTTGCTCAACAACAGGGGCTGGGTATACATGGCCTGATGCGCAGTCCACTCTTGGGGCCAAAAGGGAATGTGGAGTTTTTGGTTTGGTGGAGACCCGGCAGAGGGGAGTCGGAGCCGGCCCAATGGGTTGAACGGGTGATGAAGGAGGCTTAGGGTCAGGAAAGCGCCAGGTTGCGACGCGCTTCGTCTAGAATCTCATCGATCGTCAGATTGGATCGGTCCGTGCGGGCCGGGTGATAATGAACGTGAACGCGCAACACGTTGGGAATGTTTTCGCTGATCAGACGTTCGACAGCGGTGGCAATGATATCCCCTTCTGAGACGCTCAGGAAGCCATCAATGCCGATGGTCATGTTGATGACGATGTGCGGGCCGAAACGATGGGCTTGAAGTTCCTCGAGTTGGATCACGCCATCTACTTGTTGTAGGTGATGAACGATCTGCTCAGCGAGAACGCGACTAGGGACGGCATCCATGAGTTCGATGGAGGACTCGCGGAGGATAAAGATACCGGTGCGTAAAATGAGCAACGCTACTAGGGCGCCGGCCAAGGGATCGAGCCAAGGCAAACCACGTTGACCGAAGAAGATGCCCAGCGAGGCCGCGCCGGCGGAGAAGATATCGTTGCGATGGTCGTAGGCCAAAGCAAACACGACCGGATGATGGATCTGGTTGGCCAACCGACGGGTATAGAAGAACAAGGCAGTTTTGAGAACAACTGTGCCTAAGGCAACCCAGAGTGCAACATCGGCTGCACCTTGAGAGATTAAGACGCCGTCTAGCATGTCCCAGATCTTGTCCAAGGCGTCCCAGAAGATCGTAATCGCTGTGACCACGATGAACGCACCCACAGTCAACGAGGCAATGCTCTCGAGTTGGTGATGTCCATATGGGTGCTCGGTATCGGCTGGCTTGTTGGCCAAGCGGACAAAGATGGATGTAACGACATAGGAGGCCACATCAGAAGTGGAATTGATCCCTTCAGCCAACAGGGCTGGGCTGTGTCCCACCACGCCGACAAACGTCTTCACCACCGAAAGTAGGATATTGGCTAGAAGGCCAAGGTTCACTGCCAACAGGCTTTTGCGTTCCCGTTCGTGATGCATACTGAGATTGTAGTCCGATGTCAACCAGGAGACAATAGCCAAGTTGTCGACAATCTTAGGAAACGATACTGAACGGGGACCGTTCCAAGAACAGTACGACACTGTAACATTTTTGGCGGGTTTGGAGAGGATCAAACGCTAGGCCGTTCGATGGTGAGCAAAGCCGTCAACGAATTGGGACAACGAATAAACGAAGGCACATTGCTCTTCGCTGGGAGGGTTCAGGCCAACGAGCACTTGCTCATAAATTGTCTTTGTTCTGCCGTTCGTTGACGGTAACTTTGACCGCATCTGCTAGATCGGCAAAGAATTTTCGAATGCTCTTGTCAGGTTTTGAAAAAAGGCGAGCTCCTCGTAAGATGGGAGGTGATAGATTGCATCGAAGAAGAACTTTGCCAGAATTGCACGCCCAACTCTCTCAGGAGTGGCAGCCGGTGCTCGACCGCCTCCTGGAGGCGCTGACCGCCTTGCCCTGCGATGGGGACAAGGCGTTATACCAGCTGTGGGAACAGCTTCCCGGACGGACCAGTCAGCCGGACGAGCGACGCACGCCCTCGGAAAAATTGCGTGCTTTGATCCTGCGCCTGAGCCAGGATCGGGCGAGATAGATTCAGTTCGCTCATGACCCGGCCATTCCTTGGACGAATCACCGCACCGAACCAATGATTGGGCGAATCAAACACCGAGCCGAGCGTGTTCGAGGCGATAAAACTACCGCTGGTCTACTAGCGGGAAGCCTGGCAGCGGCTTAGTTTTGGACAGAGAAGCGCCAAATGCTCTGGGCAGGAGTGGGCCTTTTGCTCTTGTCGTATTTTTGCCCACCAAATTTGTTACAGTGCACCCTCCGCAGTTCTTGACGTAACACGAAGCGCGTGATACAATCTAACACCGTTATTTCTCAGCTCGTTGTCTTGCTTCAGTGAAAGGTTTGGAACAAATGAGGCCATCCGGCTGGTTGTGATGGCCTCATTTTCTGGAAAGACGTCTTCTGCTAATTTTGTGTTTGTGGAGGCAATGTGCCCACGATCAACCAAATTGTTCGTAAAGGTCGCAAGACCAAGAAGGTCAAGAGCAAAGCGCCAGCTTTGCAATATACACTCAACTCGTTCACGCAGCGCCGTGTTCGTCAGCCAGGCGGCGCGCCGCAGAAGCGTGGCGTATGCACCGTTGTGCGTACGATGACCCCGAAGAAGCCTAATTCCGCGCTGCGCAAGATTGCCCGCGTCCGCTTGACGAACGGCATCGAGGTGACTGCCTACATCCCCGGCGAGGGACATCAGCTGCAGGAGCACTCGGTGGTCTTGGTGCGCGGCGGTCGTGTGAAGGACCTGCCTGGTGTGCGCTACCACATCGTGCGCGGGGCCCTGGACACGACTGGCGTGACCAATCGCAGGCAGGGCCGCTCCAAGTACGGCGCTAAGCGTCCGAAATAAGACGGTAGGTAGACGATGAGACGAGGAACCCCTGAGCGACGCATCATTATGCCGGATCTGCGCTACAACAGCGTGACCGTGCAGAAGATGATCAACCACGTTTTGTCGCGCGGAAAGAAAAGCCTGGCTACGCGTCTGGTCCACGACGCTCTGGACATCATCCGCGAGAAGACTCAAAAGGACCCGATCGAGGTCTTTGAAACGGCATTGAAGAACGTCGGACCCATTATGGAAGTTCGGCCGCGCCGAGTGGGCGGCGCAACCTATCAGGTTCCGATGGAAGTGCCGGCCCATCGCCGCCTCACCCTGGCGATTCGTTGGATCCTCGATGCGGCGCGCCAACGACCGGGCAAATCCTTCCCCGAGAAACTGGCGGCCGAGCTGATGGATGCGGCCAACGAGACGGGCAACGCTATCCGCAAGCGCGATGAAACTCATAAAATGGCCGAGGCCAATCGTGCCTTTGCGCACTATCGTATCTGATCTCGAAGTAGGTAATTCTTTTTATGGCACGCGAGTATCCGCTGGAGCGATATCGGAACATCGGCATCATTGCCCATATTGACGCCGGAAAGACGACAACCACCGAGCGAATCCTGTTCTATACCGGTCGCACTCATCGCTTGGGATCGGTGGATGAGGGCACGACGGTCACGGACTGGATGGAACAGGAGCGCGAGCGGGGGATTACTATCGTTTCGGCGGCTGTCTCGGCCGACTGGAAGGGCTATCGCATCAACCTGATCGATACCCCTGGCCATATTGACTTCACGGCCGAAGTCCAACGTTCGCTGCGCGTCCTGGATGGTGGCGTGGTGATCTTTGACGCTGTGCAAGGCGTGGAGCCGCAGTCGGAGACGGTCTGGCGACAAGCCGATCGCTACGGCGTGCCTCGCATCTGCTTTGTCAACAAAATGGATCGCGTGGGCGCTTCCTTTGAGTGGACCATTCAGACCATCCAGGATCGCCTAGGCACCAATCCGATCCCGATGCAGCTTCCGATTGGATTTGAGTCATCCTTCCGGGGCGTGGTTGACCTGCTGACCATGAAGAGCTTTGTCTGGGAGGACGAAATGGGCCGTGAGATCAAGGAGATCGAGATCCCGGCCGAGCTGCGCACCCAGGCAGAAGAGGCACGCATGCAATTGGTGGAGCGGATTGCCGAGCTGGATGACGATCTGACCGTCAAGTACCTAGAAGGCGAGACGATCACCGTGGAGGAACTCAAACGCGCGCTTCGCAAAGCCGTGATCGCTAACCGCGCCACACCCGTTTTCTGCGGATCGGCCCTTCGGAACAAGGGGATCCAGCTTTTGCTGGATGCGGTGATTGATTACTTGCCCTCCCCGATCGATATTCCGCCCGTGCGCGGCACCGACCCGGACCAGCCGGAGACGATCATCGAATTGCCGGCCGACGATAACGCTCCGCTCAGCGCCTTGGTCTTTAAAATCGTGAGCGATCCCTACGTAGGCCGCTTGGCCTACTTCCGAGTCTACTCCGGCACGCTGACCCAAGGCACGATGGTATACAACTCCACCAAGGGCAAGCGGGAGCGAATTGGTCGTCTACTGCGCATGTATGCGGATCGCCGCGAGGAGATTACCGAGGTGCGCGCCGGCGACATTGCTGCTGCACTGGGCTTCAAAGAGACGTTTACCGGCGATACATTATGCGATAGCCGAAAGGTCGTGCTCGAGAGCATCACCTTCCCTGAACCGGTGATTTCGGTGGCCATTGAGCCTAAGTCGAACGCCGATCAAGAGAAGATGAGCGAAGCCCTGCGCAAGCTCTCCGAAGAAGATCCGACGTTCCGTGTGCGCACCGATGAAAACACCGGTCAGACCATCATTTCCGGTATGGGCGAGCTTCACCTGGAAGTGCTAGTAGATCGCATGTTGCGCGAATTTCGGGTGAAGGCCAACATCGGTCAGCCTCGCGTAGCCTATCGGGAGTCGATCACCCGCAAGGTGCCGCGCGCCGAAATGCGATATGTCAAGCAGACCGGTGGCCGTGGTCAATATGGACATGTGGTCTTGGCCCTAGAGCCTGTCGAACGCGGCAGTGGGATCGTGTTTGAAGATAAGATCGTGGGCGGCGTGATCCCGCGCGAATATATCCCGGCAGTGGAAAAGGGGATTCGCGAGGCCGCCGAGAGCGGCGTGATTGCCGGCTATCCGGTGGTAGACCTGAAGGCGATCTTGTATGATGGTTCGTACCATGAGGTCGACTCCAGCGAGATGGCCTTCAAGATGGCTGCTTCGATGGCTTTCAAAGAAGGGGTTCAGAAAGGTGGGCCGATCTTGTTGGAGCCGATCATGAAGGTAGAGGTAATTGTGCCTGAAGAGTATGTCGGCGATGTCATCGGCCAGCTCAACAGCCGGCGTGGCATGATCCAGGGCATGGAGATGCGCCCTGGAAACGCCCAGGCCATCAAGGCCATGGTGCCATTAGGGGAAATGTTTGGGTACGCAACCGTTCTGCGTTCTGCTACCCAGGGGCGTGGGGTCTTCTCGATGGAGTTCGATCACTATGCTCCGGTAGCAGAAGCAGTGGCTAAAGAAATCATTAAGTAATCTTTGTCGTTTGCAAAGGAGTGTCTCATGGCGAAGCAAAAATTTGAGCGGACCAAGCCGCATATGAATGTGGGAACGATGGGCCACATTGATCATGGGAAGA
>CAKZJX010000061.1 GCA_937120535.1 uncultured Anaerolineae bacterium
TCGTCATCGCCAGCCTCATCATGGTGCCCGTCTTCCGTGCGCGGCTGGACAAGCAGTTCCTGCTCGGCGCCCGCAACAGGCCTTCCTCACCGAATACCTCTCGGGCATAGCCACGGTCAAATCCCTGCAACTGGAGTCTGTGATGGACAAGCGCTACGGCACCTATCTGGCGCAATACCTCTCGGCCGGCTTCGCCACCCGGCAGGTAGGCAACACCTACAACGTGGTCGCCAACGGGTTGGAGCAAGTAATGACGCTGTCCATCCTCATCGTCGGTGCTTGGTACGTGATGCAGAACGTCGGGCTGACGGTCGGCATGCTGGTCGCATTCCAGATGTTCGCAAGCCGCCTTTCGCAGCCCGTGATGCGGCTGGTGGGACTATGGCAGGACTTCCAGCAGGCGAGCGTCGCGGTCAAGCGCTTGGGCGACATCCTCGACATGCCGCAGGAACCCTTCACCCTGACCCCACAGCGGGCCGCGAGCGGCGAGAGCCGCATCGACATTCGCGATGTGGGCTTTCGCAATTCCGAGCAACACCCCTGGTTCTATCGCAACCTAAATCTCACCATCCCCACCGGCAAGCTCACCGTGCTGATGGGCCCCAGTGGCTGCGGCAAGAGCACGCTGGCCAAGCTGATGCAAGGCTTCTACTGGCCGCAGGAAGGGAGAATCACCCTGGATGGGCGCGACATCCGGCAACTGGCCGCCAACGAGCTCTGAGCCTACTTCGGCGTGGTGCCGCAGGGGACCGTGCTGTTCTCCGGCACGGTATACGACAACCTCATCATGGCCCACCCGCATGCGAGCTTCGAGGACGTGATCGCCGCGTGCACGGCGGCGGAAATCCACGACGTGATCGAAAAGCTGCCGCAGGGCTACCAGACCGAGATCGGGGGGCTATCCGGCGGTCAGCGCCAGCGCATTGCGATTGCCCTCGCACTGCTCAAACGGCCCAAGGTGCTGATTTTCGACGAGGCCATCTCTAATCTGGATCAACAGACTGCCGAGCACTTCGCACAGACCATCAACCGGCTCAAGGGCAAGGTGACGATGATCTTCATCACCCACCAGGTGCCCAAGGGCTTGCAGGTGGATGAGGTGGTGAATATGGGGCAGCAGGCCATGCATTTGGGTTTGGTGAAGGAGGAAAGTTGATGAAATTCATGTCAATCGCGTTTTTTAGAATATCCGCTCTTCGTGGCTTGATGTCGATATTTGGTGCTTGCCTTGTGGGCAGCATCTTTTTGTTTTCGTCTCTGGAGGTATATGCCGGGGGAAAAAAATATTCTGAGCAGGGCAAGAAGTTTGGAGACGCCATGCATCGTGCCTTGGTATCAAAAGGCTTATGCAAGACGCCAAGGGAGTGCTACGACCTCCTTCCAGGCACAATCGAAACTGACAGTTTGGTCTTGGTCCACCTCTATGAGGTTGGCGAAAGAAATCAGGCGGCATTTCTAACCGTTGTTGCGTTATCGCTTACGGACGGCATGCAGATCACAGGTGGTGTTCCCATAACAATCAACGCGTTCCGCGAAACGCATGAAAAATATCGTACTTCTGGCCTAGTGATCAAAAACGTTAAACCATTTGCAACTATCGAGGTGAACAAATGAGTGGGCAAGCAAGCGTTCAGATGCGGGTAGATGTAGGTCTGCGACCGGGAAACATCAATCCACACACCTTTATATCTGTAACCCATCCGGATGGGAGGCAAACGGAATACGGTCTTATTCCTGCGTCCCCAGGCGATCTATCTGGTCCAGGGAAGATTGAAGTGACGGGCTTTTTTTGAATAACAAAAATTTGAAGAGAAATTTGATAAAGGAGAAGATATGTTTGACTTATTTGTTTGTATTTCTGATTTTATGCGCCCAATTCTTTTTATTGCATTACTTATGTATGTGCCAATGAAGATTGGCATCGGCTTTGATATCGCGTTTAAGGCACCGACTTCGAATGAAATACGCGAAAGCAGAGATTATCTTGTCAAAAATATTTTCAAAGGCAGCATCCTTGCCGTTTTTTATATGCCGTTTCGATTACTCGCAATCTCTTATTTCACGGTCTGGCTTTTAGTTGACAAGAATCCGTGGCTTGTAGCCGCACTGTTTTTCTTGACGCTAATCCCTGTGTATTTCGCATGATTGAGGAGAATTCAAATGTCCTGCCCGAACAAGCCGCCCATAACGCCAAGCGACACCGATAGAACGCTTCTTGTATTAGCCAATAAATCATGTACAGCCGCACTCATTTTATCGACAAGTGCCAAGGTCTTGCCGCCTGCAGCCGCCGCTTGCGCACAAGGCTTGGCACTCGAAATAGTCGCAAACTTTAGGGTGCCTGCAAGCATGGCTGCAGGATTAGAAGCAACAATAAAAAGTCAGCCGCACAACGGGATTATCGGTGGCGTGACATTCAACCGGGAGGCCTTGGCAATTACTGTCGGCATTGTGCAGACGCTCACATTAACCGCTGCAATACTGGGTATATCTACCGGCCTTCTTGGATGGGCGAAGATTGCTGCCGCTTTAGTAGGCCTTAACGCCCTTGCCGATCCAGCGATTCAGGCGATGTTCAAAGAGCATCTCGGAATAGATGTGTCCAAAGACCTTTTTGGCAGCCCTTGCGAGAATGAGATTAAAGACCCCTTCAACCGCGCCAAACGCTGGCAACCTCCCCGCGACCCCATCCTCCTCGACCTCGACGGCGACGGCCTCGAAACCGTGGGTCTTGCCGCCGGCGCCTACTTCGACTTCGATGCCGACGGCGTCCTGACCCGCACCGGCTGGGTAAGCAAGGATGATGCGCTGCTCGTCTGGGACCGGAATGGAAACGGCGCCATCGACACCGGCGCCGAGCTCTTCGGCAACTTTACTGTATGGAGGGTGGCGGCATGAAGAAATGGATCGGAATTGGTCTGTTTTTAGTTGGTTTCTATTATGCCTCTGTATTGATCCGGGCAGAACTATCGGAGAGCAATGCAGAAGAGAGACTGGAAACAATCCTTAAGGA
>CAKZJX010000062.1 GCA_937120535.1 uncultured Anaerolineae bacterium
TTCCGAGAATAACGATACAATACCCTTCGCTAAAACACGAGAGAACAACATCCGGTTCCATGACGTTAACCAATAAAAACCCACGAGATTATTCACTATGGAGGTTTCATGTTATCTAGCCTAACACACATGCCTTTGCGCGCTCTATGGCGCGGGCTGGTCGTGATCGGCCTGATCTTGACTGTTGCCGGCACGGCCTCGCCTAGCTACGCAGCGCCGGCCCCTGCGAACGACAACCGGGCAAATGCTATTGCCGTCAATGCCAATCCCTTCTCGCACAC
Source organism: uncultured Anaerolineae bacterium (assembly GCA_937120535.1). Classification (GTDB taxonomy): domain Bacteria; phylum Chloroflexota; class Anaerolineae; order Anaerolineales; family Villigracilaceae; genus Denitrolinea. The sequence continues at coordinate 282 of CAKZJX010000062.1, forward strand.
CATCCTTGATATTACAGGCGCTACCACTGAAGCCAACGATCCGGTGATCACCTGTGGCGGGAGCTCGCAACACCTCAACTCGGTATGGTACACCTTCGCGCTCCCCCAATCTGGTGAAGTGACCATCAACACCGTGGGCAGCACCTACGACACTGTCCTGGCCGTGTTCCAAGACGATCCGCTTGCGCCCGGTAACCTGATCCAACTCGGCTGTAACGACAACGCAGGAGGAACGGTTTCGTCGGTCAACCTGCTCTTGCGAGGCGGCGTACGCTACTATATCGAAGTCGTCCGGAAAACCGGAACTGCTGCTGCCCAGTATCGGATGAATCTGAACTTCCGGTTTGTAGCCCGAAACGTGGCCTGGAGCACAGTGGCCGGCAAGAAATGGGATGCCTCCGAAAAGCCCTATTTCAGCTTCCAGACCGATTGGCAAGCCGTGCCGATGTCGGGCGCCTATAAGAACGCCATTCATGTCTCCCACAGCGAGAACAATTGGGCCCTCATCTACTTTGACGGCGGTCAGATTGACCTGGTCTATTCCCTCGGCCCAAACATGGGTTCGCTGGACATCTACATTGATGACGTCCTGATGGGGACCCTCAATCAAGGCAGCGCGAACTACGTCCCCAATCAAGTCTGGAGCAGCCCTCCCCTTTCAGACGGAGTGCACAAATTGAAGCTGCTCCACACCCCAGGCGGCAAGGCCAACTTCGACTACGTGCGAATCTATGCCTTTCCCGACGGCATTTCCCCCTCCAAAATCACCACCCTCAACGCCTCGGTCAACACCAGCGGCCAAGTCGTCCTGGCCTGGAAAGCTGTGGGGGATGACAAAAACGTCGGCACGGCCCGGCGCTATGAGTTGCGATACTTCGTTGCGCCTCCCGACTGCGTAGCGGACTGGGCCAGTGGAAACGTCTACCCGTTCACCCTGCCGGCCCCGGCCATCGCCGGAACCACCCAACAAGCCGTGCTGAACGGCTTCTGGCCCGGCGTCAAATATCACTTCTGCTTGGCCGCAGAGGACGAAGTCGGGAATCAGGGTCCCCCTTCCAACCGAGTCGAAGCCACTCCGACTGCGCCGGTCATCATTGGACCCGGCGGCTATGACAACCGACACCCCGCCTGGCAGTACAACGGCACCTGGGAATCGATCCGAGACGATCTGGCTCGCCAGAGAACTCTGCACATCTCGCGCAAGATCGGCAATTCGGCTACGTTTAACTTCACCGGCACGCAGTTCGTGTTCACCTACGTCACTGGCTCCACGCATGGAAAAATGGATGTGTATGTTGACGGCGCCCTGATCGCCACCATCGATCAGCAGACTCCCTTCCCACGGCGCTTCACCTACACCAGTCCGATATTCGCTCTTGGGCCGCACACCGTTCGCTTTGTCCATAAGACGCAGGGACGGGTGACAGTGGACGAAATCCTGATCAACAACCTGGTGGATGGCGGTCCTCCCGATCCCATCAGCGATCTGAGTGCATCCCTAGGCGCCAACAACGGGGAAGTGGAGTTGACCTGGACCGCTCCTGGAGACGATGGCAATAACGGCAAAGCCAAAAAATACGAAGTGCGTTACGCTATGGCTCCGATCAACGATCTGTTCGACTGGAGCAACGCCAGGCCGGCAGCCGGCGTCATTCCACTTCCCCTGTCAGCCGGCAACTTACAGAGCATGACTGTAGTGGGCCTGACACCTGGCGTCCGCTACTACTTTGCCATCCGAACTCTAGATGATGCCTGGTATTGGTCCCTCTCCAACCCAGCCGACTCCTACGCTCAATACACTGGCCCGTATGCTGCCTGCGGTACCTACGAGGATGGGCATTCGATCTGGTCCTATATTGGCGATGTGCGGACGATCAGCCATCCGAACGCCACGGCTGGGCAATATCACCTGCTGCTCTCGCCGCCGGCCTCGCTGGCCCGCTTCTGGTTCAACGGCACCCAATTCCGTCTCGTATTCACCAAAGACCCCGCCTATGGCCGGCTGGATGTGTATGTGGATGGCTTCAAGATCGGCGAGATCCACCAATCCGATGAAACGACTTTGTGGAAGAAAACCTGGACCTCGCCGACATTATCACCGGGCGATCACGTCGTAGAGTTTCGCTTAGTGGGCAACAAGGGGACCATCGATCGCATCGTCATCTGCCCGTAATAGCCAATCGCTTGCAAGTTTGAATAAGACCCCGTTTCTAAGAACGGGGTCTTGCCTTTCTTCAGGACTGCTGCAACACGCGCATCATCTGGTCATAGAGCGTCGGCGCAGCCGCCAGGATCGAGCACGGGGGCACCAGATAATCGTCATCGCCGCTCAGCGAAGTCACGCGTGCTCCGGCTTCCTGGGCGATCAACGCGCCGGCGGCCACATCCCATGGGCTAAGCGACAGCTCCCAATAGCCATCAAAGCGGCCGGCGGCCACATAACACAGATCCAGCGCTGCCGATCCCAAGCGACGTACCCCCTGGGTCAAACGAGCAAAACGGCCAAAGTATTCCAAATTGTTCACCTTCGCCGTCCACGTATCATACGGGAAACCGGTCACCAGCAACGAGGCGCGCAACTCCGCAACCTGTGACGCGGCCAACCGGCGCCGTCCGTTCAAAAAAGCCCCCTTTCCCCTCTCCGCCGAAAACAACTCATCTCGCATCGGATCATAGACCACCGCCAAGCGTGTTTCCCCATCCCAAGCACAGGCGATCGAAACGCAAAAGATCGGCACGCCGTGGGTATAATTGACCGTGCCATCCAGGGGATCGATATACCACACCACCCCTCCATCCTGGCCACTCTCACCGCTCTCTTCGGCAACGATGCGGCTGTAGGGCCAGCGCGTCCGAATCTCACCAAGCAAAAAGGTCTCCGACTGACGATCCACCTCTGTCACCAAGTCAATCACCCCCTTTAACTGCACATCGTGCTCTTTCTCATACCCATCTTGCAAAATTTGACCCGCCTGACGGGCCAGAGACTCCAGCTCAACAAGAGTTGGCAAATTCATAGTCTTGATTGAACCTCCGCAGTGAGCGACTTCATCTTCACCGTCTTTTCAAAGCCGATTCAACCTTCTGTCAACGCTTAGTCTCTGCGTAACTTCTCAACTGAGATTTAGCCATCGCGTATACCCAAACACCGTCAACCCATACTTCATCCAAACCATCTGTGGAATCTGTGGCAATCTGTGGCACATACCCATGAGCTCCTCTTGACACACACGCCCCTCCACCTGATACTTGGGAAAACCCATTTCGGAGGTCAACCATGGCACCAAGACGTTCCGCCTACCGTTGGGCAGTGGTCTTCATCTTCTTCCTCTTCATGCTCCTGCATCAGACCGACAAACTGATGATTGGCTCCTTACAAGTCCCGATCAGCGAGACCTTCGGGATGAACAATCGCCAATGGGGGCTGATCAACTCTGGCGCCCTGATCGTAGCAACCCTGTTATACCCGATCTGGGGCTACCTATACGACCGCTATGCGCGCGCCAAACTGCTAGCGTTGGCATCGTTCATTTGGGGATCCACCACCTGGCTCAACGGCGTGGCGCGCTCCTTCCCGATGTTCCTGATCACCCGCGCTTCCACAGGCATAGACGACTCGTCCTATCCTGGCTTATACACCCTAGTGGCCGACTACTTCGGCCCCACCCTGCGTGGCAAAGTATACGGCCTGCTCCAATTAGCTCAACCCCTTGGCTACCTGCTTGGCATGATCCTGGCTTTGATGATCGCACCGATGATCGGCGGCTGGCGCTCGATCTTCTACCTGACCGGCTCGCTAGGGATAGTGGTTGCGCTCTTGATCTTCCTCTTTGTGAAAGAAATGCCGCGCGGCAAGGCGGAGCCAGAATTCGAACATATGGCCGAGATGCAGACCTTCCGATTCTCTTGGGAGGAAGCCAAACAAATCTTCAAGAAAAAGACCATGTGGTTCGTGTTCCTGCAAGGATTTGCCGGCGTCTTCCCGTGGAACGTGATCACCTATTTCTTCTTCGCCTACCTAGAGAAAGAACGCGGCTACGACGCCAACAGCATCCTGTTCACCATGGCGCCGGTGATCCTGATCTTAGCCGGCGGATACTTCCTGGGCGGCGCCATGGGCGATTTTCTCTTCCGCTACACCCGAAAAGGACGCATTTTGGTCTCCAGCACTGGCGTCTTGCTCGGGGCCATCTTCCTGGTCCTGGCCGTGACCACGCCCGTTGAAGAGCGCACTCGCTTTTTCATCTTTATGTGCCTGACGGCGGTCTTCATGCCGCTCTCTTCGGCTAACGTGATCGCCACGGTGTATGACGTCATCGTGCCCGAAGTGCGTTCCACCGCTCAGGCAACCGAATATTTCATTGAGAACGGCGGAGCAGCATTCGCTCCTCTGATCACGGGCATCATCGCCGACGCCACCAACCTACACACCGCCATTCTGCTGATCCCAAGCGTTGCTTGGGGGCTGTGCTTTGTATTCTACCTCGGCGCCCTGTTTACCATCGATCGAGATCACGCCGACCTGCGGGCCGAGATGGCCGCACGTGCCCGCGCCGCCTGAAGCGGTAGCGGTGCAAGGCGCAGGCCAACGTCCTTGCCGCCGGCCCTGTCCGAGCCTACACCCGCTCGATCACTGTGGCCGTAGCCATGCCATGACCGATACACATGGTCTGTAGGCCATAGCGCCCTCGAGTGCGCTGCAGTTCATGCACCAACTTGGTCATCAGGATGGCGCCGGTCGCCCCCAGAGGATGCCCATGGGCGATGGCGCCGCCGTTGGGGTTGACCTTCTCCATATTTGGGTGAAGTTCGTGGGCCCATGCGAGGGGAACACAAGCAAAGGCTTCGTTGATCTCGATCACGTCCATGTCGTCCAGCGTCAAGCCGGCCCGGCGCAAGACCTTCTGCGTGGCTGGGATTACCCCATCCAACATCAACGTCGGATCTGAGCCGACCACCACGCGGGCCACCAAGCGCGCCAGCGGCGTCAGGTTATATCGCCCCACCGCGGCTGCCGAAGCGAGCACCAAGGCCGCTGCGCCATCGCTCACCTGGCTGGCATTGCCGGCGGTGATCACCCCATCGGGCTTGAAGACCGGCTTGAGAGCGCGCATCTTTTCCCGATCGGGCGGCCGCCGCACCCCTTGGTCCACCGCGAACCGCTCGCCGTTCGGCAGAGAGACGGGCAAGATCTGCTCGTCGAAGTAGCCGGCCTGGATGGCGCGCCCAGCCCGGAGGTGCGATTGGTAGGCGTAGTCGTCCAATTCTTCACGCGAAAGCTTCCATCGTTCGGCCATCAGCTCGGCGCTCAATCCTTGATGGATCAGACGATGACCCACTTCCGGCCACTCCCGCGGATAATCCGCCCCCAACGGCTGATGCGACATCATCTCCGTCCCGCCGGCCAAAATCAGATCGGCATCGCCGGCCAAAATGGCTTGCGCAGCAAAGTGCACTGCCTGCTGTCCCGAACCGCACATCCGATTCAGACTCACCGCCGGCACATGCACCGGAAACCCGGCCCGCAGCACGCTCAGACGGGGCAAATTCGCCCCCTGATCCCCCACCGGCGTCACCACCCCCCAGATGACATCATCGAGACGGGCCGGATCCACCCCCGCCCGACGAACCGCTTCCTGCATTACCCAGGCGGTCAATTCAACCGGGTGAAAGGGATAGAGCCCACCGCTCTCCTTGCCGATCCCGATGGCGGTACGCACTGCAGCCAGGATAAACACATCGGACTCAGACATAATGATACTCCGCCATAGCGTGTCAAATACCGTGTACAATCATCGTGTTCGAGTGGGAGCAAACCCAACGCCCTCCCACCTAATCATACTGCAAAATCACTGTTTCGAAAGACGTTCATCTCTGCCGCTCCAAGACGGCGTCCTATGGCCAAAGCCGGAGTGGGTTTCGTCAGGTCGCAACGTCTTAGAAGATGGGAAAGCCCCTTTCTTCCAGCCGCGCTCGCAACTCGCCCACTCAACCACCCGTTCATATGCCGATTGTCTCGATCGTCACTCCTTCGTATAACCAGGCCGGCTACTTGGAACAGGCCATTCGATCGGTGCTCGAACAGGACTACCCGCAGATCGAGTACCTGATCATAGACGGCGCGTCCAACGACGGGTCGGTGGACATCATCCAGCGATATGCCCACTATCTGGCGCATTGGGTGAGCGAACGCGATTCTGGCCAAGCCGAGGCCATCAACAAAGGCATGGCCCGCGCCCGCGGCGAGATCGTGGCCTGGTTGAATTCTGACGATTTCTACCTGCCTGGGACAGTGGCCGCTGCCGTCCGAGCTTTTGAAGACCATCCAGAAGCGTTGCTGGTCTATGGCGACATGCTGGCAGTGGATGCAAGCGGCCAACCCATCAACCTCTTGCGCTATCGTCCCCTGGCTTTGACCGACTTGCTGTGCTTTCAGATCATCGGCCAGCCGGCGGTCTTCCTGCGGCGCACGGCGTGGGAGCGCGCCGGCGGGCTGGACCCTTCCTATCACTTCCTACTCGACCATCACCTGTGGATCCGCGTGGCAGCTCAGGGGCCGATCGTCCACATCCCTCAACTATGGGCTGCAGCGCGCTATCACGCAGCGGCCAAGAACCGCGCTCAGGCGGTTGCCTTTGGTCATGAAGCGTTTCGCATCCTGGAATGGGCCAAGGCCCAGCCCGATCTGGCGCCGGCACTTGCCCCCATCTTGAAGCGCGCCACGGCCTCTGCCCATCGCGTCAACGCCCGCTACTTGCTGGATGGCGGCGATCCGTGGGCCGGCCTGCGCGCCTGGCTACGCACCTTTGCCATCCATCCGCCCACCGCCCTGGCCCGCTTCAACTTGCTCGGCTCGGCGTTGCTGGCCATCCTCGGCCTCGGCCGGCTACGAGAGTGGGTGATCCACCGGCGCAGCCTGCGCTACCGGCGCCGGCCACAGACGGTTGCTTCCCCAACCGATGCGGCTGAACACCGCTACCACATCCATTGCTCTAACTCAGATATCGCCGAATAAGCCGTCAAATCCAACTGGAGCGGGGTGATCGAGACATATCCAGAGCGCAGGGCGCCGAAATCGGTGCCAGGTTCCTCCACGCCGGTCGGAGCTTGACCGCCGATCCAATAATAGGGCCGGCCGCGCGGATCCAGGCGGCGATCCAATTCGTCGCGATAGACGCGCAACCCCTGGCGGGTGATCAACACCCCTTTGAGCTGGTCCTGGCGCAAGTAGGGGACATTCACATTTAGCAAAACGCCTTTCGGCAGACCTTTTTCCAACACTTGCGACGCCACCTGATGCGCCACCGCTGCGGCTGTGCGATAGTACAACGCTCCTTTGTGATTCTCCGGCGAGTCCAGCGAGATGGCCACGCCGGGCACGCCGGCGATCACTGCCTCCATCGCCGCCGTAACTGTTCCTGAATAGGTCACGTCATGGCCCAGATTAGCATTCGGGTTGATCCCCGAGATCACCAAGTCCACCTTCTCCTTGAGGAAACCGAGCAGCGACAACGCTACACAATCGGAAGGAGCGCCATCGCAAGCAAAGGCCGGCGAGCCATCGGCCAGAGTGACCTCACGCACGCGCAACGGCCGATCCATCGTCTTCACATGCCCTGAAGCCGACCAATTCCGATCCGGTGCAAACACGGTGACCCGCCCCAAAGCACGCATCGCCTGGGCCAGGGCCAGCAATCCAGGTGCGGTAACCCCATCGTCATTGGTGACCAAAATGTGCATAAAGAATCCCTGCAAAGAATGGATACGGCCTTGAATTATACCGTGTGCGTTCGTTCCCCCCATCGCCAGCAGTCGGTGCGCATCTTCTACCTCCTGCCAGCATCACCCTCCACGGGAACCGCTGTATATCCCTTTCTCTTCACAGCAGCGATGATCTGCTCCACAGTGAGCTGGGCTGGATTGTATTCCACCACCATGGTCAAGGTGCGATAACTGGCGCAGATCTCCTTCACCCCTGGCAATTCATCCTCTAAACTCTCTAGCGCCAAAGCACAATTGGCGCAAGACATGTCTTCAACCTTGAACGTTTGTCGTCGCATAGCTATCCGTCACTCAAAGACGATCTGACCTGTGTACATCCCCATCGAGCAGGTGAAAAATAGACGACTCCCCTTCGGCTGGGCCGGGATAGCGATGGGCACCACACCGCTCGCTGGCAGCAAAACATACACGTTCAAGGCCGGGATGACGAAATCGCGAGCGCACGAATACGTCTCGTGGGTGACCAGGTTCAACGTGAGCGCTTTTCCAGCCGGCAGACGCAAGATTTGCGGAACATATCCCTGATTCTGAACATAGAGGAAAAACTCGCCAGGCGCAGGCGTGATCGGTGGACGAGTAGAAGAATCGGAGTAGGTGACCAAGCCGGCCGTCCGCTGGAGGAGCAAATTGTTGAGCGAGAGCGGCGCTCCCATCAAGTTCAAACCGTTATTCATGGTGACTAGCCCCAGGGCCAGCACGATCGCGGCCACCACATGCACAAAATAGCGCTCCAGTTGCTTGCCCAATTCGGTGGTCAACCAGGCGACCGAGAAGAACAGCGGGCCGGCGCCCAGGGTAAACGCAAAAAGCAATGCCGCTCCCATGCCGGCACTGCCCGTACCCAGCGCAGCCGCCATCATGGCCTGCGTGACCCCACAGGGCAAAAAAATGGTTAGCGCTCCCAAGAACAGCGGCGTGATGGCCTCTGTACTTCGGGCAGTTTTTCGAATGAAGCGGGTGAGAAACCGCGGCGGCTCCAGGGTAAAGTAACGAAAGATCGGGTGCACGTTCCACATACGTAGGGCGTGCCCGATCATAAAAACGCCGACGGCCACCATCAACACAGCGCGACCGGTCGAGCTAAGCGTCACAAACGATCCCAACCACCCCAGTATAGCGCCAAGAAGGGTATAGGCAACCGTCTTCGACAGCAAGAACAAGATGATCGGCGTCGCCGTGTTCAAAGACAGAACCGCCTTTTTTGTGCTTGATCGGCCTGCATCTAGATAGGCGCGCTCCACCTGATGCGCTACCGAGCCGGCCAGCAAACCGCCCTGAACCGCTAGGCAGCTCAAGCCTCCGGTCGTCAATCCGGTCACAAACGCCACTGCCATCTGAGCCCATGTTCCGGAAACCCCATCGATCGAAATCTTCTGTTCTTCCGGTCGAAAGGCAGACAAAGTCACGGCAACGGCCACCAGGAAAACGCCCAACCCGATCACCACCACCGGATCGATCGAAGATCGTTCACGCTTCTTCGAAGATCGTTCAAGTTTCTTCATTGAGGCTCCTCCAACCGTATCCGCCGCAGGCGCAAGCTATTACTCACCACAAAAACGCTGCTCAACGCCATAGCCCCCGCCGCCAGCATCGGATTGAGATAGCCCAGCGCTGCTACTGGGATCAAAATCACATTGTAGAAAAAGGCCCAGAACAGATTCTGCTGAATGGTGCGCAGCGTCCGCCGGGAGAGGCGAATGGCACGCGCCACGCCGCGCAAATCGCCGCCCATCAGGGTGATTGGCGCTGTCGCTACAGCCACGTCGGTTCCTGTGCCGATGGCAATGCCCACATCGACTTGGGCCAGGGCCGGCGCGTCGTTCACCCCATCACCCACCATGGCCACCACCGGGGCCGGCCGGCCCGAATGGCGCTCCATCTGCAAGCGCTTCGCCTCGGCAGCCTTCCCCTCCGGCAACACCTCGGCCAACACCTGATCAATCCCCAACTGACGAGCGATCGCTTCGGCCGTGCGACGATGATCGCCGGTCATCATCACCACCCGAATCTCCATCGCCTTCAGCTCCTGAACGGCCTCTTGAGCGCCCTCCTTGAGGGTATCTGCCACGGCGATTGCCCCAGCAATCGTTCCATCCACGGCCACCAACATTGCCGTCTTGGCTTCTTGCTGAAAACGCTCGAGCTCAGAAGCGATCCCATCCAAAGAGATGCCGCGCTGCTCCATCATCCTTGCGTTCCCGACCATCACGATTCGCCCTTCCACCTCGGCCTGCACGCCCAGCCCGGGCTCGGCGCGAAACCCCAGCGGATCGGCCAGCACCAGATTGCGCCGCGTGGCTTCGGCCCAGATGGCTTCTCCGAGAGGGTGTTCACTGCCCTTCTCCACCCCGGCCGCAAGGCGTAGCAAGATGTCCACGCTTTGATCGCTCCACGCTGGGCTCAATGCAATATCGGTCACCGTCGGTTCGCCGCGAGTCAGGGTGCCTGTCTTGTCGAACACCACCACGTTCACCCGGCCGGCCCGTTCCAACGCCTCGCCATGGCGGAACAGAATCCCCATTTCGGCGCCTCGTCCAGTTCCCACCATCACCGCTGTAGGCGTAGCTAACCCCATCGCGCACGGACAAGCGATCACCAACACAGCAACCATGTGGATCAACGCCGTGGTGAAAACCGACTCGGTGAACGGATAGTCGGTGACCGCCGGCACGATGAAATACCACGCCCCGAACGTGATCAAAGCGATCAGAATCACCACCGGCACGAACACCGCCGACACCCGATCGACCAACTTCTGAATTGGCGCCTTACTCCCCTGCGCCTCTTCCACCAGGCGGATGATCTGCGCCAAAGCCGTTTCCTTGCCAACCCGCGTGGCCTCAAATGTCAACCGACCCAAGCGATTCAACGTCGCACCGATCACCGCATCGCCCGGCTTCTTCTCCACCGGCAGAGACTCCCCGGTCAACATCGACTCATCCACTGCGCTTCGCCCCTCGATCACCACCCCATCTACCGGAATCTTCTCCCCTGGGCGGACAATGACAATATCCCCCACCTGCACCTCATCCACTGGGACCTCCATTTCCTGACCCTGGCGCAGCACGCGAGCCGTCTTGGGCCGCAAACTCATCAACTTCTTGATCGCCTCGGAGGTCTGCCCTCGAGCGCGAGCTTCGAGAAACTTCCCCAACTTAATCAAGCTGATGATGACCGCTGCCGTCTCGTAATAAACATGCCCATCCAGCCACCCAAACGTGATTGGCAGGGAATACAGGAAAGCGGCCGAAGTTCCCATGGCGATCAACACGTCCATATTGGCCGAACGATTGCGCAACGCCTTAAAGGCTCCAACATAGTACTGCCAACCCACATAAAACTGTACCGGCAGCGTCAGCGCTAACAACAGCCAGTTCAACCACGGCTGGGCTTGGCGCATGCCTCCCATAGTATGGCCGGCATAGAAGAAATCGGGTAGCCAGCCAAAATCCCGGCCCATGGAGAGCACAAACACCGGCAGAGTGAACGCCAATCCGATGATCAACAATCGGCGCTGTTCAGCGATCTCTTGCTGGCGGGCACGCGCTTCAGCATCTTCCAGATCATTGCCCAATTCAAGCGGCTCAAAGCCAGCCACCTTCACCGCCCGACGCAGCTCGGCTTGAGTGACCAGCGTGGGAATATATTTCACGCGTGCCGTCTCAGTTGTGTAGCTCACTCGAGCCTCTAGGACACCCTCGATCTTGAGCAAGGCTTGCTCCAAACGACGAACATCGTTGTCGTCGGCCAAGCGTTTGATGATCAGGTTGGCCTCGCCGGCCGCCACGCCATAGCCGGCCCGTTGTACACGAGCGATCACATCGGATAACCCCAGCTTGTTTGGGTCATATTCGATCGTCGCCCTCTCCGAAGAGAGGTTGACCACAGCCTGGTAGACCCCGTCGAGCTTCTTGAGGTTGCGTTCTACGGTGACCACACAGTTGGCGCAGGTCATGCCAGTAATTGGAAGGATGAGTTGCTTGATTTCTGCCATACGTTCCTCGCTTCATAAGATCGTTGCTCCTCAGCCAACGCACTACTAACGGTAAGCTTTCTGCCTGGGTGCCTGCACTGCCTGTCTCCGCCCAGGAGCGAGTCCTCTGCTTGGCCCAAGCATTTCATCGAAATCCATGGGCGTCAGGCCTGCCAAAAGACTTTTCTCTGAGCGTCCGAGATAGAGAGCCTTTCCCCTCTCACAGGCGGGGTCGGAGCGTCGTCGCCGGCCCCTGCCATGGAGGCCAAAGTCTCTCTGCCCAGCAAAAGGCGGGCCGGCTGTGCCGCACAGCGGCCTCCCCACCGACGATATGCTGGGCGATCATGCGCCTGATAGCATGCCTTCGCCTTCCACCGGATAGTTAAGTTCAGCCAACAGCGCCTTGATTTGTTCTTCAGTGGCCGGCGCGTCGAACGTAATGGTGACCTGCTTGGTATCCAGGTTAGCCATCACCGCCTGAACGCCCGGCACTTCTCCCACTTCGCGCTCAATGGTGCGCGTGCAGTGATGACAATGCATAGAAGGAACAGAATAGGTTACTGTAGTCATCGAAAATCTCCTTGTGATCTTCCGGCTCACAAATGACCAGGACGAAGAGGCTGTTTCAGATGTCTATTTCGCTACACCTTAGAAGACATCTCAAACACTTCCACGATCTCCTTCATCACCCGTTCGCGCTCGTTCGGGTCATCGCCTCGAATCGCCGTGGTAACACACGATTTGAGGTGGGACTCAAGGATCTGGGCACTCACCTTATTCAGCGCAGCTTCCACTGCCTGAATTTGGCGGATGATGTCAATACAATAGGCATCCTCCTCCACCATGCGAATGATGCCGCGCAGGTGCCCCTCAATGGTTTTCAAGCGACGGATAGTCTCTTCGCTTTTCATCGCAGCGCCTTTCTACCCCCCCCCATAGGGGTAGGGATATTCTAGCTCAACACAGCCAAATTTGTCAATCGTTTTTGGCCTTGTTCAATAAGCCTCTTTGGACGGTATGAACTGTCTCTAGAAGAGCCATAAGAAGGCCGTTTGACCCTTGAATCGGCGACTGATTCCATCGCTGATCCCCTCCCATGCCTGCCCTACCAGGCTATCCTTTCGCGTCAAGGGTGCTTATTGAACAAGGCCCAATCGCCTTGACAGATTCTATCCCTTATATATAATTTCAGTGCATTCCTCGCTAGCTCAATTGGCAGAGCGGGCGGCTGTTAACCGCTAGGTTCGAGGTTCGAGTCCTCGGCGAGGAGCCTAGCCTTCCGAACAGGGAAGGCGTTTTCTTTTCTCCCGACCTTGCTCTTGCAATGTTTTGCGCTATGATGCCATCTCTGCTCCGAAATACCGCTGTACCTCGTCTACGAGTTCCGCTCGCCCTGGGCATCCCGATCGTCTTGTGGGCGTTGACGATGATCGCTCTGCCGGTCGTGGACTGGACGTGGGGTCAGGCTGCGCTGATAGGGGGAATGTCGTTGGGTGTGGTGATGCAGGCGGCAGCCGTTTTTGGGATTCTGCTCCACGCCTGGGGCTGGAAGCGCACCCTGCAGACCTTTGCCCTGGTGGCCGTGCTTTCTTACCTGGCCGAATTGCTGGGATCGAAAACCGGCTTCCCGTTCGGCAAATATCACTACACCGACCTGTTGCAGCCCCAACTGGCCGGCGTCCCCTTGCTCATCCCCCTGGCCTGGATGATGATGCTGGCCCCTTCCTGGGCAATCGCCTGTCTCATCCTCCTGCCGCAGAGCGCGCCGACCGGGCGCAGCCGCGCCTTCTCCCTGGCCTTTTCGCTGCTCTCGGCGCTGGCTTTCGCCGCCTGGGACTTGTTCCTCGACCCGCAAATGGTGGCCTTCGGCTTTTGGGTGTGGGAAATCCCCGGCCTGTACTTCGGCATCCCGCTGATAAACTACTTCGGCTGGGTGCTGGTAGCCTTTCTCATCACCTTGGCAGTCCGCCCCGAAGCGTTGCCTTTGGCCCCGCTGGCGCTGGTTTACGTCATCACCTGGCTGCTGCAGACCATCGGGCTGGGCGTCTTCTGGGGGCAGCCCGGGCCGGCTCTGGCCGGCTTCGCCGGTTGCGGTCTGTTTATTGCCCTGGCCTGGAGAAACGCCAGGCGGAGCCTACGCTCCCAAAACATCGCTCCTGCACGGTAAAAGCGCCATGTCCTGGATGCTTGTGCTGCTCTGGGTGAGTTTGGCCTTTCTCTCCGGCTCGCTGCCCTTCTCGGTGTGGATCGCCCGCCTGGCCGGCGCCGACCCGCGCTCGGTGGGCGACCGAAACCCGGGCGCCACCAACGCGCTGAAAGCCGCCGGCAAAGGCGCCGGCCTGGCGGCGCTTCTGCTGGATGTCTCCAAGGCCGCCGCGCCGGTCGGGTTGGCGTATCAGGCGTTCGGTCTGCGCGGACCCGCAATGGCCGCTATCGCTATCGCCCCCATGCTCGGCCACGCCTATTCGCCCTTCCTCGGCTTCAAGGGCGGCAAGGCCCTGGC
>CAKZJX010000063.1 GCA_937120535.1 uncultured Anaerolineae bacterium
GGTGGGGGCGCAGGCCGATTTCGTGGTGGTGGGTTCAGGGAATGCGCTCGAGGCCCTCTACCGCTGGGGCGATGCCCCCATCCACTCGGTGCACATTGCGGGAGCTCTTGCCGCGCAACCAAGCACGCCAGGGGAACCGCGATCAGAACCTCCGCCAGGCCACCGGTAAACGGGCAAAGTCCTGGTCGAAAGAGGCCACCCCTTCACCCCGCCTCGAGGCCCACAAGGCCAGGTAGGCGTCATCAAAGTCCACGTTTTGCTCAGCCATGAGATCCAACGCAGCCAGAACCTCTTCTTCGTCTGACACTTCCAGCGCCAGAAGCCGCAGGACGGTCCCTAGCTCCTGGCGAATCTGCGCCCGTGAGTAGCGGTAGAGGCTTTTCATGACGTAGGTGGCCTCGGCCACGTGCAAGGGATGAACCGCAAGAGAAAACCTCCCGACCTCGGCTTCCCCTACCAGCTCGAGGGCCTTCCGGAACAGGTCTTCAGGGGCTTTGGTCACCAGGCGTAGCAGGACGTTGGTATCCAGCCAGTAGCGCACTAACCACCCCGCTCACGTTCGGCCAGGGCGCGGGCCAGGGCTTCCTTCTCCGCCTCGAGGCCGGCGAAGGGCACCGGGCTACCCTTCAGCAACCCCGCGAGTTCGGCAGCCCGGTAACGGCGAATGGGCCGCATCCGGATTTCTCCTTCTACCACCTCAACCTCGAGCCGATCACCCTCACGCAGGCCCAGGGCCTGGCGAACCTCCTTGGGCAGGGTGAGCTGGCCTTTGCTGGTAAGGGTTGCACGGGACATAGTTCTCTCCTTACTTTATAGTATGGTAAGGTCGAAAAGCGCACCTTACGTCAAACCAACTGAATCTGGTAAAACCCTCTTTTCATCATCGGATTCTGAAAATTTCATACCGACTCATTCACGAACGTTGCTTCGTAGTCCTCTCGACGCAACACGGTGTCATACAGCCCGATATCCTCTCCTTGGTGCTTGTTGATGCCTGTATATGCCAGACTGGGGTCTTCGTAGCGCTTGAATTTGTACACCGCATCGTTCATCAGGGCGCTGTTGAAAACGCCGAGACTGACCAGAAGTTCAAAGTCCTCTACCGTCAGACCTGTCACCTTCTTGAACAGGCCGGGCTCCAATTCCGTAATCACATCGCGCAAGGTGCGCTCACGGTAATCGGTCAGGTACATGAAGACGGGCAGCCGCGTGGCTAATTTGATCAGCTTTTCATGAATTTCCTTGCGCTTGGTCTTGTATTCCTTCTCTTCCTCGGTCAGCTCCCGCCGCTCCTTAGCCGACAATTCCCGGTCATTTGCTTCCCGCTTGATCCTCTTGACAGCCTCGGACTTGTTGATGATGGTCTCGATATCTTGATTGAGGTTGCGGAAGGCTTCAATGTTCATGAGCGCCTGCATCGCCGCCTGGTTGTTCATCAGCCGTCGCAGGGTATCGTTGTCCACGTTCACCAGCAGGGCGCTTTCCCAGCGGCGGGCCAGCAGGGTGGCGGTGGTGCCGCTCATCGCCATATCCAGCACACCGGCCGGGTCTATCTGCCGCATGGAACTGCCGTCGTAGGCCAGCACCGGTAGGAAGCGGATAAATTCCTCGACCTTCTTTTCGGGGTTGTCGTCGTTGACGTTCAGCCGGCAACTGTAGTCGGCAATCTGCCGCAGGGCGCGATCCGGAGCAAAATCGAATACATAGCACTCCTGCTTGAGAATCAATTCTTCGTTGGGCGAAGTTCCATCGGGATTGTTGATAGCCCAAGGACTCTGCACCCGGAAGGCGGCTTGGAAGTAGGTCTCCGGGCTGGAAGAGTTGCGCAGCATGAAAATCCCCGTCCAGGGGCGCACGGTCACGCCGGTGGTGAGCTTACCGCAGGTGAGGGTGATGGTCTTGGTTTGCAGGGGGTCGACCATCGCCTCCAACACCGGCGGCAAGGCGTTCACGCCGATCCCCGCCGCAGCGCCCGCCGCCACGATGACCTTGTAGTCGTGGTAGAAACGGTTCTGCTTTTGCTTGAGCAGATTGCGCATGGCATAGCAGGAGGCCACGCTGGGCAGAAACCACAAGGTGTGGGAAAGGACGCCCAGCAGCCGCACATCCGAATAGGGCAGCGGGGGCTTCTCGGCGCCCAGTTTGAGGTTGTCAATGCTGGTCGGGAGAAAGGAACCGCGAATCAGGTCGAGCCATTTCTGGACTTCGTCCTCGTGGACGAAACGGGCATACTCGCCGACCCCCTCGGCGCGGAAGAACTCGTTGAGGTCGAACTCGTTGAACTCCCCTTTGAGCGCCACCTCGCGGATGGCATCCGGCAGCTGGTAGGTCATCAACACCATGCGCGGCAGGGCGGCGTAAGGGTTATCCGGCCCCTGCCACTCCGCTTTGGCTTTCTGTTCGTCGGAGTAGGTCCAGTTGTAGATTTGCTCCTCGATAAACTCCCCACTGGCGATGGCCCGAAACGGCGTGCCGGACAGGTAGAGGTAATGGTCGGACGTGATAGGAAGGATGTCTTCGTCAAAGTACTCGCTGCCTTCTCCCAGGGCGAATTTCTGCTCCTTCTCGTCTTCAGCCTCGAAGAGTTCCTTGGCTCGTTCCCGCCAGGCACCGTAGTGGTATTCATCGAAGATGACGCAGTCCCAATGCGTGGCGTGCACCCACCCGTTCTTGGTCTTGATGCCGCCCGTCGAGGGATTGCGGCCCAGGTAATCCTGAAAGGAGCCGAAGCAAACAATGGGCTTGCTTTTGTCCGCTTCTTCATAGCTCAGCCCGCCAGGCTTGATGAACTGCCAGCCGCGAAAATCCACATGGCTGCCCAGGTCCTCCTCCCAGGCGCTCTGCACGGCGGGCTTGAAGGTCAGCACCAGCACCTTTTTCCAGCCCATGCGCTTGGCCAGCTGGTAGGCGGCAAAGGTCTTGCCGAAGCGCATCTTGCAGTTCCACAGGAAATGGGGCGGCTTGTTGTTCTCGCGGCGGTAGTTCTGGAAGTATGCCGCCGTTTTTTGCACCGCCGCTTCCTGCTCCGGGCGCATGGCAAAATTCAGATTGCGTTCTTCTTCGTAAAGCTGTCCATCTCGGACGGCGAGAATTGCCGAGCGCACCTGCTCCACCGTACAGCGGAACCACTCCCCTTCGGGATTGGGGATGCCGTTGATGCGCAGCATCCTGTGGACTTCGCGATCGGTGAAGACCGTGCCGTCGTTGCGGATGGCCGTCTCCTCCAGCACGATGCGGTAGGGCGGCTGGCCTGGCCGAGCAGTGGGATACTGCGCCGCCACCCGTTCCTGAACGCTTTTGGAGGTGTAGCCCACCTTGAGCAAGCCCGCATACTGCGGGTGCGTGTCCTCGTAAGCGTAGATTTTGGGCGTGACCGCCGGGCGGGGTGGGAAGAAGTCAGCGGGCATCTTCAGCCTCTCCGTTATCCATCGGGCGGACCATCCTTTCGATGAACGCGATCTCTTCTCGGTCTAGTCCGTACTTCTTGTAAAGTTTCTCGTCAGACCAGGGTTCGCTGAAGTCTTGCATGGGAACAAGTGAATATACTTTGCTTGCTGCATGTTGTGTTGGTTTGTTAAGTAGTACTAGGAATCTGAAAAACCGGGTGCGGATATAGCTCATGATGTTTTTGGCTTCGGTTCGCGACTTACAAGGTCCAATTACAAGGTACGTCTCCGTACAGCAGGTGCCGGGTTCTCCTAAGAATGGCTTCCCCAGAACCCAATAGGAAGAAGCAATCCGCTCCCCATAGGCCATAGAGATGAACACCTTGTACTCATCTACCCAGGAACGGTTCTGTAGAATTTGAGAACGGCTGATATAGCCAGTCTTGTTGTAGGTGTATAACTTTACGCTACCCTCAAATTCAACAGGTGAAAAATCCTTGAAGTATGTTCGAAGGCCAAAAGGTTTTTCACGGCTAACCAATGTGCTGAAATTATCTTCTTCCAATTTTCGCACTTTACGAAGAATGGATATCGCTTCGTTATACCTGACAAATGTACTGAGGCCCTCTTCCAATAATGGGCGGGTCATCTCCGAAGATTTTCCTTCGGTAACTGTCGTTATAGCACAATCACCACGGTTGTCTCTTTCCCAAAGGAAGTAGCAAACGCCGCCGCTCAAATCAACACCAGGGAAGCACTCCGTTGAGTCAGGATAATCAAACAACCTTTTTATACGATTATCACCCAGCATTTCGGCTCTAAAATCATCTAGCCCCTTTCCGCCAGAAAACCAACGGGAAGGAATAATCATTGTTATAAATCGCGGATTCAATTTTTTTGCTTGGTGAACAAAAAGGTGATAAATAGGTGAAGCGCTGGCTTTTGCTCCCTGGTCTTTCAGGTGATAAGGCGGATTGCCGACAATGACATCGAATTTCATCTTGAATATCTCCTCCGGTTTTTCGGTGTGGATGAACTCGTAAGCATGGCTTTCTAGTTCTGGGCCGCGGTCGTAGTTTTCCTGGCTGGCCCCGCAGTAGGCGCAGCGGCCGTTTTGCCAGGTGTGTTCGATTCTACGGTAGCGGATGTTGCCCTCCGGGGTATCAAAGGCCGTACAGACCGAGTATTTGCCGTTGGCGTGCTTGGAGCAGTAGAGCGTGCGCCGCGACATCAGGGCGGTGAGTTCCGTGATGGCGATGCCGAAGAGCTGGTGCTTCATGATGTGGTTGATGCGCTCCTGGCGATCCGGCATGACCCCTGCCAGGCCCTTGTCTAAGCGCTTGGCAATTTCCCTCAAAAACACGCCGCTTTTACAGGCCGGGTCGAGAAAGCGCGCCTCGGGGTTGCTCCACAGTTCGGCGGGCAAGAGGTCGAGCATCTGATTGGCCAGCTGCGGCGGGGTGAAGACCTCGTCGCTGGAAAGGTTCGCCAGGCACAAGAGAATATCCGGGTTGTAACTACTCAGCGTAGGCATGAGCCACCTCCAGGAAATGCACCGGCGGATACTCCCTGACCGGCTCCGGGATGAAGACCTCTTCGCCCAAATCGGAAAAAAGCGGCAAGTCCCGCATGGATGCCTGGGTCACGAGTTCGTGGAAGGCGAAATCCCGCCGCTTGAG
>CAKZJX010000064.1 GCA_937120535.1 uncultured Anaerolineae bacterium
AAAAGGCCTCACCGCCCTTTTTCGGCCAAGCCTGTCCATCTGAATCAATTTTTCGGCGCGAACGGCGCGGCGTCGAGGAGAAAATCAGCTTTCTGAACGGGGTCGCCTGGGGCGCCACCAATGGACAAATCATCGCAGCCGGAAATCACGCCTGCTCTGAGCCTACCGAAGGGTTGCAGCTCGGGCGGCTTGCGCCGGCGCCAATGCGAATTGTACGGCTTGCGTGCCTGCCGTTTTTGAGTATACTGTGGATTGGGAGCCGCGCTCCTGTTTCCCCTGGAGGAACGACGGCCTAGCCGTAGATGGCGTTCCTGGCGGTGATGCTCGGCTTCTACTTCCGCCCGCAATTGCCGACGGAAACGGCTCAGCCAGATGCGGGCCAGCTCTTCCGTCTGCCACTTCCAGCGATGGAAGAACCGCGACAACCCACTTAGGCTAACCGGCTCACCGATGTTCGCCAGTAAACCGCTCAGCGTTCGTCGTTGTTCACGCTCGATCAGCCCCAGCAGTACGATCACGAAGTACTTCCACTGGCGCTTGCTAGAACACGAACGAAATGCCTGGCGGAACTGGTGCAAAGTGGCAGTAGGTACAATTGGCTTGGGCATGGTTTCCTCCAAGGATGGTTTGTGCAAACCTTATTATCCTCGGATGGAGCCATGCCCATCCCTTATTCAGCTGTTAAAGTGCAAATATAGCGATGGTTTCTTAGTGGTGGGCGTGACCGCCATGGGTGTGGCCGTGCTTGAGCTCCTCGGCGGTGGCATCGCGCAGACCAACGACTGTAATGTCAAAATGCAATTCCTTGCCGGCCAAGGGATGGTTCAGGTTGAGCACCACCACATCCTCTTCCACACCCTCGATGCGGGCATACAGGGGTGAACCGTCGGAGCCGGTGAGTTGGAGCTCCACGCCTGGGCGCAGAGGGATGTCGGGCGGGAAGACGCTGCGCGGCGCTTCGATAAATGCTTCCTCGTTCACTTCGCCATATCCATCTTCCGGCGAGACCACTACGTTCTTGCTCTCTCCCACGGCCATTCCCTCGATCTCGCGTTCCAAACCGGGGATGATGTTGGAGGCGCCGTGCAAATACTCCAAGGGTTCACCGCCTACCGACGAGTCAATGACCTTTCCATCTACGCGCAGGGTATACTCGATCGAAACCACCTGCCCACTTTTAACTTTCTGTTCGCTCATCATTTCTCCTTTCTAGGCTGGACGCTGTATCATGGGGCGATTGTACCCTGGAATACAGCGTCTGTCGGATTTCTGGGTGTTTTTTAAGAGAGCAGCCTCGTTGTGCGACGAGGCTGTGGCTCTCTTCAGCGGAGCACGGTGGGGAGCGAAACCCTCGCTTGGGGTAGACAGGCGTTTGAGGCCGGCTGGATTGGGAGCGAACGAAAGGATCGAAATGGCAAGCCGGCCGTCAAGGATCCTGGATCTCGGCGGCACGCAGCGTGTTCTTCATTAGCATAGCAATGGTCATCGGCCCTACTCCGCCGGGAACCGGCGTGACATAGCCGGCCACTTCCTTTACCTCCTCAAAGTGCACGTCGCCTACCAACTTTTGTTTGGGTTTGCCGGTCTTCTCGTTGATGACCGGGGTGCCATCGGGGTTGAGCACCGGCACCCCGTTGATGCCCACGTCGATCACTGCCGCTCCGGGTTTGATCCAATCGCCGCGCACCATTTGGGGTTTGCCAATGGCGGCGATTAGGATGTCGGCTTGGCGACAGATCTCGGGCAGGTTGCGCGTGCGCGAGTGGCACACGGTGACCGTGGCGTTGCGTCCGATCAGCAAGAGCGCCGCCGGCATGCCTACGATGTTCGAACGACCGAGCACCACAGCATTGGCGCCTTCGATCTGGACACCCACCTCGTCCAACAGGTAGATGCAGCCGTAGGGCGTGCAGGGCACGAAGAGCGGTTCACGCCCCTTCTGGGCCAGCCGGCCGATGTTGATCGGCGAGAAACCGTCCACATCCTTTTCGATGCTGATCAATCCCAACACGCGCTCTTCGTTCAAATGGGCCGGCAGGGGAAGTTGGACCAGGATGCCATGCACCTGGGGATCGGCGTTTAACTTCTTGATTAACTCTTCCAGCTCTTCCTGGCTGACGTTGGCCGGCAGATGATGATGGAACGAGCGCATGCCTAGTTCAGCGCAGGCTTTCTGTTTCATGCTCACATAGGTCGCTGAGTCGATCCGATCGCCCACCAATACTGTGGCCAGGCCAGGCTGCGATTTGCCGGCTGCTATGCGCGCTGCTGCTTTCGCTTTCACCTCTTCGCGCACTTTCTGCGCAATCGCAGTTCCATCAATGATTTGAGCTGTCATACGTTGCTCCTTATAGAGGATGCGACGTGGAAGAACGATGCTGCATCTTGTTGGCGAACGGGATGGGGGCAGGGGATCGTCCTTCGACGTCCACGGTCCGAAATGTGAATGGTTTCACAAGGTATTATACAATCTCTCCCCTGACGACAACAGTGACACTTATCCCGAATCCCGAATTACGCCACGCAGCCCATCGTCGGTTAGCTCGGTCAACTCCACCCAATCCATCTCGTTCCACCGCGGCGAAGGCGCCACCGCTCGCACGCGCAGATAATTGCCGGTCAGCCCCTCCATTTGCCAACCCCAATCGTTTCGCTCGCTGACTGTTTCCCAGAGGACGATCATGCGTCGCTCGAGGAACTGCCGGCGATAGGCGTGGGCCAACCCTTGGAAGACCTCTCGCAATTGGGCGTTACGCTGTTTGCGGACCTGGGGCGGGATCTGCCCGCTCATCCGGGCGGCGGCCGTTCCCGGGCGCGAGGAATAGGTGAAGACATGCCCGCCAGCAAACGCTATCTGGCGCACGAAGTCCACTGTCTCGGTAAACTCGTCTTCGGTCTCGCCGGGGAAGCCGACGATCACATCGGTGGTGATGGCTATCTCTGGAAGGACCGCTCGGGCAGCCTGTACCAGGCGGCGGAACTGTTGGGGTGTGGTCTTGCGCGCCATGCGTTTCAGCACCGATGCCGAGCCAGATTGCAGGGGCAGGTGCAAGTGGGGCATCAGGCGAGGGTTTTCCCATAGGCGGAAGAATGCCTCATCTAGGTCCCAGGGTTCTAGCGACGAGAGGCGCAGGCGCGGGGTATCGGTGTGTTCCAGGATAGCTCGCACCAGGTGGCGCAGGTGTTGTCCCCATTCTGCGCCCCATGATCCCAGATGGACGCCGGTCAACACGATTTCGCGCCTTCCTCCGGCCAGGGCGGATTGAATATCGCGCAATACCTCAGGGATGGGGCGCGAGCGGGCCTTGCCGCGTGCCACCGTGGTGATGCAGAAGGTGCAGGCGTTGTCACAACCGTCTTGCACTTTGATGAACGCCCGCGTGCGGCGGTGGAGGCCGGGCAGGGGTTCGCGGGCCAACGGCTCCAGGTCAAACGTCTCGGGCAGCACGCCGAGCACATCGGCCACCAGAGTCTGCTTCTGGGCGTTGGGGATCACGCGTTGTACGCCAGGCAGGGCAGCGGCCTCGGCCGGCTGGAGGGTGGCCCAACAGCCGGTGACGATCACCTGTCGAGCCCCTAGCCGAGCGGCGGCGCGTATCTTCTGCCGTGAGTCGACCGCTGCTTCAGAGGTCACGGCGCAGGTATTGATCACCGCCAGGTCGGCCTCTCCGGCCGAGGCCACGATCTGGTGGCCGGCGGCGCGAAATTGCTGGGCCATGCTCTCGACCTCACTTTGGTTGAGGCGACATCCAATCGTATCCAGAAAGACCTTCATGGTTGCATCACAATAAAACGATCGAAGATCACATCCACGCCACCTTCGTCAAACGTGCCGGCCAGCAGTCCCACTTCGCCTTCGGTCAGCGTCGAATCGGTCACCTGGGCCAGCAGGAAGCCGTTCACGTAAAACGTCAACAGGTTGCCCACGCAATCGGCTCGCAGGTGGTTGACCGCCATGCCAGTGTAAATGTGGGGCGAGGGCCACATCTGATCTTGGCCGAGCAGGTAAGAGTCCAGGCCATTGGTTCGCCCGACGGCATAGTAGCCGTCGCTGCTGATCACAAAGAAATAGAATTGATCGTTGTCGAGTCGACACACCAGGCCGGCTCGGTTCGAGTCAGGACCCGCCAGTTTGGCGGTGTCCACCTCGATCCGGACGTCGGTGAAGCGCTTTCTGGGCGTGGACCAGTAGTTGAAGTGTGGATCGTAAATCAGAAAGCGATAGACGCCCGAATCGTAGTCCATGATCCCTCCGGGGGTGGAGATGCGGTCCCAGCCGCTCAGAGGGTTGGAGAAATCGTCTTGGAACAGGACGTCGCCCGAAGCCACGGCGGGTGTGATCTGGAGAGCAGGCAGGAACGCCGGCGAGATGGCACAGGCCGACGCCACGAGCATCAGACCACACAGGGTGAACAGGATGGGCTGTTTCATAGTCTGAATTGTAGCCGAAATTTGCTTGAAAGAGTTGCTGTGCGTCAAGGGAAATACAGGCGGAGCAACTGTTCGGCCTGGCGGCCGATGACCCCCTGGGGGTCCAGCGATTGGGCGCGTGTGAGGTGTTCCCGGGCCGGCTGCCATTGTCTGGTTTCCAAGTAGACCATTGCTAAGTGCAGATGTGCGGCAGCGTGGCGTTCATCCAAGTGCAGCGCGGTCTGAAGGGCTTGTTCGGCCTGGTCGGGCAGGCCGGCGATCAGGTAGACCCAGCCGAGGAGGTCGTAGGAATCGGCTTGATCGGGCGCCAAAGCCAGGGCGGTCCGTGCAGCCGGCACGCCGACCTCGAGGGCTTGGATGTGGTATTGGGCGCAGAAGGTGGCCAGCAAGCGCCAATAGGTGACCTCGTTTGGCGCCAGTAAGGTGGCCTGCCGATAGGCTTCCAGGGCCGGCGGCAGATCGCCGGCCAGGGCATAGGCGTCGGCCAGCGCCACTAGGTAGGCCGGCTGTTGGGGCTCCAATGAAACCGCTTGCCGGAGGTGCTCGATGGCGTTGGGGAGGTGATTCTGGCGTTTCCAATATAGGCCGTACAGTGCTCGCACCTGGGCCGAGCGCGGGTCGAGGGTCACGGCCTGTTCTAGGGCGGGGCCGGCCTCCTGACCCAGGTGTTGCTGGGCCTCTCCTAGCCACGCCCAGGCCTCTGCGTTTTGTCCATCCAGCTGAACCGCCTGTTGAAAGGCCAAGTGGGCCAATCTCCATTCGCGGAGCAGTCCCAGGCCACGCCCGATGATCACCAGGCGCTTGGAGGGCTCGCTTTCGTGGCTGGCAAGATAGAGTGCCGATCGCATAGTCTGCGCTTCCGACTCATAGGCTGCGTCGAGCTGGGCGGCGAGGTCCAATTCTGCCAGCGCTGCATCTGGGTGGAAGAGGCTGAGCAGCAAGCCAATGCGATGGTGAACAGCGGCGTTGCTTCGATCGAAAGTCAGATAGGCTTGCCAGGTGGCCAGTTCGGCTTGGTAGTCTTCTTGAGCGTGGTACTCCAGGGCCAGCTCGCGCAGCAGCAGCGGATGTGGGCCGTGTTGGTCCAATCCGCGTTCCAAGGCATGGATCGTCTCGGCCGGACGACCGATAGTGCGGTAGGCGGCGGCCAGATCGCGCCAGCCCGCTACAGAGAGACGGCCGGCCCGTTCGAGCAAGCGCGCCGCATACGCTCCGTCGTTGCTGGCCAGGGCTGCCTTTCCGGCCTGCTCCCACAGATCGTTGCGCCAGAACAATAACAGGGCTGCGTGCTCCAAAGCCTGAGCGGCTTCTTGAAGGCGCCCTTGGCTCAAGGCTGCCCTCGCCTGATGCACCTCATAATAACCGACTGCCACCGGCGGCAGAGCTGTTGCCACAATCAGGCCCAATACGATCCCAGCGCGAGACAGGGCGGAGACCAATGTCTTAAGCGTCATGACTCTGTAATGTAGAAAACATCCTTCTCCGAGTACACTCCTTCAAGAGCGTTCACACCGTCTGCTTTATCTTCAGGGCCGGCCGATCCAGCGTTGCAGAATCCGAAACGTGAAGATTATATCCCTCTGGATGGAAGTATAATTACTATCAATGGGCTCTCTCTTGGATCAGCTATTCACATTCATGACCAATCAGCAGGGGAGCGTTATCTATCATTTGGTTCTGATCTTCTCCATTGCTAGCGCTTTGCAGGGCGCATTTATTCACTGGCGTTCCAGCGAGTTTCCCCAAGCGCAACGAACCATGGTAGGGCTAGCGATCCTCCTGTTGCTTAACCTGATTATGTTTGCTATCAGCGCGCTGGGATGGCAACAAGTGTTGAACCTCAACCTCTTGCTGCCTCCTCTCGATCGCGCCTTTAGCCTAATCAGCTTGACGTGGGCGATCTGGTTGTGGACGTTTCCGGAGCCCAGCCGGATTGCAGATGCAATCGCCTGGCTGGTTAGCGTGTTGATTGCCTCGATTGCCGTCTTAGGGTTGACCGATCCGGCGGTCCTGATGCAGGCGGATTTCAACGCCACTCTGCAAGATAATCTCTGGCAATTTGGGGCGATCGTGATGGCGTTGATTGGCATTCTGATCTTGTGGATTCGCCGGCCCACTGGCTGGGGAAACGGTCTGGGATTCCTAAGCCTGGCCGCGTTGGGCCACCTGCTTTACCTAGCGAGCGATCGCACAAGCGGCGACTTCCCCGGAGCAGTTCGTCTATTTTATCTGGCAGCCTATCCGATCTTGATGACCTTGCCCCAGCGGTTTCCGCTGCCGGTCTCCCGTCCGATCTCGGTGAAGCAAGAAGCCCCCGTCCTGGAGCGCCGTCGTTACAGCGCCGACCCCAAGACGTTTCATGCCCTGATCCATTTGGCAGTGGAAACCAATCCCAACCGTCTCAACCAGGCCATCACACGCGCCATCGCCCAAACCATGTTGGCTGATCTGTGCTTCTTGGTCTACCTCACCGACCAGCAGACCCAGCTTCACATTGCCGCCGGCTACGACTTGATTCGCGAGGAACCTCTCGAAGGAGGCCCTCTCAACAAAAACGCCATGCCAATGTTGGCCAACGCCATCCAGCGCGGCCGCGCCCTGCGCTTGCCGGCCAGCGCCACCTCGGCCGACATCAAAGGCTTGGGTGAGATGCTCAACCTGAGCAATCCGGGCAATCTGCTGTGTGTTCCCCTGCTTGACAAAGAGAGCCGCTCGATCGGCGGCATCCTCTTGCTCTCGCCCTATTCCAATCGTCTGTGGAGTGCTGAGGATCAAGTCTTTCTCGCCCATATCGCTGCCGGCTTGGTCTCGGTGGTCGAGCGCGCTCAACACACGTTCGCCCTTCAACAAAGGCAAGAGACCCTTCAACAATCGTTAGAAGAAGCCCTCGCCAAGCTCTCTCAATCCAAGATGGAAAATGAGCAACTGCGGCGCGAGCTGCTTGCTGCGCGTGACCAGGCCAGCACCGCAGAACTGCAAGCTGCTCGGGCGCGCCTTGCCGAATTGGAGCAAGAGCTGGCCGAACTGCAAGCTGCTCAAAAAATCTACACCCAGGCCGAAGTCCAACAACTTGAAAAAGAGCTGCGTGTCACGCTGGAAGATGTGGCTCGTCTCCAGAATCAGCTAGCCGAAGCCAGTATGCGCATCCTCGAACTGGAGAAGAGCGACCGCAGCCGGCGGCTGCAAGAACAAGCCGAAGTGGTGGCTTCTATCGCTCAGGAATTGCGCCAGCCTATGTCCTCCATCATCGGCTACACCGACCTCCTGTTGGGAGAATCGGTGGGCATCCTGGGCGCCTTGCAGCGCAAATTCCTGGAGCGCATCAAGGTCTCCACTGAGCGCATCGGCGCCTTGATCAACGACCTGATCCAGATGACGACGCTGGAGACCGGCCTGATGGACCTCAAAGTGGAGCTGGTCGACCTGAACGCCGTGATTGATACCGCCGTTTCATATACCAGCAGCCAATTGCGCGAGCGCAACATCACCCTGCGCCTCGATCTGCCCAAAGCTCTCGTCCCCATCTACGCCGATCGCGAAGCGCTAGAACAGATCGTGATTCACCTATTACAAAACGCCGGCGCGGCCTCGCCTCCCGAAGGCAAAGTGACTCTCAAGGTGCAGACCCATGTCGAGGATGGTCAAGACTACATCCTTGTCCAGGTCAGCGACACCGGAGGGGGCATCCCGCCCGAAGAGATTCAGCGCGTATTCACCCGCCTGTATCGAGCCGATAACGTCCTGATCCAAGGCGTGGGAGATACCGGCGTCGGCCTTTCGATTGCAAAAGCCCTTACCGAGGCGCAAGGTGGCCGCATCTGGGTGGAAAGCGAACCCGGCGTTGGCGCCACCTTCAGCGTTTTGCTTCCCATCGGACGCTCTGCAGAGAAGAGATAAACGATGAACGTTCTGCGCACTGCTTCGGGCGGCCTTCTTCTAGCGTTTCTCTCGGCGCTGCTGGTGCTGGGAGGCCTCTCGTTGGCCTTGGCCGAGGCCTATGTGCCGCCGCCGGCCACGCCTCTCCCTACTCAGCCGATCTTCCCGACACTCCCCATCGTTGCCCCTTCTCCCCTGCCCTTCCCAACCTCCACCGCTTCCATGCCCCCGCCGAGCGCCTGCCCTCCGCCCCCCGGCTGGATTCTGGTGACCATCCTGCCCGGCGACACCCTGGAGCGCTTGGCGGCCCGCTACGGCACCACCACCGAGGCCCTGATCCGGTCCAACTGTCTCTCCTCCGGCGTTCTGTTGCCCGGCTACGGCATTTACGTCCCTCCTGCTCCCACCGTGACCGCCGTCCTATGTGGGCCGCCTCTCGGCTGGATCCAGATCGTTGTCCAGCCTGGCGACACCCTCTATCGCATCAGCCTGCGCTACGGCGTTTCCGTCGATCGCCTCAAACGGGCCAATTGCCTGATCTCCGATTACCTGATGGCCGGCCAGCGCCTGTGGGTGCCCAACGTTCCCACCCGCCAACCGTCGGGCACGCCCGTTGAGATCGAGTTCCCAACCACCACCCCAGAAGCCACCGAGACCCCTTCACCAACGGCGACCTTTGAACCGACTCTGCTTCCCACCGATACCCCACTGCCGCCTACAGACACCTCTCTCCCGCCCACCGAAGCTGCGTCGCCCCCTCCTATCCCTTAGTCGGCATGCCGTCCCAAGAGACCGGGTCATCCCCCGAGCGTTACAGTCGTCCCTTCCTCTCTCAGAAGAACCCCCTCGAGGAAAGGCGTTTCATGTCTGGTCGCTGAACCATGCCTCGTTCCTCGTTCTGTTTCGTTATTCTAGTTTGGAGCGCGCTGATCCTCCCTTCCTGCGGGCCGGCTGCTCCGCCTCCTCCACCGCTCTATCGGCTACCCTTTCGCATCGTCACCCCGGCTGGTTTACCGTCGCCTACCCCCACGCCCTTTCAGCCGGCCCTGCCCACCCCCTTCCCAACCCTCTCGATAGAGATGTACACCGCCCCGCTTCCGCCGCTGGTCCTGCCCACTCCCACCCCGCTTGAAGCGGTCTTACCGACGCCTGTTCCCGAAGCCATCCCCTCGCCGGCGACCGTCTACGAGGGCCCCGATATAGTGACCCTCTTGCTGATCGGTTCCGATAGGCGCACCAGTTCCAGTTTCCGCACCGACACCCTGATTGTAGCCATTCTACGCCCGCGCGACGACCAGATTGCCCTGCTTTCCATCCCCCGTGATCTGTGGGTATACATCCCTGGCTGGGGGATGCAGCGCATCAACACCGCCTACCAGCATGGCGAGTTGAATGGCTATGCCGGCGGAGGCGCCCAACTGCTCAAAGACACCATCGAATACAACCTAGGGATACGCATCGATCACACTGCCATGGTCGAGTTCGATGGCTTCCGCCGCATCATCGACACCTTGGGCGGCATTGACGTGCCGGTGGCCTGTGCCTATACCGATTGGCGTCTCAAAGACCCCTCCCTCAACCCGAAGGACGAAAAGAACTGGCATCTCTACACGGTAGGGCCGGGGGTAGTGCACATGGACGGCGATCTCGCCCTTTGGTATGCGCGCTCGCGCCTGCGTTCCAACGATTTCGACCGCGGCCGGCGCCAACAAGAAGTCTTGCGTTCCATCTACCACCGCATCCTAAGCACCGACACCCTGAGCAAACTGCCCCAGCTTTACAGCGATTTGCAATCCCTTGTAGTCACTGATTTGAGCCTGGCCGACCTACTCAAACTGGCTGCCCTGGCGCCCGGTCTATCCAACGCCGATGTTCGCAGTTACTACATCCGTCCGCCGGTGGTCACCTCCTGGATCACGCCGTCTGGCGCCTACGTGCTGCTGCCCGATCAGGTTGCCCTGCAGCAACTCATCCTGCAAGCGCTGAGCGTCTCGCCGCAAGCCGAAGTGAACGAAGCGATCCTCGTAGAAATCCAGAACGGCACCCCCTTCGATGGCTGGGACCTGCTGGCTGCCTCGCGCCTGAACTATGCTGGTTATAGCACCCGTATCGCTCCTGCCGAGCGCCGCAACTATGCCACCTCAATGCTAGTAGACCTGACCCTGTCTCCCGATCGAACCCGCAGCGAAGCCTTGTTAAGGGTCTTAGGTCTTTCCCCCTCCCAGTGGTTTTCCCAGCCTGACCCCAACAGCTCGATCCACTACCGCTTGATCCTCGGCCGCGACTATAAACCCTGCTTTCAACCCGAGAAACTCTTGCCTTGAA
This sequence comes from uncultured Anaerolineae bacterium, assembly GCA_937120535.1. GTDB lineage: Bacteria > Chloroflexota > Anaerolineae > Anaerolineales > Villigracilaceae > Denitrolinea. The sequence continues at coordinate 10,633 of CAKZJX010000064.1, forward strand.
AGCGAGCCGCCCTCACACGCCTTAGGGTTTTCCTGTCGGCCGAGAGCCCTGCTCAACCTAAAAACTGCCCCACACACTCGATCTCCAAACAAACCCCAGCACCTCGGCGCACGCACCAAAACTGTGCCATTTGTGAAATCTGTGGCAAGCCGTGCCGATGCCTGTGTGACGACGTTTGAAGGAATCTATCCAGATATGTTAAAATACTCCCCATGAAAGTCTACGTGAAATTAATCGCAACCTATCAACGGCTCCTACCGCCAGATGCATCCGGAAATGCAATAGAAGTTGATGTGCCTGAAGGGACAACAGTGGCCCAAGTCCTGTTGCCTTATGGAGTCCCGCTTGATGATAGCAGCGTGATCGTCTTAAACGGACGAATGACTGACCTGAACACCCCCCTTTCCGAAGGTGATACAGTGGCCGCCTTTTCGGCCATTGCAGGAGGGTGACTCGATCCTCTCAAGAGTCCACTCAAGGAGTTGCACAATGTATGGCTGGCATGGAAGGTTATTGCGCGTTGATCTGACCGAGAGAACGGCCTCAATCGAGACCATTGACCCCAAGATTTGCCGTGACTTCATCGGCGGGCGCGGTGTGGCTATGTACTATCTGGCTAAAGAAGTAGATCCATTGGTCGATCCCTTATCGCCGGAGAACAAGCTGATCTTTGCTACTGGGCCGCTCACGGCCACCCCAGCTCCCACCGGCAACCGCTACATGGTGGTAACCAAGTCGCCGCTCACAGGTGCCATCACCCATTCCAACTCCGGCGGCGACTTTCCCACTTGGATGAAGCGCACCGGCTTCGACCTATTTCTCTTCGAAGGGAAGGCCGACTCCCCAGTTTACCTGTGGGTGAACGAGGACCAGGTCGAGATTCGGCCGGCCGATCATGTGTGGGGAAAGGACGTTCCGACCACCACCGACGCCCTGTTGGCAGAGACTCATCCCGAGGCGCGGGTAGCCTGCATCGGGCCGGCGGGCGAAAATCTGGTGCTCATGGCGGCCATCATGAACGATAAACATCGCGCTGCTGCGCGCTCCGGCGTGGGTGCAGTGATGGGCAGCAAACTTCTCAAAGCGGTGGTGGCCTTTGGAAACAAGAACCCGCCGATGGCGGACGAGGCCGGCATGCGCAACTTGAGCGTGACCATCTCAAAAGAAGTAGGGGTGGACGTGAAGAAAGGGTCCAACCTACGCGAGTATGGTACAGCATACGTTCCGCAGGTGACCAACACGCTGGGAATCCTGCCGACCCGTAACTTCTTGCAGGGAACCTTCGAAGCCACCTCCCAGATTGACGGGGTGGCTCTCAAGAACACCTACCTCATTCGCCATACCCCGTGTTATCGCTGCCCGATCTCGTGTGGCCGGCTCACTGAGGTCCCAGAAGGAAAATATAAAGGCAAAGGCGAGGGCCCAGAATATGAAACCATTGCCTCATTAGGCAGCGCTTGTGGGGTGAGCGACTTGGCAGCGATTACCCGAGCCAATTACTGGTGCAACGAACTCGGCCTGGACACGATCTCTACCGGCATGACTATTGCAGCGGCGATGGAGATGTACGAGAAAGGGTACCTTACTGAGGAGCAGATCGGCCAGCCGCTGCGTTTCGGTGATGCCGATGCCATGATTGCCATGATCCAAAAGATGGCTTATCGCCAGGGTTTTGGCAACGAGTTGGCTGAAGGCAGTTATCGGCTGTGCCGCAAATATGGCCATCCTGAGATTGCAGTCACGGCGCGCAAGCAAGAATTCCCTGGCTACGACCCGCGCGGCTCTCAAGGGATGGGCCTGTTGTATGCCACCTCGAACAAAGGCGCCTCCCACATGGAAGGTGACGTGGCCTATGAAGAAGTGTTCGGCGTGCCGGTCAAGATCGATCCGTTGACCACTGAGGGCAAGGCGGCTCTGGTAGCGCGCTTCCAAGACGCTTTTGCGCTCATCGATTCGTCGGGGTTGTGCGTTTTCTTGGCTGTTCGCTATGTCTTCAACAAAGACGTGATGATTTGGCCCATTCGTCTAACCCAACTGATGAACCATACCACAGGCGCCAACTATACCCCAGAAGAGATCATGAAAGCTGCCGAGCGCATCTACAACCTAGAGCGAGTCTTCATCCTCAAAGCAGGTTCTACCGAAGACACCCTGCCCCCTCGCATGTTGCAGGAACCACTCCCCGACGGACCTGCAAAAGGCAAGGTGGTCGAATTGGACAAGATGCTGCCCGAGTTTTACCGAATTCGCGGCTGGGATGAACATGGCGTGCCCACCCGCGAAAAACTGGCCGAGCTGGAGCTGCTGGAATTCTAATGTGGGAAGTAGATGCTTTGCTCCCTGATCCGTTCAACTGATCAGGGAGCTTTTTTGTTGTGGTGAAGACCGAGGCGTCTGGCCGGCCGCAAAATGTTTGTTAACAACAAATTGGATTTGTTATCAAAACGTTTACAAGCGATGTTCAAACGTTTTTCAAAGTAAGTTGACTAGATGTGATAGAATAGCCAGCAAAACGCGCATAACCATTTCCGGCCGGCCCACCCGGCTTGAGGAGCCCATAACGCCAACAACGTCAACCATGCCTGATACTCAATTTCTCCTCGACTCCTTCCATGAGCCCTCGGAGACGATGTTTGATTCATCCTGTGGCTAGCTTTTCGGGCCAGGGCGCTGGCCGAGGACCAGCAAGAAGCGAACACGAACAGCTTCCTGCTGAGCGATTCGCCTGTCTTGCGACGGCTTACAGGGTAGTACATCCTGAAGGTCATCCCTGGGTTTTCGAGACGGCTCCTTACAGAACAGACGCCCAAAGCTATGGCGTTTTCTATAATTCAGAACGGTGATGACGTTGTCAAAGACACTGTTAGTTCACGGATGGTCAATTTGCCGGTGCGGGGCCTTGATCGGTGGCGTGCTGTATTCATGGAGACATGCCTGGCTTGGGGACAGCCGCATGGCTGTCTTCGATGGCATATCGGATTAGACAACTGGCTAAAGGTTGGTTATGGCGTTTTCCTGGCAGGACAGGGTGGTTTTGGTGACCGGCGGGTCAAGCGGGATCGGCCTAGAGATCGCTCGCTGGTGTGCAGCCCGCGGGGCGCATGTCTGGCTTATGGCGCGGGGCGTAGAACGCTTGGCGCATGCCTTAGATCAAATGCGCCTGGCCGCCAAGAGCGCCGATCAGCGCTTCGGCATGAGTGCCGTAGATCTCAGCGATCCCGACCAGGCGTCCCTGGCGATTTCGCAGATGATCCAAGAGATGGGCGTTCCTTACCTACTGGTCAACTCGGCCGGCGCTGCTCATCCGGGATACGTCCAAGAGTTAAGGCCGGCCATCTTCCGCTGGATGATGGACGCCAATTACTTTACAACTGTATATGCAACCAAAGCTGTGTTGCCGGGAATGATCGCACGGCGTAGCGGCCATATCGTCAACCTGGCTTCGATTGCCGGCTTTCTCGGCGTGTTTGGCTATTCGGCCTATGGCGCTTCCAAGTTTGCCGTGGTGGGCTTTTCGGAAGTGTTACGGGCCGAGCTGAAACAATACGATATCCGCATCTCGGTCGTTTTCCCGTCGGATACCCAAACACCTCAGCTAGAGTATGAGAACCGCTTCAAACCACCCGAGACCAAAGCCTTGTCGGGCACAATGGCGCCCCTCTCAGCCGAACGTGTGGCCCACACCATCATGCAACAGGTGGAGGCCGGCCGCTATGCCATCTTTACCTCTCTGGACGGATACATGATCTACGCGCTCAGCCGAATCCTGCCCAAAGCATGGGTGTTTGCTATTCTGGATAGGCTGATTGCGCGCGTAGCCAAAGCTTAGACCAACCCATTTGGAGGTGCCCAATGGATATCTTTGCCAAGTGCGCGCAGTTTAGCGAAGCCAAACTGGCCATCGAGCAAGGATATTACCCTTACTTTATCCCGTTGGACGATAACGAAGGAACCGAGGTCACTTATCGGGGCCGGCGTCTGCTGATGTTCGGCTCGAACAACTATCTGGGCTTGACCACCCATCCGAAAGTCAAGGAAGCGGCGATTGAAGCGGTCAAGCGCTATGGAACGAGTTGCACCGGTTCGCGTTTCCTGAACGGGACGCTGGAGCTTCATGAACATTTGGAACGCGAGCTGGCGGATTGGGTAGGAAAGCCGGCTGCTTTGGTGTTCTCCACCGGCATGCAGACCAATTTGGGCACGATTAGCGCCTTGGTCTCTCGCTCCGACGTGGTGATTCTAGATAAACTCGATCATGCCAGCATCGTGGATGGGGCGCGGTTGAGCTGGGGCGAGATCAAGCGTTTCCGGCATTCCGATACAGCAGATCTTGAGCGGGTACTATCTGGTTTACCGGAGGCGGTAGGGAAACTGGTTGTGGTGGATGGGTTATACAGCATGGAAGGGGATATTGCCCCTCTGCCGGAGCTGATCTCGGTATGTCAGCGGTACGGTGCGCGGTTAATGGTGGATGATGCCCATGCCATGGGGGTGCTTGGCAATGGGCGCGGCACAGCGGCTCACTTTGGGGTCACCGATCAGGTGGATTTGATCATGTCCACGTTCAGCAAATCGTTCGCCTCTTTGGGCGGATTCGTGGCCGGCGAGGAAGAGGTGATTCACTACATCAAACATCATGCTCGGGCCCTGATTTTCAGCGCCAGCATGCCGGCTTCCAATGCAGCAGCGGCTCTGGCGGCGTTGCAAATCATGCGCGAAGAACCGGAGCGAATCGAGCGCGTGAATCGCATTGCAGCGCAGGTGCGGGAGGAATTGCGCCGCTTGGGTTTCAACATTGGCAACTCCCAAACGCCGGTTGTCCCTATCATCATCGGCGATGATATGCGCACCATCTTCACCTGGAAGGCGCTGTTCGAGGCCGGCATCTTTGTCAATCCTGTCTTAGCGCCGGCCGTGCCCGAGGGGCGTCAACTGCTACGCACCAGCTATATGGCCATCCATACCGAGGACCAGATCGAACGCGCCCTGACGACGTTCGAGAGGGTGGGAAAGCAGATGGGATTGATATGAAGCTTCGGTGGGTCCCTCTCAACCAGTATAATCCCTGTTGTCCACCCTCTACAGACAGGAGGTCTGGCCATGAAGTTCCTTTTCCTCATCCTCTCCCTGGTTCTGGCAGCCTGCAGCCCAGGAGGGATCCCTGCCCTCACGCCATCACCGCTTCCCCCCTCGGCGACCCCTATCCAACCGACCGCTTCTCCCACGATCACCCTCACCCCTACGCCTGTTCCCACCGCCACTCCAACCGTTACGCCTACCCCCAAGCCGCTCGTCCCAAATTTTGAGCACATTGTGATCATCGTGTTCGAGAACAAAGAATTTCATCGCGTGATCGGCAACAAGTCCATGCCGGTCTACAACCAATTCGCCCGCGACTACACCCTGCTCACCCAGCATTACGCCGTCACCCATCCTAGCCTACCCAATTACCTGGCCATGATTGGCGGCGATACCTTCGGCATCAACCGCAACTGCGAAGATTGCTTCATCAACGCCCCTTCTCTGCCCGATTTGATCGAAGCCAGCGGGCGGACCTGGCGAACCTATCAAGAAGACATGCCCCGGCCCTGCTTTCGCGGCTCCTGGGGGCTATATGCCCAGAAGCACAATCCCTTTATGTACTTTGACCCCATTCGCCTGAATCGGGAACGCTGCGAACAACATGTACGCCCGCTCACGGATCTCTACCCGGACCTGGCGGCCGGCGCGCTGCCGAATTTCGTGTTCATCACCCCCAACCTGTGCAACAGCGCTCATGATTGCTGGCTCGGCATCACCGATGCCTGGTTGGCAGAGCAAATGAAAGCCCTCCTCGACTATTTCAGTCTGCACACCCAATCGTTTTTGGTCATCCTTACCTGGGACGAAGGCGACACCGAGGCCGGCTGTTGTGGCATGAAAAAGGGAGGCGGTCGGATCGCTACCGTGCTAATCTCGCCCTACGTGAAGAACGGTTTTGAGGATGACACTCCCTACACGTTGTACTCTCTATTGAAGACCATCGCCGAGGCGTGGGGTTTGCCCTATCTGGGGCATGCCGCTTCCGACGACCATGCTCTGATCGTCAAACCCTGGAAGGAGTGACGCTCCGCCTATTCGTTGATCACATCACCGCTCATGCCGCCGCGTTTTTCCACCAGGCGAATATTCTGAATCCGCATCGTCTTCTCGGCGGCTTTGGCCATATCGTAGACCGTGAGCGCGGCCACGCTGACGGCGGTCAGGGCCTCCATTTCCACGCCGGTTTGTGCTGAGGTCTTCACGGTGGCGGTGATCACCACGCCTGGTAGGGCTTCATCCAGCTTCAGCTCCACGTCCACTTTAGAGAGGGGAAGGGGGTGACACAGCGGAATCAGCTCAGAGGTCTTCTTGGCTGCCAAGATGCCGGCAATCTGGGCGACGGTCAATACATCGCCCTTTTTCACGGCGTCGGCCCGGATCAGATCAAACGTGGCCTGCGTCATGTGTACTTCCCCTTTGGCCACGGCCATCCGCTCGGTGACCGGTTTCTCGCCCACATCCACCATGCGAGCGCGTCCGCTAGAGTCGAGGTGAGTCAACTTTGCCATGCGATGATTATACCGTTATAATCCAGCCGCATGCTGGGCTCTCGTTCTTCGTACACCGTCGATCTTCCTGTATACACCGGCCCGCTCGATTTACTGCTGGACCTGATCGAGCGCGCCGAGCTGGATATTACCGCCGTTTCCCTGGCCCAGGTAACCGATCAATACCTAGCTTATGCCCATGCGCTCGAACAGGTAACACCGGATGAGCTCTCGGCGTTCCTGGTGATTGCCGCCCGGCTGATCCAGATCAAATCGGAAGCGCTGTTGCCGCGCCCGCCGCTGCGTGAACCTGACGAAGTGAGCCCAGCCGAGGACTTGGTGCATCAGTTGCGCCTCTACAAGCGATACAAAGAGATCGCTCTCTGGCTAGAAGAGCGCCACGATCGAAATCTACGCACGTTTCTGCGAGTGGCCCCTCCGCCCAAAGTAGAAGCAAAGCTGGACATATCGGGCATCGCCTTGGCCGATCTGGTGGAGGCAGCCCGGCGCGTTCTGGGGGAAGAAGCCCAGCAGCCGGCCCTAGGGACGGTAATCGCCCTACCCAAGATCACTATTCGTGAGAAGATCGCTCTGATCGCCTCCCTATTGCGGCGTGAAACCCAACTGGCCTTTCGCTGTTTATTCGCAAAGAAACCCACCCGCCTAGAAGTGGTTGTGACCTTTTTAGCAGTCTTGGAATTAGTGAAGCGCCATTTGGTGCGGGCGCATCAAGAGGCGCTGTTTGGAGAGATTTTGATCGAGCGATCGGGAGAGGTTAGCGAGGAGGAAGAATTTGAGTTGGAATTCGAATAAGCCGCTTTGCTATTGCTGACAGTCGAGTTCTTGGGGGTTGATCGTCCATCTTCGCCATGCGTGATACAGGCTGAGAACCATCAGCGCTTCTAGCTTGTCGAGGAGGAGCACATCGATCGCCGATGCGTTGCGACCTGGGACGAAGGATTGGTGATATTCGTCCAGGGCGGCATATGCAATCGTCATCAGCCAAGCCCACCACGGACGGAGGCCGCCTAGGCTGTAGAGATTTGCCAGGGCCAGGAAGCCATAGCCTAGGGCGTGACAAAAAGTCCACCAGTCCAAAAGTGGGCATGGCATAGGAGGGCGGGAAAGATCAGCGCCATCAGCGCTAGGGGAAGAAGCCAGCGTTTCACCCGTTACGTTTCCTCAAAAATAGAGTAAAATCATCCAAATTTTTTCTTCGGAGGTATCTCATGAAGGAGCAACTCGATGCGGTTCTTGAGCGGTGGAATCTGCTCAAACATCCATTTTATCAGGCCTGGAGCGCCGGCACGTTGCCGGTGGAGGCGCTTCGAGCCTATGCCCACGAATATGGCCGGTTCATCGCTGCTTTGCCAAACGGTTGGGAGACGCTCGGCGATCCGGAAACGGCTGCTGAGGAGCGCGAGCATGCCGAGTTGTGGGATCGTTTTGCGGTCGCTGTGGGGGCGGCAGATCGCCCTCAGCATCGAGCACTGCCTCCCCAAACCGAGCATCTGTTGCGCTTGGCCGGCGAGGCCTTCGCCAAACGCGCCTCGGCGCTTGGCGCCTTGTACGCGTTTGAAGCGCAACAGCCGGCTACTGCCCAATCCAAGCTAGAAGGGCTGCGGCGCTTCTACGCTTTCTCCGCTGAGGCGGAACTATATTTCGATGTGCATTCCTCCAATCATCACGAAGCAGCCAAACTGCTACGCCAGATCGCTGCCTTGTCCGCTGAGGAACAGGCGCAGGCTCTATCGGCCTGTGCTCAGATGGCCGAAGCCATGTGGAACGCTCTAACCGGTATTCATCAAGTCGCCTGTTCCTAGCGTTTCTTTTGCGGTCGTTATCTCAGAGCATCCAGAGAGGTTCCTTCTCTGGATGCTCTTATTAAGCGGTGCGCCTGGCCCCAGCGAAGGCCGGCACGGTAATAATCGTGGCGCCTGAGGGCTTTGGTGCATAAATTGATGAACAGGCGTGATGCGCCCGTTGATCTTCGGACGTTTGGCCCTTCTAGAGATAGTTCGTACCATCCAAAGAGACTTATTGAACAAGGCCGGCAATGTTATGCGGCGCCAGGGGGGCCTGCTCGGCTGCTTGTGTGAATGGGATTTGTTATGTGACCAATATCACGCCGATTGGCGGGTCGCCCACGGCGGCGGCGGATGACGAGGATCACGCCGGGCGCGGTGGTGTTGTAAAAGAGGTTTTCCGGCAGCAGGATGACCGCCTCGATCAGGTCGCGCTCCACGAAGGCTTTTCGAATGTCGCGCTCGCGGCTCAAGCCCTGGTTGCCGCTGCCGCGGCTGACCGCGCCGGTATCCAGCACCACCGCCATGCGGCCGCCGTCATCAAGCGACGCCAGCATGTGCTGCAACCAGCCCCAGTCGGCGCTGGAGGCGGGCGGGATGCCCAGCCCGAAGCGCTCGTAGGGGTCGTTTTCGTAGGTTTCGGTGGGAAAACTCTGGTTCCACATCGGGTTGGCGACCACGGCGTCGAAGGTCGAGAGGCGCCCGGCGGTGTCCTGGAAGGCCGGCTGGCGCATGGTATCGCCGATGCGGATGTCGGCCTCCAGGTCGTGAATCACCGCATTCATGCGCGCCATGGCGAAGGTGGCGGGGTTGATCTCCTGGCCAAACAGGCGCAGCGGCTGGATGGGGTTCGCCAGCTTGCGCCGGCCGTTCTCCTCTATGCCGTGCATCTCCAGCAGGCGCAGGTGACGCTTGATAAGCAGCCCGCCGGAGCCGCAGCAGGGGTCGCAGATGCGCTCGCCGGGCTGAGGTTCGATGAGGCGCGCCATCAGCACCGCTACCTCGCGCGGGGTGTAGAACTCGCCGGCGCTCTGGCCGCTGTCCTCGGCGAACTTGCGCAGCAGGTACTCATAGGCGCGGCCGAGCATATCCGGCTCCACATCGTCCAGGCCCAGGCGGTGGCGCGAGAGCACCTCGATCAGCCGCGCCAGGTACTCATCCAGCACGATGCGCTGGCCGGCGGCGGTGGCGTTGAAATCCACCATATCGATCACGCCAGCGAGGCGCGGGTTCTGGCGGGCCGCGGCGCGCACCGCGTCGGTCAGGTACTGGCCCAGGCCGGTCACGGCGTGCGTGCGGATGGCCTCCCAGCGGGCCGTCTCGGGCAGGTAGAAACGCACCAGGGCGTGGTCCTGCTCCACCAGGTGCAGGGCTTTGCCGCCCAGCTCAGCCTGCAGGCGGCGTCCCACAGCCAGGTTTCGAGGGTGCTTATATCCAGGGTCATTGCGCCGGGCTCCCCTCCTGATGGACGATTTTCTTGGGAATTTGTGCAACCGAGTCGCTCATAGCCTGCCCGGTAGGTTCAAAGGAGATGACCCCGCCCGGCCGGGCGGATGCATAAATTGTACCACCGCTCCCAGCTGCGCCGATTCAGGCGCAGAGCAGGAACCTCCCGCCGCTTTCAGGGCGCGCTGTTCGCCACGTGCCAGCTTTTCCAGCACAGCGCGGATAGCAGCGTCCTGGTAGTAGCGGCGCGTGGCTTCGCCGCCGGTATAACGCACCAGAAGCGGTTTGGCGTGTGGAGAATCCAGCTGGAAGCCTTTGCCCTGCTCGTAACGGCGGCGCAATTCATCGGGGCTTGGAAACTCGGAAAGCGGCCTCGGCGCGCTGGTCTTGCCGGTGAAGGCGACACTGTAACATTTTTGGTGGGTTTGGGGAGGATCAAACGCTAGGCCGTTCGATGGTGAGCAAAGCCGTCAACGAATTGGGACAACGAATACGCGAAGGCGCATCGCTCTTCGCTGGGAGAACCCAGGCCCACCACCCTTGCCCACAGCTGTGCGTCTTCGTTCCGCTGTTCCTAGACGATACGCTTGACCGCACCTGCTGGATCGGCAAAGAATTCTCGAACGCCCTTGCGGAGTGGCTAAATTATAGGTTCGATAAACTCATGAGCAGGATAGCTGGAAAAACGCTGCTTGTGCCATGGACGTCGGTTGAAGCAGGACATCAAACGTTTCCAGGCTGCCTGCAAGGCTTCTGGACAACGCGGCAAGAAAAATAGCGCGAGCGTTGCGCCGGGCGAGCGAGATCATGGCCTAACTCGGCGTCCTTCCCTTCGGGGTCGGCCTGTGCTTGGGATCCTGCCTCCACTCCGCCGTGCAAGGTGACTCACCTGGGAACACAACACGTAGATCACAGAGCCCCCCCGTGTCTTTGTGTCTCTGTGTGAAAAAATCCCCTTTTTATCCACTCCGCGCCCTTAGTCAGTTTGGCCTTGTTCAATAAGTCTCTTTGGATGGTGCGAACTGTCTCTAGAACAGCCACAAGAGGCCGGTTGACCCTTGAATCGGCGGCTGATTCCATCGCTGATCCCCTCCCATGCCTGCTCCACCGGGCTCTCCTTGCGCGTCAAGTGTACTTATTGAACTAGCCCCAATCACCTTGACAGACGGTCAATTTTGGTGTATAGAAGAACCACATGACGTTGTTGAATGCTATACCCGAAAAATGGTTTCGAGTGGTTTCTCTCGGCGAGAGGTGAGGTCTGCGCGCTCACCTCAGGCGGTATGGCTTGTTTGAGGGGGATCGAGTGCGGGTGGTGCGGGTGGCCCCGTTGAAGGAGCCTTTGTTGATCGAGGTCAATTGCGAAAAGTTTCTCCCGGAGGAAAGAAATGAAAAAGTCAAAACTTCTTGTTCTATACGGGTCGCTTTTGCTAGCCCTCGCAGTAGTAGTTCCTGTTCTAGCTCAAGCAAACTCTTTTGCCAAGCTGAAGGCGTCAGAAGTGCATGTCACTCTGGAATGGGCGGCTTTCACCGCAGACCATGTAGCAGTTAATTAACCCAATGTGCAAGTTTTAGTTGGTAATCAATTTTGAGAAGCGTAACAACGGAATATCATGCTGAGAGCAGAAGAACACGGCGAGAGTATGGCTCAAGATCTTACGCATCCAACGCGAAAGAAAGTGCCAGACATCCCTTGCCCACACCCGCTTGGCATGGTAGCGCTGTACCAGTTGTCCAAAGACCGTCTCGATCCGATAGCGGACTTGCTTGAGCCGGAAAGGAAAGGGGTGCTTTTCACGTTTGGTGCTCTTGAAAGGCGCAAGCAGGAAGAGACCTTGTTGTTGCAAGCGTTTGCACGTCTCTGGGCTCCAGTAGTTTCGGTCGCCAATGGCCCAGCCATGTACCTGGGTGAGCAACTCTTCGGCTGCTTGGAGGTCGTGGACATTGGCCGGAGCGATGAGACAGC
>CAKZJX010000065.1 GCA_937120535.1 uncultured Anaerolineae bacterium
CCGTTCGCACCTTCATCTTCCCTATCTCCTGCTCTCGTTTTGGCTTGATTTTATCAAAAAATAAGTTATTTGAAAAGCCCCGACCCTTCTTGACGACTCTACAAAAAAGGAGTATAATATGTTCGCTTCGGCCATCGGACAGGGTAGTTTATGTACGAATTCGACAAAATAGATATAAAAATTGTCAATCTTCTCCTTGAGGACGGACGCAAGTCTGCCTCGGAGATCGCCCGTCAAATTGGGGGAATATCCGAGCGGGCCGTACGGTATCGCATCCAGCGCATGATCGACGAAGATGTCATTCGCATCAGTGCGGTAATCCAGCCGGAAGCGTTTGGGCTGACCACTCGCGCCGATGTCTGGCTGGAGGTCGAATCGGATCGTATTCGGGAAGTGGCACAACGGATGGCCGAGTTTGAGAATGTCACCTATGTGGCGTGTTCGATTGGGGAAAGTGATGTGAGCATCCAGGTGGTTGCAAAAGATACCGATGAGGTGTATCGTTTCGTCACCGAAGTGGTCCGTAAAGTGCCAGGGGTAAGACGTACGGTCACCTCGATCGTTCCTTTGGTCTTGAAAGACGTTTATCAGTGGCGTGCACCTGAAAGCCTCATAGAAGATGAGGATGACTAACGTGCGTCTGGCCGACGGTATTTGATCTAATCTAAGCACTGGTGTTGGCATCCTGAAAATTGTTGCCTCAGGTTTGGTCTTCCTAAAAACCATCTTTTTGCTTCCGAGGTTAACATAAAGAAAGGAGAGAGACGATGAGCTTCATTGGACCAAAAAGCCAAGCGATGCAAAAGCGTGCACAGCAGGTTATTCCATTGGGCGTGAATTCGAATTTCCGCTATTGGGGAGATGGGACCACTCCTTATGTGGCCCGAGCGAAGGGGTCTCATCTCTGGGATGTGGATGGCCGTCGTTATATTGATTATCGCCTGGCCTTCGGCCCGATAATCCTTGGTCATGCGTTTGACGAAGTGGACCAGAAGGTAGTCGAGGAGATCCAGAACGGGATCCTGTTTGCGATGACCAGTGAGCTGGAGGTGGAGGTAATCGAAATGTTGGTGGAAATGTGCCCGGCGGTGGAGATGGTGCGCCTTGATTGCTCGGGCACTGAGGCCACGATGCATGCCATTCGCGTTGCGCGCGCCTACACTGGTCGTGATCTCATTCTCAAATTTGAGGGGAACTACCACGGTTTTCAAGATCACACGCTATGGTCTACATATGCGCCGGCCGAAGCGTATGGCAATCCCCGTAGCCCGATCCCGATTAGTGCTTCCTCCGGCATCCCAAAGGTTATGGGACAGCTAATCATTACTTTGCCGTTTAATGATTTTGAGGGGTTAGAACGAGTGATGCGCTCCTACGGGGATCAGATCGCAGCTGTCATCACCGAACCATGCCAAGGCAATTGTGCCGCCATCAACCCCTTGCCGGGGTTCTTGGAGCGCATTCGCGAGCTGACCGCCCAATATGGCGCCCTATTCATCCTCGACGAAGTGAAGACCGGTTTTCGAATCGCCAACGGCGGCGCACAAGAGTATTATGGGATTAAGCCGGACCTGGCCACCTATGCGAAAGCCATGGCCAACGGATACCCTCTGGCCGCATTCGGCGGTTCACGGGAAGTGATGTCTTTGATCGGTCACGGTGTGGCCCAGGGGGGCACGTTCAATAACAACACGCCGGGCGTTGCGGCCGCCTATGCTACGCTCAAAATCCTCAAGGAGCGACCGATTTTGAAGACAATTGAGGAGCGCGGCAAGCGCCTGATGACGGGACTGAAGGCTATTTTTGAAGAGAACGACATGCCGGTGGCACTGTGTGGCTATCCGGCGATGTTCTCCTTTGCTATCGGTCTGGAGCGAATTACCAATCAGCGCGAATGGCATCAAAGCGATAAGGCCTTGTATCTCAAGTTGGTGGAGATGGCCATTGAGCGCGGCGTGATGCCCGATCACGATGCCCGTGAGCCATGGTTCCTCTGCTATTCGCACTCCGATGCCGATATTGATGAGACGCTCAGCGTATACAGTGACATTGTCAAAGAAGCAAAGAAGCATTGGAAGGCATCCTGGTAAGCGTTTTGCGGAGATTTGCTTTAGGCGCAAGGAGAGGGTGTTCTAAAAAATACCACTCTCTCCTTGCTTGGTAATCCGCTTGGGCCCACCGGCGCACTGGGCGACGCACCTCCCGATTCAGGCTCTCTTGCATCCGAACCACGGCTTTCCCTCCCTGCTCATCTATCCAAGCCAATCCCTGCGTGTCCATCCCATACAGAGCGTCTCCCACCACCAATTGGCCTTTCCCAGGCGCCGAACCGCTGCCCAGCGGTTGGAGTCCGCAAAGCGCTGTTCCGGCAGGCGAGCGACCCGATCGTGCTGGGTGGAAATCTCTGGAACGGGATACCCCAGCGCTCCCGCCAGCGTGCGCAGGCGAGGAATCGGACAAGCGCTTTGAAAAGCCACAAGGCCAGGATCAGCGCTTTGTCATAGTGTGGAGGGCGTCTGCGTCCTGCTCGAGGCTGCGGATGGTGCTGGACAAAGGCTTGGGCCAGTCGGTGGAGGTCTTTGAAACCGATGTGCGATCGGTAGGGTTTTGAAGAACGTTTGACTTTTTCTTTTGCCGTACTGCAAGTTCACTTGATCCTAGCTGATTTATAGAACGCGCAAGGATGAAATCATGAACCGTCTATCTGCACAAGAGATCGTCGATCTAAATAAAGAGTACACCTTCTTCTCTTGGTCGGCTCAGGGGCCTTTCCAACCGATTCCTGTCACCCGAGCAGAGGGGGTGTATTTCTGGGATGCAAATGGCAAGCGATATTTGGATTTCGCTTCACAATTGGTCAATACCAACACTGGTCATCAGCATCCCAAAGTGATCCGAGCCATTCAGGAACAGGCTGCCATCTTGACCTTTGCATCGCCGAGTATGGCCACTGAACCACGCGGTTTGCTTGGGAAGAAATTGGCCGAGATCACCCCCGGCGACTTGAAGAAAACGTTTTTTACTCTAGGAGGCGCCGAGGCTAACGAGAATGCCATCAAAATCGCTCGTTTCTACACCGGACGGCACAAAATTCTGGCACGCTACCGTTCCTATCATGGAGCTACCCACGGTGCGGTTACCCTGACTGGCGATTATCGTCGTCTGCCGGCCGAGCCGGCCATGCCTGGCGTGGTGCATTTTCTCGACCCGTATTGCTATCGCTGTCCCTTTGGTTGGACGCGGGAGACATGTCATCGGGAGTGCATCAAGCATGTCGAAGAGGTCGTCCAACACGAAGGGCCGGATCATATTGCAGCGATCATCCTGGAAGGTGTGACCGGTACGAACGGCTTGATCATCCCACCCGACGAGTATTGGCCGCGCATGCGAGAGATTTGCGATAAGTATGGCATTTTGCTGATCTCCGATGAGGTGATGTCTGGCTGGGGACGGACGGGCGAATGGTTTGCCGTCAATCATTGGAATGTTGTTCCGGATATCATCACTACTGCCAAGGGCCTGACTTCCGGCTACATTCCGCTGGGAGCAGTTATCGTCCGCGAGAAGATCGCCAGATACTTCGATGATCATGTACTTTACACTGGACTCACCTACAACGGTCATGCTTTGGCGTGTGCTGCAGCTTTGGCGAACATTGAAGTTTACGAAGAAGAAGGGTTAATAGAAAATGCTCGAAAGGTGGGTGCGTACTTAGGACGCCGCTTGGAGGAGCTCAAACAGAAGCACCCCTCGATCGGAGACGTGCGCTACATTGGCTTGTTTAGCGCGTTTGAGCTGGTGAAAGATCATCAAACCAAAGAACCGCTCGATCCAACACCTTTGAGGGACTTTTTGCTAGAACATGGTGTATACATGTTCGGATTCAAGAATATCCTCTTCGTCGTCCCGCCCTTGGTGATCACCGAAGAACAGCTGGATGAAGGGTTGAATTGGATTGATGAAGGTTTGTCAGAGTTGATGGATCCTTTGGTAGTTGGTCGTTCCTAAGCAGATTTGGAGATGAGCTATGGAGATCCTGAACTATATCAACGGTCAATGGGTCAAACCTGAAGTAAGTGAGTATGTGGATGTGATCAACCCCGCCACCGGAGAGAAGATGACCCAAACCCCGCTCTCAGGGGCAGTTGATGTAGATGCTGCTACCCAAGCAGCCGCAGCAGCTTTTCCGATGTGGCGTCGAACGCCGGTGCAGGAACGGATTCAATATCTCTTTAAGTTGCGCGATCTGTTGAAGGCGCATATAGATGAGATCGCTCGGATCATCACCAATGAGTGTGGAAAGACCTTTGATGAATCAAAGGCAGAGATGGTTCGGGCGATTGAAAACGTTGAAGTGGCTTGTGGCATGCCCCATATGATCAAAGGGGAGTTTGTAGAGGACATCGCTTCAGGCATTGATGAGTTGATGATCCGCCAACCGGTGGGGGTGTGCGCTACCATTGCTCCCTTCAATTTCCCAGGGATGATCCCGTTTTGGTATCTGCCCTATGCTCTGGCGGCCGGCAACACATATATCGTGAAGCCTTCCGAAAAAGTGCCGATGACCATGCAGTATATCTTCCACCTGATCGAACAGATCGGGTTCCCAAAGGGGGTAATCAATCTGGTCAATGGCGCCAAGGGCGCAGTGGATGCATTGCTCGATCATCCGACCGTCCGCGCCATTACGTTCGTGGGCTCCACGCCGGTTGCAAGATACATTTACAGCCGCGCGGCTGCGAATGGCAAGCGCGTCCAAGCCCAGGGTGGGGCGAAGAACCCGGTCTTTATCATGCCCGATGCAGATATGAACATGGCAACCACCATCATCGCCGACTCCGCCTTTGGGTGTGCCGGCCAGCGCTGCTTGGCAGTATCGCTAGCGGTAACTGTAGGTGAAGCGCGCAACACCTTCGTCGAGATGATCTGCGATGCCGCTGCCAGTCGCAAGGTAGGATATGGCTTAGAGGAAGGGGTGCAGATGGGACCCGTGATCAATCACGCCAGCAAGGCGCGCATTGAACACTTGATCGGGGTAGGGGTTGCCGAAGGCGCTAGCGTTCCGGTCGACGGGCGCAGGGCGATCATCAAGGGGTATGAGAAGGGCTCGTTTGTACGACCGACGATCCTTCTGGATGTCAAACCTAACAGCGAGATCTGGGAGACAGAAATTTTCGGACCAGTATTGGGCTTGATGCACGTGAACACGATCGAGGAAGCCATTGCGTTAGCAAATAGCCATTCGTATGGCAACCAAGCCAGTTTGTTCACTTCAAGCGGAGCTGCCGCCCGTAAGTTCCAGTACGAAGTGGAGGCCGGCAACGTGGGGATCAATATCGGTGTGGCGGCGCCTATGGCATTCTTCCCCTTCTCAGGATGGAAGGAGTCGTTCTTTGGCGATCTGCACGCCCAGGGAATGGATGCAGTCGAGTTTTTCACTCAGAAGAAAGTTGTCATTCAACGCTGGCCGAGAGAGTGGTCGCGAAAATTCTAGCGTTGGGTGTTTTGCGAGCCGAGCGTCAAAACGCGGTTCGCTTACCATTTGTCTGCTCAGGCAGAAAATCAATCTAGAAAGGAGCTAATAAATTATGGAATTTGAAGGCTATTCTCATGTCTGGCTGGTGGTCCTGTTCATTGCCATCTTCTTCGCTGTCCGCATGGCGGTGGGCATTTGGTCGTCCAAGAAAGTTTCAGATGCGGTCGACTACATTGTTGCTGGACGCCGATTGCCCATTTACATGGTCGGCGCTTCGGTGATGGCGACCTGGTTTGCCGCTGAGACTCTGATGGGCGCTTCCTCCAATGCCTATCAATATGGGCTCCAAGGTGTCGTGTTCGATCCGTTTGGAGCCGCAGCCTGTCTCTTTATCTCAGGCTTTTTGTTCACGCGGGTGATGCGTCGTGCTCGTTATCTGACGGTTGTGGATTTCTTTGAGCGCCGTTACGGCAAATGGATGACCATCTTGGCTTCTCTGCTGCAACTGATGACCTATTTTGTCTGGAGCGGCGCACAGATCGTAGCCGCCGGTACGATCGTCCATGTCCTATTTCCCTCTGTGCCGCTGGAGATAGGCATGATCCTGGTGGCGGTCTGGGTGACGGGCTATACAATGCTCGGCGGTATGTTGGCCGACACGACCTTGGACTTTATGCAGATGTTCTTCACCGCCGGCGGGGTAACGCTCATCTTCTTGTTCGTGCTCAATCAGGTCGGCGGGTGGAGTGGCTTGACCAGCATCAGCGAGACTCTGTATAATCCCAGGCCTTTTACGCTCGTGCCCGATATGGAAGGGGAGGCCGGCTATCTAGGCTATTTTGGAGCCATGGGGTGGATGTATTGGGTGGCAGCATGGATGGCGATCGGTTTTGGCTCTGTGCCCACCCAGGACCTGTTCCAGCGCTCCATGTCGGGGCGAAATGAAGCCACGGCGGTTTGGGGAACGTATCTGGCTGGCTTCTTGTATCTGTTCTTTGGCGTCATGTCGCCGTTGATCGGGATCATGATGTTCAAACTGGCGCCCGATGTGGTCAATCCAGACGGTGTGTTAGTGAAAGCGGCGATGGATTATATGCCGCCTGTGTTGACGGCGCTCTTCCTAGCAGCCTTGGCCTCGGCTCTGATGAGCACTTCCGATAGTTCACTCCTGGCCGGCGCTTCGGTGGTGACCCAGAACCTGTTCCCCCTCTTCGGCAAACGCCTGGACCCGATCTCCGAAGTGAAATGGACGCGCATCATGGTGCTTGTCAGCGGCTTGGTTGGCGTTGTAGTGGCAATCCGAGCAGCTGTCATCTATGAGCTAGGCGTGGTGGCCTGGTCCTTGCTCTTGGTGGGCCTATTCTCTCCATTTGCCCTTGGAATGTACTGGAAGAAAGCCAATCAATGGGGAGCGGTGGCTTCCTATCTGGGCGGTTTCCTGGTGTGGGCCGTTGGCATTCCTATCGCTCAGCATATCGGTTTAGGAGGCGATCCTACGGTCGTGGTGTGCGGTGGCGATATGGATTGCGCCTTCTGGGATGCGACCTATATCGCTTCCTTCCCGGCCTTCTTTGTCTCCTTGTTCCTGATGATTGTCGTTTCCCTATTGACGCAGAAGCAGGATCCGCCCAAGCCGATTACAGATATCGACGGCAAGCTGCTCGATACCAGCTTGATCAGTAACTTGGGTGTCATCTCCCTGCAAGATGCCTTGCGCAAGTTGCGCCCAGAATAAGTGTCAGATTGAAGTAGGAGAAGATATGCCACAAGATTTGAGGCATGCTATCGAATACGCCGAACGTTGGATCGATATCATCAAACAAGACCGCGTTCCTGAAGACGTTGGGAAGTGGATCATCGAGGAATCAAAGTATAACTTTGCCGAGCACTTCAACCGTGGGTGGCTAGAATACCGCAAGTCGGTGACAGTGGCCGGCCAGTGGGCAGCCACCGAATGGACTGGTCGTGGGGCCATCTTTGAGGATGTGCTCGGACGTAAGTACATTGACTTCCTGGGTGGTTTTGGGATGATGGACTTGGGATGGGGGCACTCGGAAGTCGTGGAGGTGGTTGCAGCTCAGTTGCGCCGTACACCGATGCCCAGCCAGGAATTGCTCGACCCGCTGCGGGGGGTGTTGGCCCGTATCTTGGCGGATATTACTCCCGGCGACTTGAAGTATTCCTGGTTTGCGGCGAGCGGTACGGAGGCCGTCGAGGCGGCCATCAAACTGGCCAAGGTCTACACTCAGAAGTCGGCCTTCATCGCTGCAGTGCGGGGTTTCCATGGCAAGACCATGGGCTCGCTCTCGATGATGGGCAAGGCAGACTATCGCAAGCCAGTGGGCATTCTCTATGGCGGACCAGTCTATCATGTGCCGTTTGGGGATGCGGATGCGGTGGAGCGCCAGTTGGAGATCTGCGACAAGTTGGGGATCGGGGTGGCCGGCGTGATTATGGAACCTATTCAGGGCGAGGCCGGCGCTATTGTCCCTCCTGATGATTTCTGGCCGCGCATTCGTGAGGCGACTAAGAAATATGGTGCGTTGTTGATCGCCGATGAGGTGCAAACCGGCCTAGGGCGCACCGGCAAGTTGTGGGGCGTTGAACACTGGAATGTGGTCCCTGACATTGTTGCGGTGGCCAAGTCTCTGGGTGGAGGGGTGATGCCGATCAGCGCAGTGTGTACCACCGAGGAGATCTTCCATCCCTTCATGTACCCCAACCCGTTCTTACAGACCACGACCACTGGAGGCGGCGCGTTGGCCTGTTCGGCGGCCATTGCCGCTATCTATATCACTCTGCGCGATCGGCTGTGGGAAGCAGCCGCCGAGAAGGGCGAGTACATCTTGCCAAAGGTGCGCGATCTAGCGGCCCGCCATCCACAAGTCTACAGAGAAGTGACCGGCAAAGGGTTGTTGATCGGTCAGCACTTCCAAACCCCTGAGATCGGCGGTCGTGTGGCGGCCGAATTGTTCAAGCGTGGCGTGTTGGTTTCAGGAACGCTGACCAACGCCCAGTCGGTGCGCATTGAGCCGCCACTGGTGATCACGTACGAGGAGATTGACGAAGGCCTCAATCGCTTGGAGGATGCTGTCAAGGCAGTTGCAGCAAGCCTGTAGGTCCTGGTTGTCTTCTCTACTGATTTGGGCAGGAGAGGAGAAGCGCCCTCTCCCCTCCTGTCCAAAAATTTTTTGTGGTCGAAGCCCTACTAACCGTGAAATGGACCGATCTGCCCCTCGCCGAGCGAATTCCCATCCAGGTCGGGCATACAGTTCGAATCCCGCGTATCTTCTCGCAACCCTGGGCTTGTTCAATAAGTCTCTTTGGATGGTACGAACTGCCTCTAAAAGAGCCGCAAGAAGGCCGTTTGACCCTTAAATCGACGGTTGATTCCATCGTGATCCCCTCCCATGCCTGCTCTACCAGGCTTTCCTTGCGCGTCATAGGGTGCTTATTGAACAAGCCCTGCAACCCTGGGCTTGTTCAATAAGTCTCTTTGGATGGTACGAACTGTCTCTAAAAGAGCCGCAAGAAGGCCGTTTGACCCTTAAATCGACGGTTGATTCCATCGCTGATCCCCTCCCATGCCTGCTCTAGCAGGCTCTCCTTGCGCGTCAAGGGTACTTATTGAACAAGGCCTGCAACCCTTGTCAAAACGGGATTATCATGCAAGAATAAAGGCTTTGAGGAATACTATTAGTTGGTCAGCATAAACCGTTACCAAGTAATTTCTCCTTATGAGGTGAAGCGATGACGGAATTTGCCGTGGAGTTGCGCGATGTGGTCAAGACCTTTCGCACGCCAGAGGGAACTCTCTTGAACGCCGTAGACCACGTGACCCTCCAAATTCGCAACGGCGAGTTTTTCTCGATGTTGGGGTCTTCTGGTTGTGGTAAAACCACGTCGCTGCGGATGATCGCCGGTTTTGAATGGCCAACGCAAGGCGAAGTGTTCATCGCAGGCAAGGCAATGGGGCACACGCCCCCTTTTCAACGCCCAGTCAATACAGTCTTTCAGAACTATGCCCTGTTTCAGCATATGACTGTCTATCAGAATATCGCCTTTGGGTTGGAGATGGATCGCGTTCCGCCGGCAGAGATTAAACGACGCGTCGGGGAGATGCTGGAGTTGGTTCAATTAGTCGGCCTGGAACGTCGTTATCCTCGTCAACTTTCAGGAGGTCAACAGCAGCGTGTAGCCTTGGCACGGGCCTTGGTCAAGATGCCCAAAGTGTTGCTGCTTGATGAGCCGTTGGGCGCCCTTGACCTAAAGCTGCGCAAGGAGATGCAGCTAGAGCTGAAGGCAATCCAACAAAAAGTGGGCATTACCTTTGTTTACGTCACCCACGACCAGGAAGAAGCCTTAACCATGTCCGATCGGATTGCCGTGATGAGCAAGGGTAAGGTGATGCAGATTGGGGCGCCAGTAGAGATCTACGAGCGGCCGAGTAACCGCTTTGTGGCCGATTTTATCGGCGAGTCGAACTTTCTGGATGGCACAGTGCGTGAAGTGGAGGGTGATTATGCCACAGTGTACGTGCCGGCCCTGAACGCCGAGATTAGGGGGTTGAACACCGGTCAGGTTCGACGCAGTGAATCGGTGGTGGTTTCCATCCGTCCGGAGAAGGTTCGCCTTTCTTCCCAGACGGCCTTGCAGAACAATAGTTTTGTTGGACGGGTGACCAAGAGCACATACATCGGTGCCGATACTCATGTGTACGTTGATGTACGTGGCTACCTCTTCAAGGTTTGGGAGCAGAACAAGATCTCCAGCCTAGATCCAAAAGCCTACTACACAATTGGTCAGGAAGTGGTGGTCAACTTGTTCCCTGAGAACACCTTGATTCTGAGTGGGATGTGAGGGGACGATGTTACGGCATTTTCGGGAAAACAAATCTTGGCAGGGAACCCTTCTGGTGCTTCCGACTTTGCTTTGGATGGTGGTTCTACTCATTATCCCCCTGCTCTTGACACTGGTGGTTTCTTTTGGACGACGCAGAGCCGATGGTGGCGTGATCTTCACGTTTAGCCTGGATAATTACATTCGGTTACTCGGCCTGCAGCCAGATTGTCTAAATCCCTTCGTCTGTTTTGACCCGCTTTACATCAATATCTTGTGGCGCTCCATCTCATTGGCTTTTTGGACCACCGTGTTGGTGATCGTGCTGGGATATCCATTGGCCTATTTCATTGCTCGAGCTCATCCCCACCGGCGCAACACTTATCTTATGCTGGTGTTGGTGCCGTTGTGGACAAATTTCGTGATTCGGGTATATGCCTGGATGATGCTCTTGCGCGAGCAAGGGGTGATCAACAATGTCTTGGGGTGGATCGCAGCCCGCTTGGGGATCCCGTTTGAACCGCTCCAGATGTTGTATACGCCCGGGGCCGTGTTGGTTGGTATGGTATATGAGTTCTTGCCGTTTATGATCCTGCCGATCTACACCTCCTTAGAAAAGATCGATCTCTCGCTGTATGAGGCTGCTGCCGATCTTGGAGCCAATCCAGTCCGCACGTTCTTGCGAGTGACCTTGCCGCTCTCCGCACCAGGTATGGTGGCTGGGACGATCCTGGTGTTTGTGCCAGTGATGGGTACGTTTATCGTGGCTGATCTGTTGGGTGGCAAGCAAGTGGTCTTGGTGGGCAACTTAATTCAGAATCAATTTCTCTCGGCGCGCGATCCCACCTTTGGCTCAGCAGCTTCGTTGATCTTGATGGTATTGACGTTAATCGTCACGTATTTCTACACCCGCAAGTTTGGCTTTGGCAAGGAGATTGTGGCGGCATGAATCCATATCATCGTCATGTCTTTGTTCGTGTTGCTACAATCCTGGTGTATTTTTTCTTATACGCGCCGATCGTCTTGTTGGTGCTCTATTCGTTTAACGCTTCGCGCACCAACATTCTGTTTGAAGGGTTTATCACGTCATTTGGTCCACTCAAAATGCAGGGTAGTTTGGTTGTGCAGAGCCCGTGTGGGCCCTTCCACTGGTTCTGTGAGTTAGCTCAGAATCGCGAGGTGAGATTGGCAGCGCGCAATACGCTGACGATCGCCGTGATATCGACCTTGGTTTCAACGATAATCGGCACCATGGCTGCTTTGGCTCTTCAGCGTTATCAGTTTTCCATTAAGAATTTTGCTCAAGCATCGCTGTACATCCCGATCATCATTCCAGAGATCGTGATGGGGATTGGCATTTTGATTCTGTTTAGCCAGCTCTTTGAGTTGTTGAACAATGCTTTCCAGCTGCAGGGTGATGCCCGCTTATCGTTGGGGTTGGGCACGGTGATTGTCTCGCACATTGCCTTTTCGGTTCCTTTCGTAACCCTGGTGGTACAGGCTCGGCTTCAAGGATTTGATAAGTCTTACGAAGAAGCAGCGATGGACCTGGGGGCTAACGAGTTTGTTACGTTTTGGCGCGTTACCCTACCGATGATCCTGCCGGGCGTGCTTTCGGGCGCTTTGTTGGCATTTACTCTCTCGCTGGATGATTTCGTGATCACCTTCTTCACGACTGGACCGGGAGCCACCACGCTGCCTATCTATGTGTATGGTTTATTGCGGCGCATCATCACGCCCCAAGTGAATGCACTTTCGACGATTTGGATCTTGGTGGTGATCGTAGCTGTGCTGTTATTGCAGCAACCGCAACGCCGCGAAACACGTTGACGGTAGAAACATCATGGCCGAAGGCTATGAGTTTCAAAATCTTATCACGGGACGAAAAGGAGAGATTGAGATGAGCACAAAACGATGGTTTCTATGGTTAGGCCTGATTCTGATCTTCAGCTTGATCCTAAGCGCTTGTGCCGGCACCCAGGCCGAGGAGCAAGAGCAATTTGTATGCCCGGAACCGGAGCCGCGGTTAGAGGTTGCTTCGAAAGAGCTGAATTTGTTCGTCTGGACGGAGTACATTCCAACGGAGTGGAAAACTTGCTTTGAGCAAGTCTATGGCGTTAGGATTAACCACGATGAGTATTCCAGCAACGAGGAAATGTACGCCAAGCTGGCTGCTGGTGGGACCAACTATGACTTAGTCCAACCCACCGACTATTTTGTCGGCTTGATGATCCAGCAGGAAATGTTGCAGAAGTTGGACAAATCGAAGCTGTTTATCTTGGATACGCTTGATCCAAACTACATGAACCTAAAGTTTGACCCGGGCAACGAGTACACCATTCCTTATCAAGCGGGCACTGATGCTATCATATACAACGCCGATAAGGTGGCCAACCCACCGGCCTCATTTGCGGATCTTTGGCGACCCGAATATGCCGGCCGAATGGTTTTCTTGGATGACCCGCGCATTATCATCGGCATGACGCTGCTCACGCTAGGGTACGACGTCAACACTACAGACCCGGCCCAATTGGAGGAGGCCAAAGTTAAGTTGATGGAGCTGATCCCGAACGTCAAACTCTTCGATAGCGATAGTCCCAAGACGGCCCTGATCGCAGGCGATGTGGATCTGGGCATCGTTTGGACCGGTGAAGCTGTGTTGGCCAAACGGGAAAACCCGGCCTTTGTCTTTGTCTATCCAACGGAAGGGGCCATTCTGTGGCAGGACAACTGGGCCTTGTTGGCCAACGCTCCCCATCCCGACGCAGCCTATGCTTGGTTGAACTACACCATGCAGGGCAATCTGTTCTGGTTGATGTTGCGCGATTTCCCCTATATCAACCCCAGCCGTGCTGCCCTGGAGTATGCTCGCGTCAATCAGGCCGATCTGTACAACGAGTACATAAATTCCGACATCACTAACGTTCCTCAAGATGTGATTGAACGTGGTCATCGTATCACGGACGTAGGCGAAGCGACTCCGCTGTACGATAGGATCTGGACGGAAGTAAAAGGCGGTGAATGATCGAGTGCACTGCGCATTCAAACCGGCTCCATTTATAGAGCCGGTTTTTTTTTGGAAGTGTACTAAAAACAGGCGCGTGTTTTTGATGAATCGTTATAAAGATGTTGACAAAAATGCAAAATTATTATAAAATATGGTCATGACAAGCGAAATCATTAATCGCTCTTTGGATCACGTGGATCGAGCCATCATTGAGGCCATGCATAAGGATGGGCGGGCAGCCTTTGCCCAGATCGCCAAGCAACTAAAGGTTTCGGCCGGCATGATCCGACTGCGATACAACCGCCTGGTGGAGATGGGGGTGCTCAAGGTGGTGGCGATCACCAATCCCTTGCGCTTGGGCTTCGAGAGCATGGCCATGATCGGCATCCGGGTAGACGGGCGCCGACTGCTAGAAGTAGCTGAGAAAATCGCCGCCCTCGAAGAAGTGGTCTATCTAGTGGTGACGAGTGGTCGCTACGACATCTTTGCCGAGGTCTTATGCCGAGATCACGAACATCTTCTTGAATTTTTGACGAACCGACTCTCGGTGATCGAAGGCGTGCACGAATCAGAGACATTCATGTATCTGAAGATCGTGAAAGAGATCTACTTCTAGCTTGTCCTAGCCAAAGGGCTGCCTCTAGCCTCTCGAACCGGAAGCAGACCAGATCGACTTAATCTAGCTATCCTAATAAATCTTTTTGCAAAGGGAGAGAAGACCATGAAAGTCTTGCTTGTTGGCGTAGGGGGTGTGGGGGAAGCGATTGCGGTCATGTCCAAGCCGCATCATTGGTTAGAATTGATGGTGCTGAGCGATTACAACAGGGCTCGCGCCGAAGAAGTGCAGGCCAAACTGGGCGATCCAAAGCGCTTCCCCGTCGAATTCATAGATGCTTCGGATCGCCAAATGATCGAAGACCTGGCTCGCAAGTATCAGGTTGACCTGATCATGAACGCTGTGGATCCGATCTATAACGAGAACATCTTTGATGCAGCGTTCAACGTGGGCGTCAACTACATGGATATGGCCATGACCCTTTCCCAGCCCCATCCTACCGATCCGTTCCATAAGTGTGGGGTCAAGTTGGGGGACTACCAGTTTGCCAAGGCGAAAGACTGGGAACAAAAAGGTTTGTTGGCCATCGTGGGCATGGGGGTAGAGCCCGGTACGGCAGACGTGTTTGCCCGCTATGCCCAGGATTATCTCTTTGATGAGATCGAGGAGATCGGCATCCGCGATGGCTCCAACATTGTCATTGAGGGCTACGAATTTGCTCCCAACTTCTCGATCTGGACCACGATCGAGGAGTGTTTAAACCCGCCGGTGATCTGGGAGGCTGACAAAGGGTGGTACACCACTGAGCCGTTCTCGGAGCCCGAAGTGTTCGACTTTCCGGAGATCGGTCCGATCGAAGTGGTCAACGTTGAACACGAGGAGGTGCTGCTGATCCCGCGCTGGATTAAGGCCAACCGCGTGACCTTCAAATATGGCCTGGGCCGGCGGTTCATTGAGATCTTGAAGATTTTGCACATGCTCGGCTTGGACAAGAAAGAAAAGATCAACGTCAAGGGTGTTTGGGTGGCGCCGCGTGATGTGGTCGCTGCCTTGTTGCCCGATCCGGCTCGTCTGGGCGATAGGATGTATGGCAAGACTTGCGCCGGCACCTGGGTGCGCGGCTGGAAGAATGGTAAAAAGAAAGAAGT
The DNA here is from genome assembly GCA_937120535.1 of uncultured Anaerolineae bacterium. Taxonomy (GTDB): domain Bacteria; phylum Chloroflexota; class Anaerolineae; order Anaerolineales; family Villigracilaceae; genus Denitrolinea. The sequence goes on from CAKZJX010000065.1 coordinate 15,027, forward strand.
CTACATCTATCAGTTGGCCGACAACGCTGAATGCATGCAAAAGTGGGGATGCCAAGCCGTGGTCGCCCAAACCGCCTTTGGTCCGGTGATCACCATGGAACTGCTCGCCCGCGGCATTTGGAAGGGAAGTGGTGTGCTCGGCCCCGAAGCCTTCGATCCCATCCCTTTCATGGAGCGCATGGCGGCCTACGGCTTCCCATATGCCATCAAGGAATATTGAGGCAAGACATCTCGAGAATAGCCTTCACCCTTCCCTCCCATTCCTCCGATGTGGGAGGGAAATTTTCTCCAAAAGGGGGGTATACTGTTTGAGAGCCGATCTTTAGTTTGTCTTTGGTGCAGCCTCTGAGCCGGTTGGCGGAACAAATTGCTCCAAGATATCGTTATTTTCAAGAACCCGGGCGACCCTTCCAAACTTAGCTAGTGTTTTCCATAACTATCTCATGTCAAATTCCTCTCCTCCCATGAACAAATTTCTCTCCCTCTTGCTTCTCGTCTCGTTTTTGATTGCTTCCTGCGGCGTACAGGCGCCTTTGCCCACGCCCACCTCTTCCCCCTTGTTGGCGGCGCCCACCGTCTTGCCCGGCCCGCGTTTGCTCGAACGTCGGCCGGCGGAGGGGGAGCGGCTGCTGCTGGATGCGTTCATTGAGTTAGTCTTTGATCAGGCTATGGATGCGGACAGCACCGCCTCGGCCTTTGCGCTAACCGACTCAAACGGCTTTTCCCTGGCCGGAACGATCACGTGGCCTGACGCACGGACGCTTCGTTTCCAACCCGCAAAGCGGTTGACTCCCTCCTCGACCTATATCGTCACCCTGGCAGCTACAGCCACCTCGGCCGAGGGGAATGCTCTGGCCGAGCCGATCCGCTTCGAGGTTCAGACGGTGGAATCGTTGCTGGTGGCTCAGGTCTTCCCACCCCCAGATGCTACCGACGTGGACCTCAACACCACCATCACCGTGATCTTTAACCGTCCCGTGGTGCCGACCGTGATCGCCGAGGAGCAGGCCGATCTGCCCCATCCGTTGACCATTCAGCCAGCCGTGGCCGGCAGCGGCCACTGGCTGAACAGCTCGGTATACGTCTTTCAGCCCGAAACACTGCTCGTCAGCGGCCTGTCTTACCTGGTGAGCGTGGACGCCGGTTTGACCGACACGATCGGCATGGAGTTGCAGGAATCCTTCGTCTGGAAATTCACCACCCGCGCTCCGCGCCTTGATTATCTCTCCCTAAAGGATGGCGAGGTCAATCCGCCAATGAATCTGGAGAACGTCCGGCCGGACCAGGCGTTTGTCATTTCTTTCCTACAGCCCATGGATCAGGCTTCGACCAACGCAGCAGTCCGTCTGATCGATCGTGAGACGGGCCGCACCTTCCCGATTAAGCTAACCTGGGATGAGACTTCCACCAAACTCACCGTTTCTCCAGTTGGGCGTTACCGTCTATCGGCGTTCTATCAACTAGAGCTCTCTGCTGCTGCCCGTGCCCAAGATGGCAGTCCGCTTGCTGAAGGACTTCTCTTTCGCTTCTCCACGCTGCCCCGACCGTACATTGTCCGTGTGACCCCCGGCCCAGGCGCGGAGCAGGAGTATTTTGACTCATGGCTATCGATTAAGTTCAGTTCGCCGATGGATTTTGATACGCTGAAGAACCGAGTACGGATTTCGCCACCGCCGAAGGACATTCAATATTTCTATGACTCCCATGATTGGACGTTGAACGTCATCGGTTTGGAACCGTCCACCAATTATGTGGCGCGTCTGATGCCGGGTATGGCCGACATTTACGGCAACGTCATCCCCCACGAGTACGCTTGGTCCTTTCGCACCGGCAAACGGTATCCAACGGCCTACCTGGTGCTGCCGCCAACCTTGATTTACCGCGTCGGCGGCGATCAGAGTTTCTTCTTCGAATACACCAATCTGACCTCGGCCGAGATCGCTCTATACGCCATCACGCCGGAACAGTTCCTGCGCTTGCAGTACGGTGCGGTCTCGTATGAAAACTTTACCCCTAGCGGAGAGCCGATTCGCACCTGGAATCCCGATCTATCGATCCCTCTAAACAAGCAACACGTCGTGGAATATACCCTGGAGGACGCCCAGGGCCGGCCCTTGCCGCCCGGCCACTACTTCATCGGCCTGAAGGCGGAACCTTTCGACTACAGGACCAACTTTTTGCAAGGCGCAGCGATCCTGATCGCTACCGATAACATCACGTTCAAGGTCACTCAAACCGAAGGATTGGCCTGGCTCACTGACCTGCATAGCGGCGAACCGGTGAAGGACGTGCCCATCCTGTTTTACAACGAAAAGGGACGCCAATTGGGAAAAGCAATCACCGACGAGAAAGGACTGGCCTATGTAGCCGACCTGCCTGAGCGGCCGTTTTTTGCTTGCACTGCCGACGGTCGACATGTGGCGTTTGCAAACTGGATGTGGGGCAGCGGCGTCTCGGCCGGCAGTTTTGGGATTTATGAGGACTACTGGACTCCTGTCCGAGAGGCCTTTGGGTTCCTATACACCGAGCGGCCTCTCTATCGCCCCGGCCAGGAAGTGTTTATCAAGGGCATCATCCGCCAAAACGACGATCTGAACTATAGCCTGGCGGAGCAGAGCACGGTTTGGGTGCGGATTGACTTCCAGGGTGAGACGGTGTTCGATCAGCAAGTGGCGTTGAACGATATGGGCACCTTCGCCTTGGCTTATCGCCTGAGCAAAGAGTCGGCGCTCGGAACATATGATGTGAGCGTGCGATTCAATCGGGACGATCAACAGCCCTTTGCCTGGCATGCGTTTCGGGTGGCGGAGTATCGCAAGCCTGAATTTCGGGTGAACGTTGCCCCGAAGGTCAAAGATGTCTTGGTCGGCGAGCCGTACTCCTTTGCTCTGGATGCGACCTACTATGCCGGCGGCGCTCTGGCCGGCGCACAGGTCGAATGGTTTCTCCAGGCCCAACCGGCCACCTTTATCCCCTCTGCCGACTATGCTGACTATTCCTTCGCCGATTTCGATTTTGATGCGTATGACTATGAGCGCTACCACGCTATGGCTTTCCTGGATGAAGGCGTGGGAAAACTGAATGCTGATGGACGTTTCGAGATTTCAAAAGAAGCGACGTTGGGGAAACATCTGGATGGTCGCACCATCTCGTTCTCTGTCAATGTCACCGACGTGGCTGGCAGCGTGGTCGGCGGAAGCGCTAGCTTGCGGGTGCATCCCAGCTTGGTGTACGTCGGACTGCGTTCGACCAGTTATCTGGGTATTGAAAACGTGCCTGTGGACCTCGATCTGGTGGTGGTGGATTGGGCCTCTCAGCCGGTTCCCGATCAGGTGGTGAGCGTAGATATCGTGCGCCGGGAATGGTACAGCGTTCAGGAAAAAGACGCCCAGGGCACTCTGCGCTGGGTGACCAGTTATAAGGATACCCCCATCGAAACTGCCCGGCGGGCGAACATCGATCGGGATGGCCGCGCCCGCCTTTCGTTCACGCCGCGATCCGCCGGCATCTATCGAGTTGTGGCTCGGGTGCGGGATTCAAAAGGAAACGAGCATCGGGCTTCGTTGTCCTTTTGGGTAGCGGGCAAAGAGTATGTTCCCTGGCGCCAGACCAACGATCGCAGTTTTCAGGTGGTCGCCGATAAAGGGTCCTATTCCGTCGGTGAGACGGCCCGCCTGTTCCTGGCCCAGCCCTTCCCTGGCGATCACTACGCTTTGGTGACCTATGAGCGCGGCCACATCTATCGGCGTGATGTGATCCGGGTGCAGGGGAGCACTACCGTTTACGAGCTGCCCATCACTGCCGATATGGCCCCCGTGGCTTATGTCTCTGTGATCGTCATCAAGGGGGCCGATCAGGCCTCTGGGCCCGATTTTAGGGTCGGCTTGGTGCGGCTAAACGTGAATCTGGAGCAACACAGATTGCAGGTGGACATCCAGGCCGATAAGCCTTCCGCCGGCCCGCGTGAGAAGGTGACCTACACCGTCACGGTGAAGGATCATGCCGGCCAGCCCGTGGAGGCCGAGCTCTCGTTGGCTTTGGTGGATGAGGCGGTGTTGGCCCTAGCCCCGCCCAATTCTCCGCCCATGCTCGAGGCGTTCTATCCGCTGCGCGCCTTGGCCGTGGTGACTTCGGTTGGGCTTGTCTGGGATGCCGATAAGTATAACCGCTTGTATCGTCAGGCGGCGCTGATCGGCGATGGCATGGGGAGCGGCGGCGGCAAGGGCGAAGGCGATTGGGGGGTGATCACGGTGCGCCAGGACTTCCGTGATACGGCCTTCTACCAAGCCCAAGTGCGGACCGATGCCAACGGCAAGGCCAGGGTGACCGTGACCTTGCCGGAGAATCTCACGACCTGGCGCATGACGGCCCGTGCCGTTACCCGCGATTCGCGGGTGGGCGAAGCGGTCCATCAGTTGGTGAGCAGTAAGCCGTTGTTGGTCCATGTTCAAGCGCCGCGCTTCTTTGTGGCAGACGATACGGCCCGCGTTGGGGCAACCATCTTGAACAACACCGCCGAATCGCTTGAGGTCACGGTGGTGCTGGAGGCGCAGGGTGTTACCGTTCGACCGCCGCTCGAACAGCGCGTTTCGGTGCCGGCCGGCCGTCAGCAATACCTCTTCTGGGAGGTTCGTGTCGCCCCTGAGGCGCAGCGCGTCGATCTCACCGTGCGCGCTCGCGGGGGAGCCTATCAGGACGCAGCGAAGCCGGCCGTCGGGGTGTTGGAAGGCGCAGGTATCCCGGTATACACCTTTTCTGTGAGTGAAATGGTGGGCACCTCAGGCGTGCTGCGCGAGCAAGGGTCGGTGACCGAGATCGTTCGCCTGCCGACCTCGCTGGAGTATCGCTCGCCTCGCTTGCGAGTGGAACTCTCGCCCTCGCTAGCAGCATCGCTGGTCGACAGCCTGAAGGCGCTGGAGGCGATGGATGATTTTAGCATTGAGCAAACCATCTCGCGGCTCCTGTCCAACCTGGCCGCTGCGCGCGCCCTAGAGCTAGCCGGCCGGCCCTCGCAGGAACTGCAACAAACGTTGGATCAACAGGTCAACCTGGCCCTACAGCGCATCAACACTCAACAACATTTCGATGGGGGGTGGGGCTGGTTGTCGGTTCAGGAAAGCGATCCTCATACCACTGCGTATGTGCTCCTGGGGTTGGTGGAAGCCAAACAGGCCGGCCATGCCGTGGATCAAGAGACTTTCGATCGGGCTGTGGAATATCTGAGGAAAGCCCTGCCACGCCTCAGCCCGAACGATGCGGTTTGGAAGTTCAACCGCCAGGCGTTCATCCTGTACGCCTTAGGACGCGCTGGAGTTTTCCTAAGCACGCCGTCTGAATTCCTCTATGAGTATCGTGCTCACCTAGGCCTCTACGGGAAAGCTCTGTTGGCTCAGGTGTTCTTCTTGGACGATCCACAGAACAAACGCATCAAGACCCTGATGGCCGATTTAGTGGCGGCGGCGATCTCCTCGGCAGCAGGAACCCATTGGGAGGAACCCGAACCCGATCTCTGGAACTGGAACAGCGATGGACGCACCACTGCCATCGTCTTGGACACCCTGTTGCACATCCAACCCGATTCTCCCTTGACTCTCGGCGCGGTGCGCTGGCTCATGGCCCATCGTCGTCCCCAGGGGTGGGCCTCCTCCCAGGAAACGGTGTGGATCCTCCTGGCGCTCACCCACTGGCTAAGCTATGCCGAAGAACTTCAGTCTCGCTACGTTTATGGGGTCGATTGGAACGGCGTTTCTCTGGCTCAAGACGAAGTGACCGCCGAGAACTTGACCACGCCGATCATTATAGACGTTTCGTCGGAGCAGCTCAGCCAGGCGGTGAACTACCTGGTGATCGCTCGCGGCGCAGGCGCCGGCAACCTTTACTATGCCGCCTATCTGCAGGCCGCTCTGCCGGTGTCCCAAGTTCAGGCGCTGGACCGCGGCCTCTCGATCTCACGGCAGTACTTCACCCTGGACAACCCAAAGAAACCCATCACCCAGATCCGTCGCGGCGAACTGGTGCGGGTCAGGGTGACGATCGTTGCACCGAGCGCCTTGCACTATGTGGTGATCAACGATCCGCTGCCGGCCGGACTCGAAGCGGTAGACGCCTCGCTTCGGACCGATGTCCAGGTTCCGCACACCTACAGCGTGGTGGACTTCGAGCGGCGCGGCTGGGGATGGTGGTATTTCAAGCATATCGAGCTGTACGATGAGCGGGTGGTCTTGGCGGCCGATTATCTGCCGGCCGGCACCTACGTCTTCACCTATCTGGCCCGTGCCGCTGCAGTGGGCACCTTCCATGCCATTCCCACCACTGCCTATCAGCTGTACTTCCCCGATGTGTATGGTCGCAGCCAAGGGATGACGTTCACTGTTCAACCCTGAAGCACTGCGCTAACTCTTGCTTGCCCTATGGGGTTAATACGTGTGAGAGTCGCTGGATTGCGACTCTCCACTTTTTCCTAGGAGATAGGCTATGCCATTTGACCCAACGATCGCGGCGTTTCTCTTTCCCGGTCAGGGCTCACAAGCGGTGGGGATGGGGCGAGAGTTGGCGCAGGCCTTTCCCCTCGCTCGCCAAACCTTTGAGGAAGCCGACGATCTACTTAGATTCCCCCTCTCTCGCTTGATGTGGGAAGGCCCAACGGAAGAATTGAACGACACAATCAACACCCAACCAGCGTTGTACGTCCACTCCCTAGCAGCCTGGCGCGTCCTCTCGCTTCGCTTTCCGGACCTTCGGCCGGCCGCCCTGGCCGGGCATTCCCTCGGCGAACTCTCGGCTCTGGCTGCCTCCGGGGCATTGACTTTTGCCGACGGGCTGCTTCTGGTTCGCCGACGCGGCCAGCTGATGAAACGAGCCGGTGAGCTGAATCCAGGTGGCATGGCGGCCATCCTGGGGCTGGATATTCCCACCCTAGAGGCGCTGTGCGCCCGGGCCAGCCAGGGTGAGGAGACGGTGCAAGTGGCCAACGATAACTGTCCGGGGCAAGTGGTGATCTCGGGGGCCAAAGCAGCAGTGGCGCGAGCGATTGAACTGGCCAAGCAAGCCGGTGCGAAGCGGGCGGTGCCGCTGGCGGTTTCCATAGCGGCGCACTCGCGCCTGATGGCCGACATCCAGGCCGAATGGGACGCAACGGTTGACTCGTTTCCGATGCAGCCGGCCCAAGCGCCGATCTACGGCAATGTGGCTGCTCGCCCTCTCACCTTGGTGGAGGACCTGCGCACCGACCTAAAGGCCCAAATCCAATCACGGGTGCGATGGACCGAGTCGGTCCAAACCATGGTTCAGGAGGGTATACGCCACTTTATTGAGGTAGGCAGCGGAAATGTATTGAGTGGTTTGGTGAAGCGTATTGTCCCTGAGGTCGCTGTGCAAGCCCTAGGGACACCGGCTGATTTTGAGGCGTTGTACAGACTGTAACAAGTTTGGTGGGCAAAAGGGGAAAGGCATCTTGTTGGCTGATGCCGGGTTTGATGCCGGGCCGGTCTTCGAACAAGCCGAGCAGGCCGGGCTGCAGGCGATGATCCGGCTGAAACGCCGTGGGACGGTCCGACATCCCCGCCGACGGCAGGCCGAAGAGCGCTTCGACCGGCAGGTCTACCGCTTAAGATTAATCGCCCAGTTCGCGAAGACTGCCCAGAATCGCAATAAACTAAGGAAAACTCTGCGCTCTCTGTGTTCTCAGCGGTTTGAATCTGCGGTCTGCGCTCAACAGGGAGACTAGCCGATGGTATCTTCCTTGTGCCCTTTGACGCGGCTCAGACTGCTGATCCGATTCCCTTCGGCCAAGAGTGCCAGGGTCTCGATGCTCTCCTCTCCGGCGTACGACGACGGTAGAAGATCGCGCCTTTGGTTGCGGTGAACGTGCGCCCACACGTGCGGCGCAGGCAGCGCTGGGTACCGGCCTTGGTCTTGCCACCTTTCACGATGTTCTTCTGGCGTTCGCCTTGTGGCTTGCCATGATCGGCACAGGTCTCATTTGGACAAAAATCGCCTACGCGGGCAAACTGCGGCATCCTGATTCTCCTGGTTGGAAGGATGCCTCATGATAGCCCTTTGTAAACACGCAAGAGGGAGACTGCTCAAAAATTTTAAGTTTAAAAAAACAGCAAATATCCTGTTGTTTGGATACAGTTTGGATATAATATGTCTGTAATAGAGATTGCTTTCAACGATTACGTGTGATATTTGTCTAAACTGAATTGTGTTGGACATCCAGTTTCTTTACTTCTGACATAAAGGAGGTTTTCATGCATTGCTAAGATATAAGGTCAACTCGAATCGTGATAAACACCCGGTTTCTCTATTTCAAAAGGAGGTTGTCATGAAACGCTTGATCGTTGTTATTGTTTTGCTCGCCACTTGGTTGTCTCTTCTCCCACCTTTGACGACGTCAGCGGCCGGCGACATAGAAGCAGAATATGTTGCCGATGAGCTGATCGTGGGGGTGGATCGTTCGGCTGGCATAGAGGTTCGGGCGTTGGCCGCCGAAGTAGGGGCGACCGTAGTGGATGTTTCGATTGGAGGAGATGCCTACTTACTGCGCGTTCGGAACCCAGGGGCTTTGCCT
>CAKZJX010000066.1 GCA_937120535.1 uncultured Anaerolineae bacterium
ACGAACACCAACACAGCAAAGACCGCCAAGATTGCCACTAGCCAAGTAAGAACTGAACGCAGACGACTATCCATCTCCCACTCCTTTCTTGAGTTTATTCTGGATTTACATGCCCGCAGAGCGGCAGGATGCACCAAGTCAAAATCGAGACGTATCTCACACTCAAAGGTGTGCCAACGCTTCAGCGCGTAGGAAACGCCCCGTCTCTGCAAAACGTTGGAGGTTCAGCGACAGCAGCGAAGTAGGCAGAAGACGACAAGCCTGCAGACGGGCAAGATCGCACAACACCTCGTAAGGTGGCCCATCAGCCACTAGCCGTCCATCGGCAAACAACAGCACGCGATTGGCATAGATCACCGCCAGGTCAACATCGTGAGTGATGAACAACACGGCCTCAAAGCCAGGCATTTGCAGGATGGAATCCATGAAATTCATATAGTTTCGATAGTCTTGGCCGGCTGTGGGTTCGTCCATCACCAAAATCCGTGAACGCATGGCCAGGATGGCGGCGATGCTCACCCGTTTTTGCTGTCCAAACGAGAGCGCCAGTGGCGGATCCTCCTCATACTCAGACAAGTTGACGATCCGCAGAGCTTCCTTCACATCCAGTTCGATCTGCTCTTTTGGATGCTTGAGGTTGGTCGGTCCAAATGCTAATTCTTCACGAACCGTCGGCGCAAACAGCATATGGCTAGGGCTTTGAAAGACATATCCCAACGTACTGGCGATCTCGGCTACGCTTGCTTCGCGAGTATCTCGTCCATTCACCAAGACGCGCCCGCTCTTCGGTTTGAGCAGGCCGATAGCATGCTTAACAAACGTAGTCTTACCGGCCCCGTTTGGTCCGAGTACGGCGATCACATCGCCGCGTCGAATGTCCAAATTGATATCGTGCAGAATCTCCTTCCCGGGCTCATATTCAAACGTCACATTCTCGAACCGGACTAGCGGTTCCCTTTCAGACCCATTGCCGGACGCGCCGGGCAAAATGTGGATCTGCGGGAGAGCGCTGGTCTCCCGGCGCGCTCGTTCCAAGATACGCTCGGCTGGGAGCTTGATCTCGTGATAGTTCACCACTTGTGATAACCCATTTATATCGCCCAGGTAACGGATTTCTCCTTGTTCTAAATACATGACCCGCTCTGGCTGGATTCGCAACACGTCTTCCACACGGTGCTCTACCAGCAGGACGGTCATCCCTTCATCGGCCAGGTTGCGGATAGTTTCGAGGGCCTCCGCAGCCGAAGCGGGATCCAGACTAGCCAATGGTTCATCCAGGAGCAAAATCGAAGATCGCATAGCCAGCACGCCGGCCAGGGCTACTTTCTGTTTTTCGCCACCAGAGAGCAAGAAGGTATCGCGATCGCGCAGGTGTTTGATCTTCAGGTGTTCCAGGGCTTCTTCGGCGCGCCGCAAGATCTCATCGCGTGGTAAGCCTAAGTTCTCCAAGCCGAAGGCCACCTCGTTGATCACTTTGGTGCCCAGGATCTGTCGCTCCGGGTCTTGGAGCACGGTGCCCACCTTTTGTGAAATGGTGGCCAGCCTCCACTTCGAGGTATCCTCACCGTAGATCAGAATCCGCCCATGCAGCTCGCCTTTGTAACTACGTGGGATCAAGCCATTGATACAACGAATCAGGGTGGTTTTTCCGCAACCGCTGGCTCCGGCGATCAACAGCACTTGGCCGGCATAGGCCTCAAACGAAATGTTGTGCAGGGCAGCTCCTGATCGATCGCGATAACGAAACGATAGACTTTCGACAACTAAGGGAATTTGGCTCATCGGCTCCAAATTATCAACGGGGAACCAGGAAATGTCAAGGACAAAACTTTTCGGCAGCAGCTCACTTTTTAATCTGCCATGCGCAGCTCAAACGGGGGAAGCAGATTCAACTTAACCAACGCACAGCGCGGTGATCCCACATCGATCACCGTCGCCGAACCGGGATCACATCCAAGTCGCTGGAAATGATCCAGCGGCAGGCCAAGGTAATGAGCAACTGCCAGCTTGATGGGATCGGCGTGAAATACACAGGCCACGACATCCTTCGCTTTATGCCGACCCACGATCTGCTCCAAGGCTGTAACCACACGAACTTGCATCTCGATGAACGACTCACCCCCTGGAAACCGAAACCGAGAAGGAGCTTGCTGGACCAGATTCCAAGCCTTCAAGCGACTCAACGCCTTCCACGAACGACCTTGCCACGCTCCCACATCTGATTCGATCAACCCCGCTTCGATCTGGACCTCCAGGCGGTGGAGGCGAGCGATCGGCTCTGCCGTCTCGATCGCTCGTTCTAGCGGACTAGAGTAGATGGCGGCCAATGGGACCGAAGCCAGCGCCTGAGCCAAGGCCTCGGCCTGCTGGCGACCCCGTTCGTTCAGGTGAATGCCAGGAAGGCGTCCGGCGGCTTTGTGATTCTTGAGATAATCGTTTTCTCCGTGACGGATGAGCAACAAAAGGGGCATCGTTCGCTTCTCTTATTGACGTTGAATCAGCTTTAGAATGGAGCGCATCTGTCCTTTGAGCGATTCGTATTGGTTCTTCAGAACGTCCATGGCGCCGCTTGGGAGGGTAGCCAGGTTGCCGCCACTCAGGCGGAACAAACGCCGATATTCTTGTCCGATGCGGCGCATCAGCAGCCGCGACTTGCGCAGGCGGGAATTGAGTTGCTTTTGCTGTTCAGGGGTAAAGTTGCCGAATTCGTATTTGAAAATATCGGTCTTGATCTCACCGAACAGAATACGATACAACTCCACCGCCAAGTATTTACTGATCAAGTTCACCCGTCCTTCCTTCTCCAATCGTCGCACGCTCACTTTGATCTTGGCTCGACTCAGCACTCGCAATGGGCGAAACTGGCTAGCGCGTCGGACCAGGTCGTGATCCTCAGCCAGTTTGAGTTGCTCGTTGAAGCCGCCGATACGTCGAAATAAGCGCTGGCTGATGATGATGCAAAAACCAGGGGCGTGGGGATCGGCAAATTGGGCCAACTTGATGGCTAAATTGGCAAAATCGTGCAACAAAAGATCAAGGGGATGATCGGAGAGAGGGAGAACCTCGCAGGTCGCCAGGTCGAGGAAGCGTTCTTCCATCTCTTCGTAGACATTTTGCAGAAACTCTGGGTCTACGCGGGTGTCGGCGTCTAGGAAGATCAGGAAATCTCCCCGGGCGATGCGAGCGCCGTTGTTGCGTCCAACGGCCGGCATGCCACCCGGCACAATCCGCGCGCCACATTCGCGGGCGATCTCCACTGTGCGATCGCGCGAGCCGGCATCGGCAATGATGATCTCAAAATCGCGGAAGGTCTGGGCGTGCAGATCAGCAAGCAGGCTGGGCAGCAGGATTTCTTCGTTTAGGGTAGGAATAATGATGCTAAATTGCATGAAACTACTTGATTCGGCCTTTTAGTTCTTCGATCTCGTCCTGGGGCAGGTTCGGCAGATGGCGTTCGCTCTCCAGGCCTAGCGCCTTACGCTGCGCCTCGCGCCATTTCTTCAAGCGCTCGTTCACTTGAGCCTCATATCCTTCGGAGGAGGGCTCATAAAAATAGGTTCCAAGCAGACGCCGAGGCAGGTATTGTTGTGGGACGAAGTGCCCCTCGTGCTCGTGGGGATAAATATAGCCTTTTCCGTGCCCCAGGGCATCGGCATCGCGGTTGCTGTCCATCAGATGGCGCGGCGCCGATACCTGGCCTTCTTCTTCGAGAATCTTCATGGCCTTAAAGTACGACGTAGCGCTGTTTGATTTGGGCGCCGTGGCCAGGTAGAGAGTAGCTTCTACGATTGGATAGATGCCCTCTGGCAGACCGACGTAATCGAACGCTTGCGCAGCGGCAGCCGCTACCACCAATCCCATTGGGTCGGCCAAGCCGATGTCTTCACCGGCCAGGATCAGCAGGCGCCGCAAGATAAACCGCGGATCCTCGCCGGCGTAGAGCATCTTGGCTAGCCAGTAGAGCGCCGCATCTGGATCCGAACCGCGCACGGACTTGATGAACGCCGAAATGGTATCGTAGTGCACATCGCCGTCTTTATCGTAAAGCACCGCACGGCGTTGAATGGACTCTTGGGCGATCGCCAACGTGATATGGATCACCCCATCGGCGTCGGGCGGGGTGGATTCGACGGCCAGTTCTAGAGCGTTCAGGGCGTTGCGGGCATCGCCGCCGGCCACCTCGGCCAGGTGGGTGCGCGCTTCGGGGTCGAGCACGATGCGACGTTTGCCGTATCCCCGCTCCGGGTCGGCTAGGGCGCGGTCGAGGATCAGGGCTGTCTCTTCAGGGGTTAGGCTGCGCAATTGAAACACGCGTGAGCGCGAGATCAAGGGCTTGATCACCTCAAAAAACGGGTTCTCGGTGGTTGCGCCAATAAACGTGATCACTCCGGTCTCAATGTGGGGCAGGAGAGCATCTTGCTGAGCTTTGTTCCAGCGATGCACCTCGTCTACAAACAGAATGGTGCGCTGGTTGTACAAGCGGCGGCGCTCGAGAGCCTGCTCAACAATGGCCTGCAGTTCGGCCTTGCCGGCCAAGATGGCCGAGATGGTTTCAAAATGGCTGCGGGTGGAATTGGCGATGATCTGGGCGAGAGTTGTCTTTCCTGAGCCGGGCGGACCAAAGAGAATGATCGAGGAGAAAAGCCGATCCGATTCGATCGCCCGACGGAGCAATTTGCCCGGCCCAACAATGTGCTCCTGACCCACGAACTCCTCCAACGTGCGTGGACGCATGCGCGCCGCCAACGGCGCTTCGCTCTTCATGCGTTCTTGCAAAGAGTGGTCGAACAGATCAGGCATAGGCGCTCCGCTACGTTGATTTTACAACAATTTGTCCGGCAAATTATCAAGACCCAACCAGGCCGTTCCTAGATCAGCCTTAGAGCCGCGTCACGGATGAGGAAGTTGTGTTCCTCGTCAATCGCAAACATCCGGCTATGGGCGAGGATGGTTCCATTCCACAAAATCACTTCCTGGGAAACATAAAAAGCCGTTTTTTTGGATGAATTTACGCCTGCTGCATAACCCCAAAAAAGCCTCTCCGCCTTTTTTCGGCGAAGCCTGTCCATCTGAATCAATTTTTCGGCGCAAACGGCGCGGCGTCAAGGAGAAAATCAGCTTATGGTCATCTTGCTCAAGACAGGTGGCGCAGTGTTCAGGCAACGGGGCGCCGTCTGAATTGGGCGATTGTCCAGAAAAATCGAAACGGGAGGCGATTGGCCTCCCATTTGATTTCTCGTATCTGGTGGATTTTCCAAGGCGCCCCCTAGGAGATGGTTCATCGGATGGGCGTTGAGCGGTTAGCGCTCAAACACCCAGCGATCTACATCACGGTGCCATTCCACTAACTCATCTGGCTTAAACCACAAGGCCACTTCTTGAACTGCCGTTTCAGGGCTATCCGAAGCGTGGGTCAGGTTGCGACCGACTTCCAGGGCGAAGTCGTGTCGCAGGGTACCCGGGGCGGCTTCGCTGGGTCGGGTGGCGCCCATGGTCTGGCGGACGGCGGCAATGGCGTTAGGGCCTTCCCAAACCATGGCCATCACCGGAGCTGAGGTGATGTAGGCGATCAGGCCTTCGTAGAAGGGTTTGCCTTTGTGAATGGCATAGTGTGTTTCAGCCAGTTCTTTGTTTACCATCATGAATTTGGCGGCCACCAGGCGCAATCCGCGTCGTTCGAGACGAGAGATAACTTCCCCGATCAGGCCGCGTTGGACGCCATCGGGTTTGACGAGCACCAGGGTTCGTTCCACGTTGTTCCTCCGAAGTATCAAGAATAGGGTTGATGAAAGCAAGTTTGCTAGAAGTTATCTCACAAATCTGTGAAATGATGTATACCACGCTCATCACGATGATCGAGGTGAGCGATGGACCGGACAGACGAGCAGTGGGCCGTAGTAGAACCGCTTTTGCCCGAGGAGGAACGCACCCCACCGCGCAAAGCGGCCTCTTTGATAGTCTCCTGCTTAAGATTAATCGCCCGGTTCGCGAAGACTGCCCAGAATCGCAATAAACTAAGGAAAACTCTGCGCTCTCTGTGTTCTCAGCGGTTTGAATCTGCAGTCTGCGCTCAACAGGGAGACTAGCTGTACGTACTTGGACGATGAACGCCAAGAGACCCTGTAAAAAGCGCCGAGGACGCAGAACGTTTTGCTCTGCGCGCTCTGCGCTCTTTATAGGGATCACACGACAGATAGGAATAGATAGTCGGCCGGCCAAACGTCCTTGGCAGGAGTGCTTGGTCATCGGCAGGCTAACGCAGCAGCTCTTCGGCTTTTGTGTAGGCATCCAGTGCGTCTTGCAGCCGGTTGGCCCGCATGTAGGCATCGCCAAGCGTCTGCCAGATGGATACTTCTACGGGGAAGCGATAGAGCGCTTCTTTCAGGTCGAATGTGATTTCGTCCAAGAATTTGCCCTTGCGGATCAGGTTGCTGTACAGCTGCAGGGCGTCAGGGATCTTGCCGCGTTGCAGGGATTCTCGCGCTGCGGCCAGGATGGAATCGAGCGGCGGCTGGAGGATGTTTGCGCCACGGGGGCGAGCCCGCTCGGCGGTTGCTCGAGGTTTGGCTTCGGGTTGAGGGGCGGATTCCGCGGTGTGAGCCGGCGGTCTGGGCGCTTGGGCTTTGGCCGGCTTGGCGGTGGGCTGCGGGGAGAGGCTGGGAATTTCGGGTGTCCAGTCGGTAGGACGCGCAGGGGGAGGCGGAGGAGGGGTTTCTGGCTCTTCGCCGCGCAGCCATTCTGGCAGTTCTTCAAAGGTTTCTGCCGATGGGGGAGTCTTGGAGGTCGGTTCTTCTACCTCGCGCAGCCAGGCGGGGATCTCGGTATCGGCGGAAGGCTGGGGCCCTGGGCCGGCTCTGGGTACCAGTTCGATTTCTCGCGACCATTCGTAGGGTTCTTCGGCTTGGGGCGGGGCGGCGGCCGGCGGAGAAGGTTCTTCTTGATCTAGGGTTTTTAGCCATTCGTCCAGGTTAGCGCCCGACCAGGTGAACTCGGCCTGAGGCGTTTCGGGTGTTTGGGCAGCCGTCGGGATGGGGGATTCGAATTGGGACGACCAGTCTGAGGAGGCCAGGGCTTCAGCCGCACTTTCTTGCGTGTAGCCAGGATGTCCTAGGGCTTGTTCTAGAGGTGGTTCCTGGGCTTCTTCTTGGAGGGCAGCTTCAGGTTGTATGGCTGGTGGAGGAGAGGCGGGGAGAGCGGTAGGTGGAGGTGTAACCGGCGGGGGTTCGGTGGTCATGAATTGCGCTACCCATTCGGGCGGGCGTTCTAGGCGGGCGGAGGGGTCGGTGATCAGTTCTTCGGGGCTAGCGCCTTGTTTAGCGGCTAGGCTTTCGAGCCAGCGCAGGGCGGCATCTTGTTCGTCGGCGCTGGTGCCCAGGCGGCTGAGGTCGATGCCGGCCGGTTCGGGGTGCGAGGGGGTGGCTGGCCCAGCCGGCTCTTGCGTGTAGCCAGGATATCTGTCAAACTCTTTCTGAAAAGGCTCCTGAGTTTGTAATGGGATAGCGGCTGACGGCGCTTCAGCAGGGGGCATGGAGGGAGAGAACGTCTCCCATGGCAGGGAGGTGGAAGGCTCAGCAGCTTTGGGGAGATGCTCTTCTGCGCGGGAGAGGTCTCGGGCGGCGATGTCGGGCTCCATGATGCCTTTAAGCCAGTCGGGCACATCGGCGGGGCCGGCAGGGGGGGCCGACGGGGGTTCAGGTTCAGTTGGGGCGAGGGTTTTGAGCCAGTCGGGGAGGTCGGTCGGGGCGATGGATTCTTCTTCGGAGGGGGCCATCGCTTTGATCCAGTCGGGCAGGTCAGCTTTGGTCAGTTCGCCTTCGACAGGTTCTTCGTCGCTGATCTGGCTGCGGGTGAAGGCAGCTTCGTCGAAGGTGCCAGTGGCAGGGCCCCAGCCAGCTGCGCGCATCCATTCGGGGATGGCGTCTTCTGTCGGGGGGGTGGATTCGATAGGGGTCGGCGCGACCGGCTCGGGCGGGGTGGGAACCGCTTCGAAGGTTTGGAGGAGGGAGTCGGTCAGGGGGGCCGATTCGGTCTCGAGGGAAGTTTTCAGCCAGTCGGGGGGTTCTGTGCCGGTTTCTGCCGGGGCCAGGGTTGGCATGCTCCAGGAAGGAGCGACTTCGCCAGAGGGTTCTTGGTATTCGAGGCGTTCGAGGGTGACCGATTGGGAGGGGACTTCGTCGGTCTTGAAGACAGAGGAAGCGTAGGCGGCGTAGGGGTCAAGTTCGATGACTCGACGGCGGTATTCTTCTGCACTTTCGGCCATGCCGGTGCCTGGCAGGATTTCGGTGAGGATGCGGTTGGCGTCGAAGTGATAGGGTGAGCGGGCGAGCAGGCGGGCGCAGATTTCAGAGGCTTCGACTTTTTGGCCGGCGCGGAAGTGGGCCAGGGCCAGCAGGGAGAGCATGTCGACTCGTTCTGGGTCTTCGGCAAGTACGGCGCGAATTTCGTTGATGGCCTGGGGGTAGAGTTCGCCTTGGTAGTACATGTAAGCTAGGGCGCCGCGCGTGAGACGGATGCGAGGCGGCTCACGGCCGTCGCGGCGACCGTAGAGGCGCTGGAGTTCGGCCTGGATGGCAGCGTTGGACGGTTGTTTTTCGAAGGCCCGCTCCATGTGCCAGATGGCGTCTTGTAGGCGGTTTTGTTCGTCGGCGATAATGCTTAGACCAACATGGGAGATGAAGTCATCGGGGACGGCGTTGATGATGCGCCGGAAGATGTCGGTGGCTTCGTCGTAGCGCCTGGCTTCGAGGTAGGCTTTTCCGAGCAGGCGGTAGGTTTCGATGTGTTTGGGGAAGGTTTTGAGGATATTCAGGCAGTGAGCAATCGCTTCGTCCGTCTGGCCGGCTTCGATCAAGTTATCGATCTCGCTGGTGTATTTTCGTAAGTGGACTTTTGCCATGGCATTACTCCTGCGCTAAGTATGCCCTATTTTTAAGAATAAAGCAAGATGTATGTAGGCGATTCTTTGAAAAAGCGCTTCTCCACGGTAGGAAGCGGTTATTCGTAGTGCTGAGGAAGCGGCGGGACGGGGCGATCTACGATCTGGTGCGCCTGCAGGATAGCAGCGATGGCAGTGGAGAGGGTCTCGGGGCGGCTGGCGTGGATGGTGAAGAGCGGTTCGCCTTGGCGGATGGGATCGCCGACTTTGTGGTGGATGATGAATCCGACTGCGTGATCGATGGGGTCGTTCTTCTGGGCGCGCCCGGCCCCCAGGAGCACTGCGGCCTCTCCTATGGTTCGGGCGTGGACTTGGGCAAGGTAGCCGCTGCGCGGGGCCGGGACGACTTCGATCAGGGAGGCTTTGGGCAGTTTGTCGGGGTCGTCCACGTAGGAGACGTCACCGCCTTGGGCTTGGACCAGTTGACGGAATTTTTGCCAGGCAGAGCCATCGGCTAGGGCGGCTTCGGCGCGGGCGTAGGCAGCGGCTAGGGAATCGACAGCTTGACTGAGCAGGAGTAGGTGGGCCGCCATGTGCAGGCAGTGTTGGCGGAAGTCGGCTGGGCCGTTGTTGTGTAGGGTGGCAATGGCTTCGCGCACTTCGAGGGCGTTGCCGACGGCCTGGCCTAGGGGTTGGTTCATATCGGCTAGCACGGCTTTGACTTTGCGGCCGGCCAGGTTGCCGATCTGGGTCATCAGGTCGGCGAGTTGGCGGGCTTGGTCGAGGGTGGTCATGAAGGCGCCGTTGCCGACTTTGACGTCGAGGAGGATGGCTTGGGCTCCGCCGGCGATCTTTTTGGACATGATGGAGGATGCGATCAGGGGGATGGAATCCACGGTGCCAGTGACGTCGCGCAGGGCGTAGAGTTTGCCATCGGCTGGCACAAGGGCTTTGGATTGGCCGCAGAGGACAAGGCCAATCTGTGTGAGTTGGCGTTTGAATTCTTCAGTGGATAGGTCTACGCGATAGCCTGGGATGGATTCCATTTTGTCCAGGGTGCCGCCGCTGAAGCCTAGGCCACGTCCAGACATTTTGCCGATGGCTAGGCCACAGGCAGCCAAGATGGGTAGGACGACCAGGCTGGTTTTGTCGCCTACGCCGCCGGTGGAGTGTTTGTCTACGACGGGTGTGCCGATGTCGGAGAGGTCGATCACTTCGCCGGATTCGGCCATGGCTAGGGTCAGTTCGGTGGTTTCGCGCGGGGTCATGCCGTTGAGGAAGATGGCCATGGCCCAGGCGGCGATTTGGTAGTCGGGGATGGTGCCGGCGGTGATGCCATCTACGAAGAAGCGGATTTCATCGCGCGTCAGTTCGCCCCGGTCGCGTTTTTTGATGATGATGTCAACCGCTCGCATGGTGGGTTTCTCCAGGGGAATTTTAATCCGATGTGTGTTTGTTGGGTAGTTGGTTAGTCGGTCGGTTGGGCGAGGTGGTTGGGTGGGGTTTGTTCTGGAGGCAGGTGAGGAGGGGGAGGAGGTCTGGTTGGGGGGAGGAGGGGGTGGTGGCTAGGATGGGCGCGGAGGGGATGGCTAGGAGTTCACGCAGGGAGGAAAGGGCGCGGCGGGGGAGG
Organism: uncultured Anaerolineae bacterium; assembly: GCA_937120535.1. GTDB lineage: Bacteria > Chloroflexota > Anaerolineae > Anaerolineales > Villigracilaceae > Denitrolinea. Next base: position 10,506 of record CAKZJX010000066.1, read on the forward strand.
ATTCCGACACGGTTGGGGTCGGAGGAAAGGGCTTCGGCCATGTGTTGGGGGTCGAAGGCGAGACGGGCTAGGGAGGTGATGGGCCGGTCGTTCATCAGTACGGCGTCCACGGTTTGTTGGAGGTCGGTGGCAGGGGGGTAGACCCAGATTTGGATGGCGGGATCGCCGCGGCCGGCAAAGAGCTGGCGCGCTTGTTCGAGGGTAAGGGAGGTCAGCGGGCTCGCGGGATGAGCGGCAATCACCAAGTCTTCGCGGCCAATTTCGTAGGCGAACGTTGTGCCGGCGGGGAGGATTTCGCCTAGCCAGAGGGAGATGTCTGGGGTTTGGGGGTCGAACCGAGGGGTAAGGCCAATCTGAGCGGCACAGGTGTAGAGGTCGGTGAGCCACGGGCGAGTTGCCGGCGTGGCGTAGACGTCGATCAGACGAGATGGGGCCGGCGGCGGCGAGCAGGCGACCAGAAGAAGCGCCAGTAAGAGGGAGCGTATTTTCATCGAAGTAGGAGAGTGAGTGAGCCGAGGGCTGCGCAGTAGCCGGCAAACAGGTAGAGGGAATGTTTGCTCAGGTAACGTAGGAGCCATTTGATGGAGAGCCAGCCGACAATGGCGGACACCAGGAAGCCAGTCGCTAGATAAGGAAGGAAGGCGCGAGTGCCAGGCATTCCAACTACGTAGACGATCTCATGGAGGCCGGCTATCAGAAGGATAGGGGCGGACATGAGGAAGGCAAAGCGTGCAGCCGATGTTCGATCTAGGCCACACAGCAGGGCACCGGCAATGGTGGAGCCGCTGCGCGAAGCGCCAGGAAAGAGCGAGAGGATCTGAAAGGTGCCTACCGCTAGCGCATCGATCCAGGTGACAGACTCGATGCTTCGGCGATGGGCGCTCAGGCGTTCTACCAGGGCAAGGAGAAACGCTGTCACGATCAAGCGTACGCCGGCCTGCCCTAATGGCTCGAGGAACATGGCTTTGATGTAGTCTTTCAGGAGGAAGCCGAACAGAGCGGCCGGCAGGGTAGCAATGATTAACAGCCAACCGAGAGCAGCTTGGTGGGTTTCTAGCGGTCTACGGTGCCACAAGCCCAACAGGAATGCCTGAAGAATTTGCCAGAGATCTCGCCAGAAGAATAGGAGCAGGGCAAGGACGGTTCCGAGTTGGATGATGACATGGAAAGCAAAGGTTTTTGCTCCTGCAGGGATGCCAAGCAAGCTCTGGGCGATCAGGAGGTGAGCGGTTGAGGAAACAGGGATGAATTCGGTCAGGCCTTGTACGATTCCTAAGAGGAGAGCATCAGTGAGCGTCATGGGGTGTGGATGGTGTTCCTTTCTGCGTTTCCCTTCCATTGTTCTAGAAGGAGGGGAGCGTGTTGGATGAACGTCCCTGCTTGTATCAGGCTGCGCATGGTTTCCATCAGGCGGATCAGGGCGCGCAAGTTGTGGATGGAGAGCAGGGTGCCGGCAAGCTGTTCTTTGGCTACGATCAGGTGACGGATGTAGGCTCGGCTGAAGTTTTGACAGGTGTAGCAATCACAGGCGTCGTCAATTGGGCGTTGGTCGCGAGCAAAGGCGGCGTTCATCATGTTGAGCCGGCCTTGGGGGGAGAAAGCAGCATGATGACGAGCTAGCCGGGTGGGCAGGACGCAGTCGAAGATGTCCACGCCACGGGCGATTCCTTCGATCAGGTCTTCTGGGGTTCCTACGCCCATCAGGTAGCGGGGTTTGTTCTCGGGTAGGATGGCGGTGACTACGTCTACGGTGGCGTACATTTCGGCTTTGGTTTCGCCCACCGAGAGACCGCCAATGGCAATGCCAGGGGTGTCGAGGGAGGCGATGAATTGGGCTGATTGGGCGCGCAGGTCGGGGTCTACGCCGCCTTGGACGATGGCGAAGAGCGCTTGATCGGGGCGAGTTTTGGCCCGCAAGCAGCGCTCGGCCCAACGATGGGTGCGTTCCATGGCCACCCGAATGTAGGCGCGGTCGTGAGGATCGGCGCATTCGTCGAAGGCCATGATGATGTCGGCGCCGAGGTTTTCTTGGACGGCAATGGAGTGTTCTGGGGTGAAGCAATGAAGGGAGCCATCAATGTGGCTCTTGAAGGTCACGCCGTCGTCGTCAACGCTGCGGTTTTGGGCCAAGGAGAAGACTTGGAAGCCTCCTGAGTCGGTGAGTAGCGGTTTGGGCCATTGCATGAAGCGGTGTAGGCCGCCCAAATCGCGAATGAGTCGATCGCCGGGGCGCAGGTAGAGGTGGTAGGTGTTGGCTAGGACGAGGGTGGTGCCAATTCCTTCGAGTTGGGCCGGGGTGAGGGTTTTGACCGTGGCCTGGGTGCCGACCGGCGCAAAGACCGGGGTGATCAGGTCGCCATGAGGGGTGGTAAAGATGCCGGTGCGCGCGCGGCCATTTTTAGCAGTAACGGTGAAGTTGAACATAGTAGGCAGCAAGAGTGCAGGTGGGGAGGATGGTTAGATGAATTATAACGTGAGAAGGGGAGAGTGTTCGTTTATTCGTTGCCGAAATTCGTTGCTGGCCCTCGTGTGAGAGCGACCGTCAACGAATGGGAGAACGAATAAACGAATGGGGGCGGACGCGCATTCGTTTATTCGTGACCGGAATTCGTTGATGGCCCTCGTGCGGAAGAAGAAGAGAAGGAGGGTTTGTGGTATAAGAGGGGGGTGGATTTTGGGTTGATGTAAGGAGGATGATGGATCAGCAAATTCGGCAACGGGTGTTCTGGCAGGATACGGTGGAGATGCCGACCGGGGATGTGGAGTCGCCCTTGGGGGGAAGGGTGCAGGCGGCGATCGTGGGCGGCGGGTATACCGGTTTGAGTGCGGCGCGTAGGTTGGGCCAATATGGCGTTTCAGTGACGGTGTTGGAAGCGGAGACGATCGGTTGGGGGGCCAGTTCACGAAATGGTGGAATGGTCTTGACTGGGTTGAAGTTGCCAATACAGGCTGTGTTTCAGCGTTATGGCCGTACCCTGACGAAGGAGCTGTTTGTTTGCTCGCTTCGGGCGATCGATGTGGTGGAACAGGTGGTGCGCGAGGAGGGCATTGACTGTGGGTTTTCACGCAGCGGGCATTTGTTGGTGGCGGTTAAGCCGAAGCATGTTCGCACGCTTGAGGAAGAGGCTGAGTTTGTGGAGCGAGAGTTTGGTCATCGGGTACGTCTGGTGCCGGCCGAGAGGTTGGGGGAAGAGATCGGTTCGGGAAGGTATTGTGGCGGGTTGGTAGATGAGGTCAGCGGGGGGTTGAATCCGGCGCAGTTCGTGGCGGGGTTGGCTCGGGCGGCTGAACGGGCCGGGGCGAAGTTGTACGCCCAGGCGCAGGTTGACCGGATCGAGCGGCGCGGGGCGCGTTTTGTCCTGCATACTCGACGCGGGGCCCTGGAGGCGGAATCGGTGTTGATCGCTACGGCTGGGTATACCAGGGAGGCGACGCCATGGTTGCGCAGGCGTATTCTACCGATCGGTTCGTATATTATCGCTACTGAACCATTGCCCGAGGCGTTGGCTCGTTCGTTGATCCCTCGCAACCGAATGGTGTTCGATAGTAAGCATTATCTGAATTATTTCCGCCTGTGGGAGGGACGTTTGATCTTCGGTGGACGGGCGGCTTTTTTCCCAGAGAGCGAGCGAAGTGTTTTGCAGAGTGCCCGGATTTTGCAGCAGGAGATGGTGACTGTGTTTCCAGCGTTGCGCACCGCAAAGGTGGAGTATGTCTGGGGCGGTACACTGGATTTTGCGTTCGATTTGATGCCCCACGTGGGGAATCAGGAGGGGGTGTTCTATGCGCTTGGGTACGCTGGGCACGGCGTGGCCTTGGGGACGTATCTGGGACAGACGGTGGCCGAGGCGATGTGGAAGGGGACAATTGCTGAGCATCCGTTTGCCCAGTTTCGGTTTCCGGAAGTGCCGCTGTACGATGGCCGGCCGTGGTTTTTGCCGCTGGTCGGGCTATGGTATCGGTTGTTGGATTGGATCGAGTGAGCGGAGGAGAGGATGGCGCGCTATCGTGTGATTTATTGGCGAGAGATCCCTACGTCGTTTACGGTGGAAGGCGATGGTCGGACGGTGAAGAAGCAGCTCCCGCCGTGGGTGCAAAATCGGATCGATGCGTATGCGATGGCGCTGGGGTTGACCTCTACCGCCGATTACAGCGCTCAGTATCGGCGCGGGGAGTGGATCGATCGAGAGGGAAGTCCAGAAAAGGTGGCCGAGGCGCTGTTGGTAGAGTTGGAAGAGGAGGCACGCCGAGTGGTTGTCCCGCGCCGGTCGGGGTGAAGCTGGCCCGCTGGCAATGAAAATGCGCCTCCGATGAAGTTGAGGAGGCGCTTTTTTTCAACACATCAGTTGGCGATGTACCCCCATTCTTAGGAGACGAGAGGTTATCCACCGCGTGCCGTACGGGCTTCGTCGGTGTCGTTGGCTTTGTAGCCAGGGCCGGACTTGAAGTATTCGTAGTTGGCCTGGATATCTAAGGTTAGGTCCACCGTCTCGCCGGGGTCGAGTTGCTTGACGGTGTTGAGGACCACGTTGACGCCATGATGGTTGACTCCCTCGTAGCGGCCGGTAAAGCCGACGCGAGAGAGGTACTCGCCGCCCTGGGCTACATAGGCCGATGGAACGTCGTGCTCAGGGAAGATGGCGTTGTAGGGGCAGGCCGGGACGCAAGCGCCACAGTCAATACAGGTATCGGGATCGATGTAGTAGGTGGGGTATTGGTCTTGGGGCACACCCGGGACGATGCATTCCACCGGGCAGACCTCAACACATCCACCATCGCGCAAACAGAGGCTAGTGATAATGTGAGTCATAGGCGTCTCCTTTTGTGGTGGGGGAGGAAATAAAGAAGCCAGATATACTCATTATATCTGGCTTTTGAGGTAATGCAAGATCAAGGAGCCGCCAATTTTGTGAGACTTTGGCGTTTGCTGGGGGATAGGGGCAGGCAGTCTGTTGGGTGGTTTACTTTTCGTGGAGGCGCCGCGCCACTTCGTCCCAATTGACCACGTTCCACCAGTTGCTGACGTATTCGGCGCGACGGTTCTGGTATTTCAGGTAGTAGGCGTGCTCCCAGACGTCAATTCCCATGATGGGTTTTAGGCCTTCTGACATGGGGTTGTCTTGATTGGCGGTGGAGACGACTGCTAAGCCGTTGGACTGGGTCTTTACTAGCCAGGCCCAGCCGGAGCCGAAGCGGCCATTGGCTGCTTTTTCGAACTCGGCTTTGAAAGCGTCGAAGGAGCCGAAGGCGGCTTCGATGGCTTTGGCCAGTTCGCCTTTGGGTTCTCCGCCGGCGTTGGGAGCCATGATCACCCAGAACATCGAGTGATTCCAGGTGCCACCGCCATGGTTGCGTACGATGGTGCGGATGTCTTCCGGTACGGCGTTGAGGTCTGAGAGGAGTTCTTCGAGGGATTTGCTGGCTAGTTCGGGGTGTTTTTCGATGGCTTTGTTGAGGTTGTCGATGTAGGTTTGGTGATGTTTGGTGTGGTGAATGGTCATGGTCTGCGCATCGATGTAGGGTTCAAGCGCGTCTACTGCATACGGGAGGGGGGGAAGTTCGTAATAGGCCATGGTCTCTCTCCTTCTAGATTTGTTGTGGATTGTACTCCGGTCTTCGGTGATGTCAAGAATTTGGAAGATTTTTATACAAATATTTTACTTATTTCTGCAGGCAGGATCGGGGTGTTTGATGGGAGGACGAATTTCGGCAGCGAATAAGCGAATGTGCGCCGGTTGGCGCTTGATTTTCCGGCAGATTGCCTCTACAATACTCTCGAGCTGATCTCTTTTCCAGGATTGTCACCATGTCCATTTCACCCCAGCTCTATTTTCGTTATGTGCTGCTGTCGCTCATCATTTTGATTGGAGGAACGTTGTTGTTAATTCTGGCAGGGGTGTTTGTTCGGTCGGGGAGTGGTCAGGTTGTTCCCACTGCCGGCCCCGGTGTTTCTACCCCTGCTTTTCCCCAGCCTGATTTTCAATCTGTGGACTTGATCCTGGGTCGGGCGATGCGCGCCTCGATCTCGTATAGCTTGCCGGCAAAGATGCAGCTGAACGAGACGCAGATCGTGCGGTTGTTTCTTACCCCGATCGTTTCAGAGCAGGAGCTGGAGCGTCAGATCGCGGAAAGCGGCGTTGGGATCGGCAGCGTGGTGGAGATCACACCCATCATGAAGGCAGCTCTCAAGCCGTATGATCCGCAGGCTTTTTGGGTGACGCCGCTGCACGATTCGCCCGAGCAGCCAGTGACCGTCCAGGAATTGACCCGCTGGCAGTGGCAGATCACTGCCAAGCAGGGAGGCCGGCAAGGGCTCGCTCTGGTGGTATATCGCCTGATTCGCTATGAGAACCAGGATTACTGGCGTGAGGTGGCAATCCATCAGGCCGAGATTGAGGTGAGTGTAACGATTGGGCAGCGTTTGCAAAGCCTGGATTGGAAGTGGTTGATCGGTTTGGTGATCACATCTCTGCTCATTCCAATGGTGTTGCGCTGGTGGGATACGCGCATTTCTCGCTCTAGGTCTTTTCGAAAGAAATAGGTCGATCGTGTAACTGATCCGTTTTTTGCAGGTGAATCTTATGTCTCGCTTTCGCCTCATGATTGCTTTGTTCATTGCAATTTTGGCCGTCTCTACGGCCTCAATTTTTATCCGTTTTGCTCAGCAAGAGGTGCCTTCGCTGGTGATTGCCGCAGTGCGCCTGACGTTGGCGACTTTCACGCTGATGCCGATTGCTTGGTTGCGTCATCGCCAGGAGGTTCGCTCTCTTACGCGCCGCGAATGGTTGTTGGCTATCTTGTCGGGCGTCTTTTTGTCGGTGCATTTTGCGTCTTGGATCAGTTCGCTGGAGTATACGACGGTGGTGTCGTCGGTGGTGCTGGTAAGCACGGGGCCGCTATGGGTAGCATTGCTGTCGCCAGTTTTTTTGCACGAAGTTCCAACTCGGCGGGTTTGGACGGGAATGGGATTTGCCCTGGTGGGAGGTGTAATCGTGGGCTTGGGCGATTCGTGTTCGATAAGTAGGATTGGCCTTTCGTGTCCTTCTTTGGGGGAGTTGATGGGGGGATCGGCGTTTTTCGGCAATGTTTTGGCCCTGGTTGGCGCCTGGACAGTGGCCGGTTATTTGATGATCGGGCGCAATTTGCGCGCTCGCATCGGGCTGGTCCCATATATCTTCGTGGTGTATGGGGTAGCTGCTCTGGCGTTGATCGGGTATATGCTGGTAGCCGGCCAAACGCCGTTTGGGTATTCGCCTATTATGTATGTGTGGATGTTGGCTTTGGCATTAGTCCCTCAGTTGATCGGCCACTCGACGTATAACTGGGCTTTGCGCTTTTTGCCGGCCTCATTTGTCTCGGTGGCCACGCTGGGAGAACCGGTGGGGTCGGCGATTTTGGCGTTTTTGGTCTTGAGCGAGGTCCCGTCGGGGTTGACGTTGGTTGGAGGTGGGTTGATCTTGGTGGGGATTTATCTGGCAGCAGGGGGAGAGGGGAGAGGAGGAGAACGGGAGAACGGGAGAACGGGAAATTAGAGGGTGGCGAGGAAGTTGAGGACGAGGCGATTGTATTCGGCGGGGTTAGATTGGTGGGGGACGTGACCACCGGAAAGGGCGTGTCCACGAGCATTGGGCAGGGCGCGCACTAGGGCCGGGAAGGAGGCCGGGTTGAGGGTTTGATCGCGATCGCCCCAGAGGACCAGAGTCGGCATGGCGAGGCGCGCCAGGCTGGGGGTGAGGTCGCGAACCGTGTTGGGGATGTTGAAGGCGCCCGGGGCAGTGCGTTTGTAGTCTAGGGCGGTTTGGCGGCGAATAGGTTCCGGTAGGGTGAGTGTGGCGCCGCCAGTGCGGCCAAGGGCGATGTTGGTCAGGTCGATTAGCCAGCGAAAGACCCATTCTGGGGTGTGTTCGACGATCAGGACGTTGAGCAGGGGACGACGATAGGCGCGCTGTAGCAGGAGGGGGAGTTGTTCCAGTTTGTAGAAGGGGCTGGTCAGGATCAGAGCGCGCACGTTTTCGGCATGGCGAACGGCGTAGCGCATGCATAGGTAGCCGCCAAAGGAATGGCCTAGCAGGATCGGGGCTTGTGAGAGGTGCAGCGACTCGATCCAGCGCGCAAAGTGACGGTAGACCCATTTTGCCTTGTAGGCACGCGAGGCCGGCTTGGGGCTTTCGCCATGACCCAGTAGGTCTAAAGCGTAGGCATGATAGCTGGCGGCAGCGAGTTCGGGTATGAGTAGGTCCCAGTCGTGTAGCGAAGCGGCCAAACCGTGGACGAGCAGGATCGGCTGGCCGTCGATAGGGCCTTGTTCGACAAAATGGACGTCATCTATCCGGTCAAGCGGGCCGGTCTTCGAGAAGGTATTTTTCATAGCGTTTGGCCAGCTCGCGGCGGAGGACTTTGCCGATGAAGGTGCGAGGGAAATCATCAACAAAGAAGATGAGGCGCGGCACCAGGGCCGGTGGTAGGCGACGTTTGCAGTAGGCTAGGATCGATTCGGGGGGAGGACAGTCGTTGCCGGCAATAATAAAGGCAAAGGGGTGGCCGGCAATCGCTACAACGGCTACTTCTTTTACTTGGGGGATTTCGTAGATCACTTCTTCGACATCGCGCGGGAAAGCAGGTTTGGGACGGTGAACTTTTTGGTTGAGGTGGGGATACCACATGTCTGCTTTGCGGGCGATGATCCGGAAGTAGCCATCGGCATCCATTTGGACCACGTCGCCGGTTCGCAACCAGCCGTCGGGGGTAAGCACTTGGGCAGTGGCTTCTGGGTTGCGCCAGTAGCCAAGCATCACTTGGGGGCCTCGCACGAGCAGTTCCCCGATCTGACCGGGTTTGACGGTTTTGTTGCCGTCGGTCAGGTCCACGATCCGAGCTTCGGTGGAGGGCAGAGGAATACCAATGCTGCCCACTTTGCGCAGGCCGTTGAGAGGATTGGCATGGGTGACCGGCGAGGCTTCGGTGAGGCCGTAGCCTTCGACTAGTTTGCCACGGGTGAGTTTTTCGAAGGTTTCTTGGACTTCGATCGGCAAGGGCGCCGAACCGCTGATGCAGGCTTTGATCGAGGAGATGCCATATTTGCGCGCTCCACGGGCGTTGTTAATGGCTACGTACATGGAGGGCACGCCGGGAAAGATGGTCGGTCGCTCTCGCTGGATCGTTTTGAGGATGTCGTGGATCTCGAAGCGAGGTTTGAGGATCAGGGTTGCTCCTAGGCAGATGGGTACGTTGAGGGCGGTGGTCAAGCCGTAGCTGTGGGAGAAGGGCAGCACGCAGAGGAAGCGCTCGCGACCTTCTTGGGCGTCTGGCATCCAATGGCGGGTTTGTAAGGCGTTGGCTACTAGGTTGCGGTGGGAGAGCACCACGCCTTTGGCGATGGCGGTGGTGCCGCCGGTGTATTGGATGACTGCCGGCTCTTGGGGATCGATGGACAGGGTGGGGGATCGTCGATCTTGGCTGCGCAGCAGACGTCGCCAGTGGATGGAGCCGGCCAGGGTCAATCCGCGATTGCGCCAGCGGGAGATCAGGCGTTGTGGGAGGGGGAGGTAGTCGCCGGGATCGGTTAGGATGATGTGGGGTAGGCCGGTTGCGGTTTGGATCTGGCCGGCCAGGCCGGCCGAGAGATTGAGGGTCACCAGCACGCTTGGGTCGGCGTCGCGCACCTGCCGGATCAGTTCCTCGGGATCGGTCAGAGGGGGCAAGAAAACCGCTACGGCACCCGCCTTGAGGACGCCAAAGAAGGCGATCACCATTTGGGGAAGGTTGGGCAAGAGCAAGACCACGCGCGCTCCATGGCCTATCCCTAGGCCAAGCAGGGCGTTGGCAAATTTGTTGGCTTCGTGATTCAGCCGGCGGTAGGAGAGGGAAGCGCGGTGAAAGCGCAAGGCCCTTCGGTTGGGAAATCGCCGGACGGCCGATCGCAGGAGATGATGGAGGGGAATGCGCGGCAGGCCGATGGTGTAGGGTATCCCTGGATCATAGTGAGCAAGCCAGGGGCGTTCGCGTTTTAGGGCGTCTCGTCCGGTTGGTTTACGGTCACGATGACGCGGCTCACGCCAAGAGGCGGTCTCATGGGGTGTGCCTTGGAGGAAGCGCTCGATGGCCCGATTTACGGCATCGCGGCGTTCCAGCATGACCATGTGGCCAGAGGCGCCGATATGAAGGTCTTCTGCAAAGGGGATGGTTTGCGCAACTCGGTCGAAATGGACCCGCTCAAATACGGCATCGCGATGGCCGTGAATGACCAGGGTGGGCACTTTCAGTTGGGCAAACTTCGACCAGCCCTGCCAGCGACTCAGGTTGGTGTGGTAGTAGGTTTTCAGCACCCGAGGTGGGGCGGAGAGCCAGCTGCGGGTGAAGGGGCCGGCAATGCGCAATAGCCAGTTTGGCAGGTTGAGGCCGAGGCGGAAGAGAGGGTTGAGGCGGAATTCGCCGGCCGTGGCGATCAGGATCAGGTGACTGACGCGCTCAGGGTAGGCGAGGGCAAATTCGGTCGCCAGTGCTCCGCCGAACGAATGCCCTACCAGCACGATCGGCCCTTCTACGTGGAGCAGGTGGAGCAGGGTCTTGAGGTCGCGCACCATCCCCGGCATATCGTAGCCTTCTAGGGGCTTATCGGATAGGCCGTGTCCACGAAGGTCGGGTGCGATCACTTGATTTTGTAACGAGAAAAATTGCAGTTGATAGCGCCATTGAAGGGCCTGGCCGCCGAATCCGTGCAAGAAGACAAATGACCGCTGGGGGCGCTCAGGCGAAATGTCTATGACCGACAGACGCACCAGCGGGTCGGATGAGACGCGCAACTCGTGGCGATAGAGGTCGAGATCGATGTTCATGGTGGAGGTGGGTTATTGTACCTCAATCCCCCTCTTTGTAGGGTGGACTCTACAGATTGCCATAGATTACACGGCTTGCCGCAGATTGCACAGATTACACGGTTTGATCAGAGGCTGAGACGTGCAAGGTTTAGACGTTCTTTACCGGCTCGGTGTCTTCCGCGGTGAGCGCGGTCCAGTGCTGAGCTAGGGAGGGTTGGCGGTTTGGTGTTATGTATACATTCCCCAATCCAGGGCCGAGGGATCTTCCATCATGGAGAAATCCCACATCTCCATCCCCATCTCTATTGTGACGGGCATACCTAACCCCTCTACGGCCTTGGCCTTGGCCATTTCGATCAAGGCCGGCCCATACGGGCAGAAAGGCGTCGTCAGGATCATCGTCATGTGCGCCATGTCATTTTCAATTACAATGTCGCGCACTAGACCGAGCTGAATGATATTCATGCCGATCTCCGGATCGACCACCTCCGAAAGGGCAGCGCGAACCGGTTCGACCTTCTCAGGATGTGTGGTGTGGATGGTCCATTGAGTTTGCTTCACTTCTGGGTTGGTCATGCTGCCTCGCCTATGTGCTAGACGTTATTTTGGGCGAACGACATACGTGCAGTAGGGTCCCCCCTCTAGGATGCACTGCACTTTGCTGGCCGGCACAGCCAACATCTTGGAGATCAAGGTTTGGTCGAGCGTGCAAATCTCAGGATGACTCTGGCCGATTTGATAATAGGGGCAGGTGATCTCGTGGATCCAATACCCCTCTTTGGTCTTCTCCCACTCGACCGTAAATCCCTCGCTAGCTAACAGTTCCTTCAAAACTTCCAACCGTTCTTCAATGTTCAGGTCCTCGAGCTGTTCAAGATATTCGGCAGCCAAATCTTCGGCGACCTGCGAGAAAAGCTTGGTCACCATGGGTTCGGGCATGCTCTCCTTCATCTGGGCCAGCAAGCGTGTGGTCAGGCGCAGATAACGGGTGGGAAAGCGCTCCATACCCTCTTCGGTCAGGCTATACACTAAACGTGGTCGCCCAACCCCATGACGTTCTTCTTCAGCCTGCACCAAGCCCTCCATCTGCAGGTTGGCTAGGTGATGGCGCACCGAAATCGGGTTGATTCCTACTGCTTTCGCTAAGTTATTGATGGTCGAGCGTGGGCGGCGCAATAACGCCTGTAAAATTCGATTGCGCGTGTTTTCCATGCTTAAGAGTATAATCGTCCTACGGCTGTTTGTCAATATTATAGATAAATATCATAAAAATTGAACGGGGTTATGCCAAATGAAACCGATGGTTCTTCTCTCTCATCCCCTCCCCAGCGAGTGGATTGCTTCACTAGAAGGGCAAGTTCACTTGATCGTCGGTCCCGATGAGCGGCCAGGCTGGGCACCTAACCTGCTCGAGGCCCTGCCCGCAGCTGAAGGACTGATCTGCTTGCTCACGGCGCGAGTGGATGAAGCTCTGCTCGATCGGGCGCCGAGGCTGCGTGTGGTGAGCAACATGGCCGTCGGCGTGGACAACATTGACGTAGCCGCTTGTACTCGCCGCGGCATTCCGGTAGGCAACACGCCGGGGGTTTTGACCGATGCGACGGCTGATCTCACTCTGGGGTTGCTGCTGGCGGTAGCCCGCTGGCTGCCTCAATCAGCGCAAGATGCCCGCGCCGGCCGCTGGACGACCTGGTCGCCCACTGGCTGGCTGGGTGCCGATCTGCGCGGTGCAACGCTGGGGATCATCGGCCTGGGCAAGATCGGGATGGCGGTGGCCGAACGCGCTCGAGGGTTTGGCCTGCGCGTGGTCTATTGGCAGCCTCGTCCCAAAGAGAACAAGGTGGGAGCCACATATGTCTCCTTCGAAGAATTGCTAGCCGCCAGCGATTTCGTTTCTCTACATTGTCCGTTGAACGACTCCACGCGCGGGCTGATCGGCGAGACGGCTTTGCGAGCCATGAAGCCGACGGCTATCCTGATCAATGTCGCTCGCGGTCCGGTAGTGCAAACCGAAGCCTTGGTGCGCGCCCTTTCACAGGGATGGATTGCGGCGGCGGCGCTCGATGTGACCGATCCCGAACCGTTGCCTTCCGATCATCCTCTCTACTCCCTGCCCAACTGCTTGATCACCCCGCACATCGGTTCGGCCACCTATGGAACCCGCCGACGCATGGCCGAAATGGCCTGCGAGAACCTGCTGGCCGGCCTAGAAGGAAGGCCCTTGCCTCACTGCGTCAATCCTCAGGTTTATGAAGGATGACTGAGCTTAGCACGTAGAATGAAACAACCCGCCGACGCGCTGCCCCTGACGTGCCAGCTCGTTGAATCGCCTGACCGCCTGGGGGGTTTCCAGGATGTGATAGGCGATTCCCCGCGCCCGAAGATAGGCCTCCGTTGCCTCCTGAACCCCCAGCCGGCCTCGTTGACCCCGCGACAAGACCACCACCTGAGCACCTTTCTCGACGATCTCCACCACATCGGCCGGCTGGATGCCCGGATCATGCTCAGTGCCGGTTTCGCGCCAGTCCCATTCCCGGGCGCCCTCCGGCCAGAGCTTGCAATCCTTGAAGCGGTGCTTCTTGCCGTTGATGGTGACTTCGATCGTACCCCATTCCAAATGGGTGATTTCAACCATTTCCCTTACCTGTCTCCTACTTTGTGCTGGCAATTTGGACAAACCGTCTCCTGGCGCAGCAGCAGGAACCCGCACGCTGGACAAACAACTGGCTGAGCCTTGCCAAGCGGCGCGCCGCACATCACACATGTAGGCTCGCCTAGCGGATTGGCCGAACCGCAGTACTCGCAGGAGACGCGCTGGAACCGTTCTGAGAGTTGTTGAGCAGCGCCGGCGGCGCGCACCGTTTGCTCAATTGTCTCCCACACAGTTTCTGCTAGTTGCAAGTTCTCCAGGTCTTGGGCGATGTCGTCCAAGCGGCCTAGCAGCGCCAACGGGTTGCGTAAGATGGTCAGAGCACTCTGGCTCAAGCTGGCGATGGTTCCTAGCCATTCCTGTTTTCCCATCTGGACGATCACCCCGTCCGGGTGAGAGTCGATGGTGACCGTTAGAGCCGTGCGTCCTCCAGAGACAGCGTTCGGTCGAGTGGCGATTTGGACGATCATCCTATTGGGATTGCCGAACATCTGGGCTCGGAAGTTGCCTCGGTCGAAGGCTGCGATCAGCGCCTGCGCTAACTCAGAGGGCGTGATGCGGCCGTGAAAACTTCGCCGTTCCATGATTTGGATTATAATCTCTTCTTGCGTCTTTAAGACTGTGACCGACCCTTTGCCGGTCGGTGATTCACCTCTACCACACGCTATGTCTTTTCCATATCCATCTTCTCTGGCCGTTCAACGGTCTTTCCGGGTCCTCCCCATCTTGGCCGGCCTTCTGACCGTGATTTTTGGGCTTGCGTTTCCGTCGCTGGTGGCTGCCCAAGGGCTGGTCTCCTGCGCTGTGCCGGAGTCCATGCTGGGTGAAGCCTACATCACCGTGAACCCCGATCAACCCCAGGTCAACGTGCGCAGCGGTCCAAATTCGTATTTATATGGCAAAGTGGGCATCTTGCTCGCCGCCCAGTCGGCGCCGGCTCTAGGACGTTCCCCAGGTGGAGAATGGATTCAGATCGCCTGTCCGGCAGCGCCTGGCGGCGTGGGCTGGGTGTATGCCGCCAACGTGACCTTGACCGCCCCAGGCGACTTGCCGGTGGTAGACATCCCAGCGACAGCGACGCCCATGGCCACTCCTACCGTGGACCCCGCCCTTGCGGCTCAATTTCCACCCCCCTCACCCACCTCGACCCGATTGCCAACCTTCACCCCAGCGGCGCCTCCCCTACCCCTTGCGTTTGACAACCCATCGAGTTCGAATTCCAGCAGTGGGCCGGGGATGGCCCTGGTCGGTGTGGCTGGAGCAGGTATCCTCCTCTTCGTTCTCTCGCTGTTCCTCCGCCGCTGACGTGCTATGATGCGACTTCTGTGGCGAATGGCTCTTATAATCGTTTTGCTGTTGGGGATGGCAGCCTTGGCTTTGTGTTATCCAATTGCACCGATCGCCCAAGCCCAGCAACCCACCGGCTCGATCCCAACCGTTACCAGCACGCCGCGCGGCCCGTACATCGTGGTCAACCTCGATGTTGACTTCGTCAACGTGCGCGCCGGCCCGAACGAATACCTGTATCCCAGGATCGGCATTCTGGTGCGCGGCCAATCGGCGCCAGCCCTGGGGCGCTCTGCTGATGGCGCCTGGATTCAGGTGTACTATCCGGGTGTTCCGGGGAGCAGAGGCTGGGTCTACGCCCCCAACGTCCGCTTGGTGTCAGGGGCCTTCTTGCCGATCGTCGAAGCACCCCCAACGCCCACTCTGGCGGTGCCGACCATCAACCCTACCCTAGAAGTGGTCTATCAAATCCAAGAGACTCCTACCCGCTTACCGACCTTCACCCCGCCGGCCCCGCCAGAAAATCCGGTGTTCAGCGAGAACATCCAGCCGGTTACACGCATTCCGATGGGGCTGATCGTGATGGCCTTAGGATTCCTGGGCATGTTCATCGGTGTGGCCTCTTTCCTGCGTGGACGGTAACCGTTCTTCTCTCCATCGCGCCCGATGAGCAATACCATCACTAGCCTTTCCAATCCCCTGATCAAGCAGGTGCGCAAACTGCGTCAGCGCAAAGAGCGCGCTGAAAGCGGTCTGTTCCTGGTGGAAGGCATCCATCACGTGGGCGCCGTGATCGAGGCCGGCTGGCCGGTTCAGATAGTGCTGTATGACCCTGAGCGTTTGGTCAGCGACTTCGGTCGTGACCTGGTGAACCGCTTAGAGCAACGGCAGATTCGCATTCAAGCGCTTTCCACCAAAGTGATGGAATCGATCGCCGAGAAAGACCATCCCAGTGGTTTGTTGGCGGTGGTCGCTCAGCGACGCCTATCGCTGGCCGATCTGGTTCCGCATCAGATCAGGTACGCCGTGGCCTTGGTCGCTCCCCAGGATCCGGGCAACGTGGGCGCCATCTTGCGAACCATGGATGCCGTGGGCGCCTCGGCGCTGTTTTTGCTGAATGGCGGCGTGGATCCGTATCATCCTTCCTTAGTCCGCGCCAGCATGGGCGCGCTATTCTGGATTCCAACGGTGTCGGCCTCGTTTGAAGAATTTGTTGCCTGGGCGCGTCGTCATCAGCTGTCGCTTATCGGCGCCTCTCCGCATGCACCGCTTTCCTATCGCGCCTATCGTCCGCCGAAGCGATGGGGGTTGCTGTTCGGCTCAGAGCAAAAAGGACTTTCTCCGGACCAGGTCGAAGCCTGCGACCAGACCATTTCCCTCCCCATGCGGGGCCGGCTGGACTCGCTCAACTTGGCTGTGGCTGTGGGAGTTCTGCTCTACACATGGCTAGGCTGACCGCAACTGCGGCCAGAAAGCATCACAGCGGCACGCAGCCGCCGTGATGGGTTGATCAGAACTCATCTTCGTCTTCGTCTTCCTCCCAGAGGCCTTCCTCTTCCTCCTCATCCCATTCTTCCAATTCCTCTTCATCTTCCCATTCATCTTCTACAGCGGCTTCCTCAGTGGGAGCGTAGGTCAGGCAACCGTTATTTGGGTCGATCTCAACGGCAGCTGCACTGCAATAGCCATCGTCCAAAAAGATGCAATCTACGTAATGGCAGCGAATGCGGGGCATAACCAAGTCTCCTAAAATTGAGGTTGGCGGATCAAGCGGATCACCGACACAATGAACAGGATCGTCATGGTGATCTGCGAGACTATGCAGAACGGACAGAGAGCCTTGATCCATGCAAATTCCACATAGATCAAGTACAGGGTGAACAAGAACCCGGCCAGCGCCAGACCAAATGCGAACAAAATGGCGTTGTGGCGCAGAAATTCGGTGCGATTCTCGACCAGGTTAAGCCCTAGGATTGCCCCGTAGCCAAGCACACCGAACAACGCCACTGGAATGCCATATACCTCCGAATAGCGACTTGCGTTGACGGTTGCACAGTCTCCGCTCCCCAAGCACATCGCGTCGTTATCGGTCACCTTGTAAATGGTCATGTAGAGCGAGACCAGCAACCCGATTACAGCCAAGAAAATGGATGCTTGGTAAAGACGCTTATCCATGCTTTTCCCTCTTCACGACTCCACGATTAGAAGAGCCAGGCATCCGCCTCGGAACCAGGCGGGCGAGATTTTACCCCAGCTGGAAGGATAAGTAAAGCGTTCGCCTGGACCAACGAAAGCAGATTGCCCGAGCCTTGATGACCAGTCAGGCGTGCTATGCTGTGATCGTCCACGATAGCACGCAGATAACTTTCGCGTCCGTCCGAAGTGACCTCTTCGGCCAAACGCACTCGCACCCGAGAGCGCGGCTTCCATGTCAAACCCGATAAGTGCTCGATGGCCGGCCGACCAAAGATCTCAAAAGTAACAAAGGCCGAGACCGGATTGCCCGGCAGACCGATCAGCGGAATACCGCGATACTCTCCGAAGGCCAGCGGTTTTCCAGGGCGCATGTTTACTCGCCAGAACGATACATGCCCGTGTTGTTCCACCACATCTTTCACGAAGTCAAACGCTCCGACCGAGACCCCGGCCGAAGTGATGATCAGATGCGCGCCAGCTTCCACCGCCTGATCCAAGCGCTCCTCCACGGCTTCCCGCCTATCTGGAGCGATGCCCAGGCGGATCACCTCCGCTCCACATTCTTCGATCTGGGCGGCCAGCGCATACGAATTCGAATCGTAGATTTTGCCCTCTCTCAGCGGGACATCCACCGGCAGCAACTCATCGCCGGTGGATAGCACGGCCACTCGCGGCCGTTCATAGACTGGCACGCGGGCGATCCCCAGCATGGCCAACATCCCAATGTCCTGGGGACGTAAGCGGTTGCTGCGCCGCAGGAGGATCGTCCCGGCGCGCACGTCGGAGCCGCGCTGGCGCACATTTTCCCCGAGTCGGACGGCGCGTTGCAAAGTCACTTGGAGAGGCGGCGGGGTGCCCGCTCCACGCACCATAAAATCCGTGTCTTCCACCGGAATGACGGCATCGGCCCCGGGGGGCATGGGCGCGCCGGTCATAATGCGGGCCGCTTCGCCAGGTCCCAGGCTGCGCTCGGGCGCAAAGCCGGCCGTAATATCGGCAACCACGCGCAGGGTCACGCGGGGAGCGGTGCGTGTATCTTCGGATCGCAGGGCAAAGCCGTCTACGGCCGAATTGTCGAATCGGGGCAGGTCGCTGACTGCATAGATGTCTTCTGCCAACACCCGACGCGCCGCCTGGTCCAAGGGGACAAGCTGCCGGCCGACCGGCTGTATGCGTTCGAGAATGCGTTGTTGAGCGTCGTGCACACTGAGAAGGGTCATATCAAAGTGCCAGCATTATACTTCAGAACGGGTATAATTGCGCTCGGAGGTTTCTCAATGGACATTACCTGGTATGGTCAATCTTGCTTCCGCCTGACTGAGCGCGGCATGGCAACAGTTGTGACGGATCCCTATGACCACTTGGTGATTGGCTATCGGCCGCTCAAGCTGCGGGCGGATATCGTTACGGTGAGCCACAATGCGCCGGGACACAATTACATCGAAGCCGTCAAAGGAGCGTCTCGTATTATCACCGGGCCAGGTGAGTTTGAGATCGGCGGCGTGTTCATCACCGGCATTCAGACCGATGGGCACAACAAGAAAGCCAAAGATGCCCCTCGCAATACGTTATACGTCTTTGATTACAACGGTCTGACAGTCGTTCATCTGGGCGATCTGAAGACCGTTCCTTCACAGGCTGAGATAGAAGCCCTGGGTACGGTCAACATTGCCCTGGTGCCGGTGGGCGGGGGTGGGAGTTTAAATGCTGCCAAGGCTGCTGAAGTGATCAGTTTGCTCGAGCCCAACTTGGTTGTGCCTATGCACTATGCCACCCCCGATGTCAAGATCGCTCTGGATCCATTAAACAAGTTTTTGAAGGAGATGGGCTTGAGCGCCAACACCGTAGAAAAACAGCCCTCGCTGAGAGTGACGCGTTCCAACTTGCCCGAGGAAACGCGTGTGGTCGTCTTGGAGTATCAGCAAGAATAGGAGTAGCCGTGCCGGTTAAAGTCCTAATGACGTGGGATATTTCTCCTGAGCATGAACAGGAATATTTTGAGTTTGTGATCGGCGAGTTCGTCCCTGGGGTTCAACGCATCGGCTTGCAGCCGATCGAAGCCTGGGCGACGGTTTATGGCCAATATCCGCAAATCCAAGTGGGGTTGCTAGCCGAAGACGCAGCCCAAGCCCAACAAGCTCTGAGCTCGCCGGAATGGCTGCGTCTATCGGCGCAGTTGTTCAACTACATCAGAAACTACTCCCACAAAATCGTTCCTGCGCGCAGCGGGTTTCAGTTTTAGTGCCGGCTTGGTTATCGCTCGTTCGTGAGGACAGCATCTCGTTTCTGGCCCCCCTTCTTTCTGCTGGTGATTCTGGAAGGCATAGCAGCCCTGATCGCTCTGGCTTCGATTCCGGGTGAGGGGATTTCAGTAACGCGCCTGATGTTGTATGGTTCCATCCTGGGGCCGATGGTGGTCGCTGGGGGGCTGTTTTACTTTTCGCGGAAGGAAGACTGGTGCGCCCGCACCCTCGATCCGTTTACTCGCCCGCGCCTCTTCTACGCCCTGAGCGTGATCGCCTCGCTTCTCCTATTGACCTCGAGCCTGCTTCTGTTTCTCTTGCGTTTCCTTCGCCCCGAAGCGACTTTACCGCTCTTTGAGCGGGCGCGGCCTACCCTGGTCTATTTCTCCCTTCTCTCGGCGCAATTCCTGCTATGGACGTTGATCCTTCGTCGCGGCTTTCACGGCGATGGGCTACGTCAACACCGATCGGTGCTCCAAGCGGCAGGGATGATCTTTGCAGGATTTTTGCTGCTGTGGGGGCTAGTGGCGCTCAGCGGCCTGGGCGTGACGCCAGACGCCTCTTATTGGAGCGAGCCGGGGGTGCCGCTGTTGGGATGGCAAGTGGTGGTGACGCTCCTGGTCGGTTGGGGAGCGGCTGTTTTCCTAGCAAGGCAGCCGGCCCCGCGCAAGCTTGATCTCTGGCTCTCGCTGGGGCTATGGCTCTTGGCGGTTGTCTTGTGGGGGAGCGTTCCCCTGGAGACCTTGCGCAACAGCTTCTATGCGCCGATCACGCCTCCGCTCAACCAACCCCTGCCGGCTTCAGACGCGGCCTACTACGACTCCAACGCTCAGAGCTTGCTTGTAGGCTGGGGATACATCCAGCCTATCCCCAGCCGCCCGTTGTTCATCGTGTTTCTGGCTGGGCTACATGCCTTGCTGGGTCAGGAATACTCCCGCCTTGCCCTGGCGCAGACGCTGCTCTTTGCCCTCTTGCCGGTGGGGTTGTATTGGCTTGGGCGCTTGTTGCATAGCCGCGTGGCTGGAGGGATGGTAGCGTTGTTGGCCATTCTGCGCGAGTGGAATAGTTTATGGGTGGCCTCTGAGGTGCGGGTCAGCAACAGCAAGATGTTCTTGTCTGAATTTGTAACTACCCTGGCCCTGATCGCCTATCTGGTGTTGGTGATTCGCTGGCTGCGTCGGAAGCCGCCGCATCCGATGCTGGCGTTTGCGGCCGGCGGCGTCCTGGGATGGCAGCTTTTGCTACGCACCCAGGTGGCCTCTCTCGCGCCAGGGATGGTGGGGCTGGCTTTGCTGGTTTTCTGGCCGGATTGGAAGCGCTGGGCACAACAGGCGATTGGGTTCGGATTGGGCTTGATGCTGGCCATCTCGCCCTGGCTGATGCGCAATCTGTCTCACACCGGTCAGGCCTTGTTGGATGATCCAATGCAGGTGAAGGTGGTAGCAAGCATGTATAGTGGAGGCACGCCGACCTCCAACTTGGCTCGTTTTGAGGGACAGTCGCCGCAGGAGATTGGCCGCTTTGTCATAGAGACCATCCTGCAGCGCCCGGGCTATGTGGCTGGGTTTGTTGCCAATCATTTCTTCGCCAATCTGATTGATACCGTGTTGGTCTTGCCGATCGTTGCCCGCTACGACGGGTTGTTGGCGCCGATCTATCCTTACTGGTACGAGTGGCGATCCTATCTTTCGCCGGCCAACATAGCGCTCTGGGGTGTTTACCTGGCTGCCATGGCTCTGGGGCTAGCGGCTGTGTGGAAACGTTTCCGCTGGGTGGGGTTGGCGCCGCTTGTGGCGTTCATTCTATACATTGGTTCCACTAGCTTGGCGCGTTATTCGGGGTGGCGTTATGTGTTTCCAGTGGATTGGTTGGGGTATTTTTTCCTGAGTTTGGGTGCAGCAGAGGGGATGGTGTTAGTGGCTTCGTTGTTCGGCAAGGATCTGTCCGCCGTTCTTAAGCCGCTTCATCCATCGCCGCCGTTGCGCTTGGCCGGCCGGTCCGGCATCGTCCTCGGATTGGCGGGAGGGATCCTTGTGGTGGGGAGCTTGCCCTGGTTGGCCGAATCCTTGCCGCCTCAGGCTGAGCTTCCCTGTCGCGCCGACGAGGTGCTTCCTTGTCTGGTCGAGCAGGGCTTCGCTGCCGAGCCATTGGCCGACTTTCTGGCTCAACCTGCTGCCGTTGTTCTGCAGGGACGGTTGCTTTATCCACGGTACTTCTCGCGCAACGATGGGCTTTCTTCGACCAATCCCATGCCGGCCTATGCACCGCGCCCGTTCCCTCGGCTGGGGTTCCTGTTGCTCACACCGGAGTCGCTGGAGCAGGTCGTTCTGCCCATCCGAGGTGCTCGGTCTCTGCCTGCGGCATCCGATATTGTGTTGTTTGGCTGTCGACGCCAGGGGTATGTGGAAGCAAAAGTTGTTCTGGTGATCGAGACTAGACAGAAGGTGGTCGGCGGAGTGTTGGAGGAAGGGTGTCCAGCTGTGGATGGTCCCTCGAGGCAAGAGTGAGACCTAGCAATAGTATTCTCGAGTGGAGTGAAGGAGGAAGCGATGGAATATGTAAAACTTGGTCGTACTGGTCTGAAAGTTTCACGCCTGTGCATGGGGACGATGCAGTTCGGTTGGTCGTTGGACGAGCCGAGTTCACATCGCATGCTCTCGGCTACGTTTGACTCCGGGATCAACTTTTTCGACACAGCCGACATCTATTCAAAGTGGGTGGAAGGCAACCCTGGCGGAGTGGCCGAAACGTATCTAGGAAACTGGATGAAGAAGCATCACATCCCTCGCAGTCAGATTGTGATCGCCACCAAGGTGCGTGGCGAGATGGGGCCGAGCCCCAACGATCAAGGCTTGAGCCGCGTTCATATTATGAACGCGGTGGAAGGTTCGTTGCGTCGTCTCCAGACGGATTATATTGACCTGTACCAGGCGCACTGGCCTGATGCCGACACGCCGATCGAGGAGACGTTGCGCGCCTTTGACGATCTGGTACAACAGGGTAAAGTGCGTTATATCGGCGCTTCAAACTATAAGGCTTGGCAGTTGATGGAAGCATTGTGGGTCTCGGATAAATACAATTTGGTTCGCTATGAGTGTTTGCAGCCGCACTACAATTTGTTGTGGCGGGCCGAGTTTGAGCGCGAGTTGCGAGATGTGTGCCGTACCTATGGCTTGGGAGTGATCCCGTATAGTCCTCTGGCCGGCGGCTTCTTAACCGGAAAGTATCGCCGCGATAAGCCCCTACCCGACTCCAAGCGTGCTGAGGGGCGCAAGCGGGCGATGACCGAAAAGAATTTTGCCTTGTTGGATATGATGGATCAAATTGCGGCCGCACATAATGCCACGGTGGCCCAGGTAGCTTTGGCGTGGATGTTGGCCGATCCGGTGATCACCAGCCCAATCATCGGCACTACCAGCGAGGAACAGTTGAAGGATAATCTTGGGGCCTTGAATCTCAAGTTGAGCCCAGAGGGAAAGGCGCAGTTGGATGCGATGACCGCTTACACGGATTAGCCGCCGATTGCTGCAGATTATGCGGCTTGGTCACGGACTAGACAGTGGATTCCGCCGGGAGTGGATAAAAAGGGGATGTTTTCACACAGAGACACAAAGACGCGGAGAGGCTCTGTGATCTACGTGTTGCGTTCCCATGCGAGTCACGTTGCACGGCGGATTTGGACCCTTGACAACCCTTAGGGAGGGTGATATAAAGCGCCGAAATTTCGTTGAACCCAAAGACAATTTCATACTGCGCGCTCTTATCCAGAGAGGTGGAGGGACCGGCCCTGTGAAACCTCGGCAACCGGATTGAGCTGCTCGGCCGTGTGTTCCGAAGGGAGAGTGTAACCGGCGCTCAGATTACGGTGCTAATTCCGGCAGAAGGACAGTCCTCTAGATTGTCGTCGTTCTGGAAGATGAGAGGTCGCCTGATTCTTCAGCAGCCTCTTCTTTCAGAAGAGGTTTTGTGTTTGCAAAAGCCTCCTCTGGATAAGTTTGTCCGGAGGAGGCATGGCGTATCGTGGGCGCGCAGCTTGATCGGCTGGTTCTTGACTATATTCTTCTCTAGGAGACGATTGCATGACCACCCAAACTTCTTCAAGACGTACCTTTGGCTTTTCTACTCGTCAGTTGCATGCCGGCTATTCGCCCGAGCCGACAACCGGCAGTCGGGCGGTTCCGATTTATCAGACCACCAGTTATCAGTTTCGCAACACAGAGCATGCGGCCAATCTGTTTGCGCTCAAGGAGTTGGGGAATATCTACACTCGCATTATGAATCCGACGACCGAGGTGTTGGAGAAGCGCCTGGCCGATCTGGAGGGCGGCGTAGGCGCTCTCGCTGCCAGCTCGGGTCACGCCGCCCAAACGATGTTGATCTTGACGCTCTGCCAGGCCGGCGATCATATCGTGAGCAGCAGTCGCCTATATGGCGGCACGTACAACCAGTTCAATCACACGTTTCCCCGACTGGGGATCGAGGTGACGTTTGTCGATCCAAACGATCCGCAGGATTTTGAGCGCGCTATTCGGCCAAACACCAAGATTTTGTACGGGGAAACGCTGGGCAATCCAGATATCTTCGTCTTCCCGTTCGAGGAGGTGGCTGAGATTGCTCATTGGCATCGCATTCCGTTGGTGATTGATAACACCTTTGCTACGCCGTATCTGTGCCGGCCCTTCGAGTGGGGCGCGAATATTGTTTGTCATTCCACCACCAAGTTCATCGGCGGACACGGTGCGGCCATCGGTGGAATCATCGTAGACGGGGGCAATTTCGATTGGCGTAGCGGCCGTTTCCCGAATTTCACCACCCCCGATCCCTCGTATCACGGTTTGGTGTATGCCGATCTGGATCAAGTGGGGTTGCCACCCTTCATCACCAAGGCTCGGGTGCAGATTCTGCGCGATATTGGCGCCTGTCAAGCGCCTTTTAACTCTTGGGTAACCCTGCAGGGAATCGAAACGCTCAGTCTACGGATGGAACGCCATGTGCAGAACGCGCAGACCGTGGCCGAATTCCTGGAGAAGCACCCGCGCGTTCGTTGGGTGACCTATCCCGGCTTGAAGAGCCATCCGCACTATGAACGAGGGCGTAAGTATTTGCCCAAGGGGGCCGGCGCAGTTTTGGGATTTGGGATCGAAGGCGGGTTGGAGGCCGGCCGCCGCTTTATTGACAGCCTGCAGCTCTTCAGTCACCTAGCCAATGTGGGCGACGCCCGTAGTTTGGCTATCCACCCGGCCACCACCACACATAGCCAGCTCTCGCTGGAAGAACAGTTGAGCGCTGGCGTTTCCCCCGATTTCATTCGCCTGAGCATCGGCTTGGAAGATATCGAAGATATTCTGTGGGATTTGGATCAGGCGCTGGAGGCTTCGGCCAGGGTTTGAACCCTCAAGCGGATTTCTAGGAGAGCATCTTGGAGCTTCATGTCTTGGAATGACCGAGCGAATCGTTGTGCCATAGGGTGTTTAGCGATTTATCGTAAGAAAGGAGGAACACGGTATGCCTGTTAAGATCCCCGATACCCTGCCCGCTCGCGCCCTTCTGGAGAGCGAGAACGTGTTCGTAATGGGCGAGACCCGCGCCCGACATCAGGATATCCGTCCGTTGCAGGTGGCCATTCTCAACCTGATGCCCACCAAGATTCAAACCGAGACTCAGTTGCTGCGCCTGCTGAGCAATACGCCCTTGCAGGTGGAGATCACGTTGTTGCACATGGCCAGTCATACTCACAAGAACACCTCGGCCGATCATCTGCTCAACCATTATCGTTCGTTTGCCCAGGTGCGAAGGCAGAAGTTCGACGGCCTGATCGTCACCGGCGCGCCGGTTGAGCATTTGCCGTTTGAAGAAGTGGATTATTGGCCAGAGCTGCAGGCGGTGATGGATTGGGCGGAGACCAACGTTTTTTCGACGTTTTACATCTGTTGGGCCGCCCAGGCTGGCCTGTATCATCGCTACGGCATTCCCAAATATCCCTTGCCGCGTAAGAAGTTTGGCGTCTTTTCTCATCGGGTGCTCGATCCCCGCAACCGCCTGATGCGCGGCTTCGACGATGTCTTTTTTGCCCCCCACTCGCGCCATACCGAGATCCGCCGCGAAGATATCGAACGCGTTCCTGAGTTGCAAATCTTGGCCGAGTCCGAGGAAGCCGGGGTATATATTGTGGTGTCGCGCGATGGGCGACGGGTGTACGTCACCGGCCACTCCGAGTACGATCCCCTGACGCTGAAGAGCGAGTACGATCGGGATGTGAACAAGGGGTTGCCTATCCACGTCCCGATCAATTACTACCCGGACGATGATCCCACTCGCTCACCCATTGTGCGCTGGCGTGGACACGCCCACTTGTTGTTTTCCAACTGGTTGAACTATTACGTGTATCAGATCACGCCCTACGATCGGCGTGCTATTCCTCAACCCGGCACCACGTCGGATTTCTAGCCGAGCGGCCGGCTTAGCCGATTTGAGACCAGGGCCGGCGTTCTTCGGGAATTGTGAAGCTGCTTTTGCGGTCGTTGATCATTTGGAATGCCGCTTTGCGGTATCTGCCGCTGCGTATATACACCGTGTCGCCAGCCTGGGTGACGTGGGCTGTTTTCGGAATAGCACGCTGGGGCCGGTCAAGGGTGCCGGTTTGTACCTCTTCCGCATGTCTAGCCTGTTCTCTGAAATTGGCTGTTATACTTAGGGGTAGACTGTACCATGCCTTTCAACAGTTGGCTGCCAAATATATCAGAATTGGTGGTGAAACCATGAGTCTTCGCGAATCGTTGCGACGTTGGCAAGAAACGACGCTGAAGAAAGCTTTGGAGCGTTTCCCCGAACGCAAACCGCGCTTCGAGACCTCCTCGGGGATCGAAATCCCCTGCATCGGCCTCCCCTCGCATCCGGATCCGGACTATGAGCGGAAGTTGGGCTTTCCGGGCGAGTATCCCTTCACCCGCGGCATTCAGCCGACGATGTACCGCTCTCGTTTCTGGACGATGCGACAGTATGCTGGCTTCGGCACGGCCGAGGAGTCGAATCGCCGCTATCGTTACCTGCTCTCACAAGGGCAGACCGGCCTCTCGGTGGCGTTTGATCTGCCAACCCAGATCGGCTACGACGCCGATGATCCGATGGCTGAGGGCGAGGTGGGCAAGGTGGGAGTCTCAATCTGTTCTCTGCACGATATGGAGCGCCTGTTTGAGGGGATTCCCCTGGATCAGGTTTCGACTTCGATGACCATCAACGCTCCGGCCGGCATTTTGTTGGCTATGTATATCGCCGTGGCAAAGCGCCAGGGGGTGGAGATTCGGAAGTTGCGAGGCACGATCCAGAACGACATTTTGAAAGAGTACGTGGCCCGCGGCACATATATCTTCCCGCCTGAGCCGTCGATGCGCTTGATCACCGATATCTTCTCGTTCTGTGCCCGCGAGATGCCCAACTGGAATACGATCTCGATCAGCGGCTATCACATTCGCGAGGCCGGCGCAACGGCTGTACAAGAGGTAGCCTTCACCCTGGCCAACGGCATTGCGTATGTGGAAGCAGCCTTGAGGGCCGGCCTGAATGTGGACGATTTTGCCGGCCAGTTGTCGTTTTTCTTCAACGCTCACAACAATCTGTTTGAGGAGGTGGCCAAGTTCCGCGCCGCGCGCCGCATGTGGGCTCGCATCATGCGCGAACGTTTTCGAGCGCAGAAGCCCACTTCGTGGCAGTTGCGCTTCCACACCCAAACCGCCGGCTCAACGCTCACCGCTCAGCAGCCGGAGAACAATGTGGTGCGGGTGACGTTGCAGGCTCTGGCGGCTGTTTTGGGCGGCACCCAATCGTTGCACACCAACAGCATGGACGAGGCGCTGTGGTTGCCGACGGAGAACTCGGTGCGGGTGGCGCTGCGCACTCAGCAGATCTTGGCCTACGAGTCGGGCGTCGCCGATTCGGTCGATCCGCTGGCTGGCTCGTACTTGATCGAATATCTGACGGATGAGATCGATAAGCGAGCGACCGAATATTTGAATAAGATCGATGAGATAGGCGGTGCGCTCAAAGCGATCGAGTACGGTTATATTCAGAACGAGATCCAGGAGGCGGCGTATGCCGCTCAGAAAGCGATCGAGCGCGGTGAACAGGTGGTTGTGGGGGTGAATCAATTCCAGGTGGATGAGACGATCACGCTGGAGCGCTTGAAAGTCGATCCGGCGATCGAGATCGCTCAGCGGCGGCGCTTGCGAGAGTTGCGGGCCCAACGTAACGCCCAACGTGTGCAGGAGCTTCGGGAGCGCTTGGCCGATGCCGCCCGCGGCACCGAAAACCTGATGCCCTTGTTCATCGAGTGCGTGGAGAACGATGTCACGTTAGGGGAGATCTGTCATACCTTGCGCCAGGTGTGGGGCGAGTATGTGGCCGAGAAGTTTTAGAGTCTACCCCGGAGGGAACTATGCCGACGGTTAAATCTATCCATCACGTAGCTGTGGTCGTCAGCGATTTGGAGCAGTCGCTGGCGTTTTGGCGCGATGCGTTGGGCATTCCGCTGCAAGAGGTGCGTGACGTGCCGGCCGAGCAGGCCCAGGTGGCGTTCTTGCCTCTCTCGGGGGGCGAAGTGGAGCTGGTCAAACCGACCACCGACGATAGCGGCGTCGCTCGCTTTTTGGCCAAGCGCGGCCCAGGCATGCACCATATCTGCCTAGAGGTGGACGATATTGAGGGGATGTTGGCCCAGTTAAGGGCGAAGAATGTGCGCTTGATTAATGAAACGCCGCGCCTCGGCGCCGATGGAAAGAAGTATGCGTTCATCCATCCGGAAGCCACAGGCGGAGTCTTGGTGGAGCTTTATCAAGTCTAACGACCAAAAGCGGGCGTTTGTGGTTTAATTCTCCCCATGCTGCCCGACATGGAGGCGATCTTCCAAAAGAAGTGCCGGCTCGAGCCACATCGTTTGGTCGTGGTGGGCGTTTCTGGCGGAGCCGACAGCTTGTGTTTGATGGATGTCCTGCATCAGGCGGGGTATCCGATTTTGGTGGCCCATTTTAATCATCAACTGCGCCCCGAAGCGGAAGGCGAGGCGGCGGCGGTTGAGCTGGTGGCGGCGCAATTGGGGGTGCCGGCCGTGGTGAAGAGCGCCGATGTGCGAGCGTTTGCTGAGCAGGAGTCGCTTTCCATCGAAGAGGCCGCACGTCTGTTGCGCTATCGCTTTCTGTTCGGTTTGGCCCGACAGCACCAGGCCCAGGCGGTGGCGGTAGGGCACACGGCTGACGATCAGGTAGAAACGGTCTTGATGCATCTTTTGCGCGGCGCTGGCTTACGCGGTTTGCGGGGAATGTCGTATCGCACGATCCTGCCGGTGTTTGATGCGCAGATCCCGTTGGTGCGGCCTTTGCTCGATCTCTGGCGCGAGGAGACGGTGAGGTATTGCGCCGGCCGCGGCCTGCGCCCGCTGTCTGATCCGAGCAACGAATGGTTGAATTTTTTGCGTAATCGCATCCGCCATTTGCTCATCCCTACCTTGGAAACGTATAATCCGAAGTTTCGCAGTGCCGTGTGGCGCATGGCGCAGACGTTGAGCGGCGACTATGAGATCATCTTGCAGGCGGCGGCGGAGGCTTGGAAGCAGACGGTGATCCGCGAGGCCGATGGGTTGGTGGTGTTTGACGCACAGGGGTTGGCCGGCCTTTCCCCTCATCTGCTGCGCTATTTGTTTCGACAGGCGATCGAGCGCATCCAGCCCATGGTGGATGTCCGCTATGAAGCGTTGGAGCGCATGGTGGCTTTTTTGCAAGCCGGCCGAGGGATTCTTTATCTGCCAGGTGAGGTTCGAGTATTGCGGGAGGGGGGAGAGGTGTTTGTGGCCGGCCAGAAGACGGTGTTGCCGTTCGAGCGTTGGCCGCAGTTGCCGGTCGGCGTCGATGTGGTATCGATCCGTCCGCCGTGTCAGGTGGAACTGGCTGGGGGGTGGCGTTTGGTGGCCGAGGTGTGGAACATTCCGTCCTTGGTCATGGAGCAGATGAAGCACAATCGGGATCGCTTTCAGGTGTGGCTAGACGCTGATGCTCTTCAGGGAGAGCTGGTCTTGCGCGTCCGTCAGCAGGGAGATCGCTTTGAGCCGTTGGGGATGGGTGGGCATTCGCAGAAGCTCTCCGACTTTTTTATCAACGAAAAGCTGCCCCGGCGCGCCCGAGCGCGCTGGCCGCTTCTGTGCGCCGGAGGGCGGATCGCCTGGGTGCCAGGCTATCGGGCGGGGCATCGGTTTCGGGTGACGCCTAGTTCGAAGCGGATTTGGTATTTTGCTCTTCAGCCGCCGAGGCCGGAGGGGGGGTAGGAGGCGTCTGTTTCGTATTGGGCGTTCAAGCGCCGCAGTTTGAGGCCGATCTCGCGCCATTGGATCTTGGAGATGCCCAGTTTCTGGCGGATGCGATCCCATTCCATGCCGCTGCGATAATCGCGCAGGGCACAGGTCCAACGACATATATCAAAGGAGAGGTGTTTTTCTAGGCCGGCCTGGCGACCGATGTCTTCCAGCAGGTATTCTAGCCGCCGCGGCGACCAGGGGAAGAGTTGATCGCTGGGACGGTATTGATCTAGGTATTCTCGGTAGGCCTCGACCCATTCGTCGCTCAGGCGGAGTTTGCGTTCTTTGTAGCGGTAGGAAGGGCTGGCATAGCGAATGAACACCAACGGCCCGCCAGGAGCATCGAGTTCGATGTGGTTGAGGTGTATCCCAAGACATTCGCTTTTCTTGATGCCGGTGGTGAGCAGCAGTAGGAGCAGGGTGTAGGGACGGGCGTCTGGCTTGGGGGCATGACGATGGCGGTTGGCCGCCTCGAGGACGACTTCTACTTCTTCGTCGGTCAGCACTTGGGGCAGGGGGCTGGTGGCCGAACGTTGGACGACTTTTTCGGCCGGATCCGTGGGCAGGACGCCGTAGTGATGGAGCCAACGGAAGAAGGATTTGAGGGAGGTAATGCGCCGCGCAAGGGTTTTGGGGCTGCAGGGGATGCCGCGGTCTTTTTCGAGCCAGACGATGTAGCGGTTGAGGTCTTCGGTGGAGAGGGCGCCGATCGGGCGGTCGGGCGGGAGGTATTGGGCCAGGATGTTTAGGTCGGAGAGGAAGGCTTTGATGGTGTGGAGAGAGCGACCTTGATCGTTGAGGTAGAGTTCCCAGGCTTTGACGGCAGCGCTGATGGGAGCTTGGGGGGTGAGATGGGCAGAAGGCGCAGGGGAGGACATCGGGTCTCCTTTCTGTCGTGTAGTTTTTTCGTATAGTTTAGCTGGGAGGAGGGGAGATGTCAATCCTAGTCGCCGCAGATTGGCCACAGATTGATTTCATGGGGTTCAGGGGTGATGCAGAGTAGAGGTGGGTTTTTGGATCAGCCGAGCGGTTGTTGTTGAGTGATGCAGTGGATGTTGCCGCCGCCGAGCAGGATCTCGCGTCCGGGGACGCCGATCACCTGGCGGTCGGGTAGCAGGCGCTGAAGGACGGCTAGGGCTTGGGCGTCGTGGGGGTCGTTGAAGGTGGGGACGATCGCAGCGCGGTTGCAGAAGTAGAAGTTGATGTAGGAGGCGGCTAGACGGTCGCCGGCCCGGCGGGGCAGGCTGTTCTCCACCTGATCAAGCCCTTCGGTTTCTTCTGCGGTCAGGTAGAGCGGGCCGGGCTGGTGAATTTTGTGGATGGTGAAGCGCCGGCCACGGGCGTCGGTTTGGGCGCGCAGGTATTCGTAAGCCTCGAGCGAGCGCTCGTATTGGGGATCGGTGCGGTCGTCGGTCCAGGTGAGGGCGAGTTCGCCCGGGCGTAGGAAGCAGACCAGGTTGTCTACGTGACCGCTGGTCTCGTCGGCGTAAACGCCGCGCGGAAGCCAGAGCACCTTTTGGACGTTGAGGTAGTCTCGTAGGTAGGCTTCGATCTGTTCTTGGGTGAGATCGGGGTTGCGGCCCGGGCTGAGCAGGCATTCGGCAGTGGTCAGACAGGTCCCCTGGCCGTCTACGTGGATCGATCCGCCTTCGAGCACCAAGGGGGCTTTGTAGCGGTCCAGGCCTTCGATCTCGAGCACTTTTTGGGCGACAGCTTCATCGAGGTCCCAGGGGAAGTAGAGGCCGTTGTAGAGGCCGCCCCAGGCGTTGAAGCGCCAGTCGACGCCGCGCACTTGGCCACGGCCGTTGACGACGAAGGTGGGACCACAATCGCGCATCCAGGCGTCGTTGTTGGAGATCTCGACTACCCGCACTTGGGGAGGGAGCAGGGCGCGGGCATTGGCGTATTGGTCGTGGTTGACGCCAACCGTGACCGGTTCGAAGCGCGCAATGGCGGCTGCTACAGTGGCAAAGGCTTTTTGGGCCGGCTTGGCGCCTAAACGCCAGGTGTCGGGCCGTTGCGGCCAGAGCATCCAGGTTTGTTTGTGGGGAGCAAATTCGGCCGGCATGAAGAAGCCATCGGCGCAAGGGGTGGAGGATAGGGTGTGGGGCATGGGCGAGCTCCTGAGTGCGGTAAAATGATGGGGTGTTTCTTGGGTCGTTCGTCAAGCGGGTCGTTCTTTGAGAGACGCTCAGTTCGTTGGGTGAAAAGGAGACGCTGTGAAACGGATTCGTATCGCTGTGGTTCAAACGCATTGGCCCGGCGCCCGGCCGCCGATGCAGGAGGCCTATCGCCGGCAGATCGAGCAGGCGGCTCGCGCCGGCGCTCAGTTGGTTTGCCTGCAAGAGTTTACCCTTTCTCCGTATTTCGCTAGCCAGATCGATCCTTCGGGGTTTGATTGGGCCGAGCCTTTGGAGGGCGGCCCGACCCATCGCTTCTTTGGCGGGTTGGCCCGCGAGCATGGAGTATATGTCGTCGCCAGCATTTTTGAGCGAGATGGCGATCGGTATTGGGACACGGCCATAATTTATAACCCTCAGGGTGATTTGCACGGTTTTACCCGCAAGGTGCATATTCCCCAGGGGGAAGGGTATCACGAGGATCATTTCTTCCGGGGCGCCGATCGGTTTCCGGTGCACGAGGTGTTGGGGGTGCGCGTGGCGATCCCCACGTGTTACGATCAGTGGTTCCCGGAGCTCGCGCGGATTTATGCTCTGGAGGGGGCGGAGTTGATTTTTTATCCGACCGCGATCGGTTCGGAGCCGACCAGCCCGGCCACCGATACTTGCGAGGCGTGGCAGGTGGTGATGCGCGGGCAGGCGATCGCTAACGGGGTGTTTGTTGCGGCGGCTAATCGGGTGGGCGTGGAGGGGGTGATCTTTTACGGGTCGAGCTTCGTGTGCGATCCGACGGGGCGGATCATCGCTCAAGCCGGCCGCGAGCGGGAGGCGATGATCCTGGCCAATCTGGATCCTCAGGCGTTGGCCGAGTGGAGGAGGCTCTTCCCGTTGCTGCGGCAACGGCGGCCGGAGGTGTATCGGCGCTTGGTGGAGTGAGGATGGCCGCCAGGGCGTTGGGGAGCAGGTCGGGGCGACCATTTCGTGTAGCCAGGATAAAACCCCAAGCCTCTGATAACATGGATCAGCCACAGGCCGGCGGGACAAGGCGTCACTCTTCGCAGGCGGCGAGGAGTTGGTTGACCAGTTTATACAACAGGAAATCGCCCACTTTTTGGAATTCGTCCAACACCTTTTGAGCCAGGTCTTTGGCCGTGCTTTTCTGGCCATCTTCCAGGCAGGCGACGGCCTGCTTGGCGCTTTTCAGGCCTTGCTCGAAGGCGGCGATCCAGGCCAGCGGGTGTTTGTCTGGCAGTTGCTCGAAGATTGGCCTGGCTTGGGCAAGATAATTCTCCGCCTGCTCCCATTGGCGGACGAAGGCAAAAGCGGCTGCAATGCCCAGGTAATCTTCTCCCTGGCTGCCTAGATCCTGCGTTGCCTGGCGAAGCAGCCGGATGGCTTCCAGATCGGCCTGTATCCTGTCCGGCTTTTGCTGGACGATTTTCAGCCGGAGCAGAGAAGTGAGTGAGTTGGCTTCGCCGAGATGGTCGCCGATCTGCTGAAAGAGGCGCTTTGCTTGAAGGTAATGCTCTTGTGCCTGGCCGAAAACATCGCGGCACAAGGCAATATCGCCCAACGCCCGCAGGGTGTAGGCTTCCCCCTGACGATCGCCTATCTGACGGCACAAATCCAGTGAAGCGCAGTAACTTTGCTCTGCCGCATCGATCTGGTTGCAGGAAAGTTCGCTATGCCCTTTTCTTCGCAGCGTAATCGCTTCGCCCACTTTCGCGCCCACGGCGCGGTACAAG
>CAKZJX010000067.1 GCA_937120535.1 uncultured Anaerolineae bacterium
GCTTGGGAACCGGCCTCCACCCTGCCGTGCAACGTGAGTCGCATGGGAACCCAACACGTAGACCACAGAGCCTCCCCTTGTCTTTGTGTCTCGGTGTGAAAAAATCCCCTTTTTATCCACTCCCTATTGAACAAGGCCATTACCGGCCCTCAGACGCATTAGTCAAACACCTATCCAAACCACAACCAACATCAAATTCGACCCCACACCGAATTTAGAGGTGCCCATGCTCCGTTCCAACATCCCTTCCTACGAGATCACCCCCAAAACACTCTATCTTTCCCGACGGGATTTCATGAAAACCTCTGCCCTCCTAGCCAGCGGTGCCCTCCTGGCAGCCTGTGTCCCTTCCGATCTATCCCAACTATCCCGATCGCCATCAATCTCTCCCACCCTTCTGACTGACACCCTCACCTCCTACGAAGCCATCACCACCTACAACAACTACTACGAATTTAGCATGGACAAACAGGCCGTTGCACGCCTGGCCCAAAAATTTCGTCCTCGTCCCTGGGAAGTGCACATAGACGGTCTAGTGCGTCGTCCCAAAACCTACGGTATCGAAGACCTGCTCAAACGCTTCCCTCAAGAAGAGCGCATCTACCGCCTGCGCTGCGTAGAAAGCTGGAGCATGGTCATCCCCTGGCTGGGATTCCCCCTAGCCAATCTCCTGGCCGAAGTTGAACCCACCTCCGACGCCCGCTTCGTCCGCTTTGTCTCCATTCTTCGGCCAGAAGAGATGCCTGGCCAACGTGATCCCTTCTTCGACTGGCCCTACCAGGAAGGCCTGCGTCTCGACGAAGCCATGCACCCCCTCACCATCCTGGCAACCGGTCTCTATGGCGAACTTCTGCCCAACCAAAATGGGGCCCCGATTCGGCTAGTAGTTCCCTGGAAATACGGCTTCAAATCCATCAAAGGCATCGTGCTCATCGAACTCGCCGCCGCCCAACCCAAAACCTTCTGGTCCACCGCCTCACCACACGAATACGGCTTCTACGCCAACGTCAACCCCAATGTGCCCCACCCGCGCTGGTCCCAAGCCACCGAACGTCGCATCGGCGAACTGGGGCGTCGTCCCACCCTGATGTTTAACGGATACGAAGCCGAAGTAGCGCATCTCTATACTGGCATGGATCTGACAAAAAACTACTGAGACTCACCGCCTGAACATGCCTTCTCTCGCTCCGATCCTCCTCCTCGCCCGACGCCGACTCTCCCTGCGGTTCTTGATCCACCTCGGCGCGTGGTTGCCGGCCGCCCAGCTCCTGTTTCAAGCCCTAACGGGAGATCTGACGGCCAACCCCATCCAATACCTCGAACAACGCACCGGCCGCATCGCCCTCACCCTGCTCCTACTCTCCCTAGCCGTAACCCCCCTCAACACCCTATTCGGCTGGCGAGAACTGCTCCCTCACCGCCGCACCCTCGGCCTATACGCCTTCTTCTATGCCGCCGCCCACGTGATCATCTTCCTCGACTTGGATTACGGCCTAGCCTGGGGCTTGATCACCCAGACCGTGCTCGAAAAACCCTATATCATTGCTGGTTCAGTCGCATTCTTCCTGCTCATCCCTCTAGCCATCACCTCCTTCGACATCTGGAAAATTCGTCTCGGCAAAACCTGGAAACACTTACATCGCCTGGTCTACCTAATTGCGCCGTTGGTCATCCTCCATTATGCCTGGGGCGAAAAAGGTGATTTTTTCCGCTTGAGCGGCGAAGTAGCTCGCCCTTGGGGATATGCCCTGCTCTTTGCTCTCCTGATGGCCCTGCGCATCCCCGCCTTGCGGCGTTTCTTTACCTCCTTCCGAACCCGTGTGCGCCTCTCTGGTCTCCTGCGGCCCCCCATTCCCTAAAAACCTGCCCATTCTCCAAAATGGTATAATGCCAATTATGAAAAACGATCAACCCGATACATTAACCTTTAAAACCCAACACTTCTATGCCGTTCTCGTCATCCTAGCCTTTTTCAGTGGTCTTCTGATCGGCTACGTTGTATGGGGAAGAGCACCTCGTGCCATTGCCCGGCCTTCTTCCGATCCTCCAGCAGAACCAACCCCTACTATCCGCCGCTACGACATCCCCACCGAAGGCTTCCCCAGCATCGGTCCTGCCGACGCCCCGATCACCATCGTCGAATTCAGCGACTTTCAATGCCCCTACTGCAAGCGCTGGCACGATCAAGTGTACAAACCTCTGATGGCGGCCTATCCAGGCAAGATCCGCTTCGTCTATCGCAACCTGCCGCTCACCCAAATCCATCCCCAAGCCATGAACGCTGCCGAAGCCGCCTTGTGCGCCGGCGAACAAAACGCCTATTGGCAATACCACGACAAACTCTTTGAGAATGCCAATCGTCTAAACGACGATCTCTACGCCATACTGGCTACCGAACTAGGGCTGGATGTAACGGCCTTTGAAAACTGCATGAACAACGACACTTTCCTGGACGACATCCAAGCCGACATGGAATTTGCCTTCAACCTAGGCATACAGTCTACTCCCACATTCTTCATCAACGGGTTGGCGATCGTTGGAGCCCAACCTCTGGCGATCTTCCAACAGGTGATCGAAGATGAGCTGGCCGGAAAAATCCCCAAATAAGCGCTGGCCGAAGCGTACCAACCAAAAAACCATTCCCTTTCTCCAACCAAGCAGGCGCCCTCTTACCGCCCCATCCTTGCCCCTGAGGACAACCCATGAAGAAGTTTGTGACTATCGCCGGCAACATTGGCGTAGGGAAATCCACCCTGGTCGGTCTGCTCTCCGCCAAATTAGGCTGGGAAGCCTTCTACGAGCCAGTAACGCAAAACCCCTACCTGGCCGATTTCTACCGTGACATGAGCACTTGGGCCTTCCATTCCCAAATCTTCTTCCTCACCCACCGCCTAAAGGCCCACCATGAACTCTCGCAATGCCCCACATCGGTCATCCAGGATCGAAGCGTCTACGAAGATGCCGAAGTATTCGCCCGCAATCTTTATCTTCAGGGACATATCCATCCCCGTGACTATCAGACCTACCGTGGACTCTACGAAACCGTCCTGCGATTCCTCCCCCCACCCGATTTGGTGATCTACGTCAGAGCATCTGTTCCCACCTTGCTTAAACGCATCGCCCTGCGCGGCCGCGACTACGAACGCCGCATCCCCCCAGATTACCTAGCCAGCCTAAACGAGTTATACGAATCCTGGCTCAGCAACTTCAACTTGTGTCCTGTGCTCACCGTCCCAGGCGACGACCTGGATTTCGTGGCTCACCCCGGCCACCTTAACCTAATCATTGCCAAAATGCAGGAAAAATTGACTGGCAAAGAAGAAGTGGTGTTCAATGCCGATGAAGTAGCCCGAGCCGCCGAAGACTAGAACAGCGCGCCCTTTACCGGTAGATTACCTGCCACTTCTCTCGCTCGCTCAGCACCCAAATCTCGCTACCCTCTCCCGGAAAGCCATCCCAATACGCAGGATTCCATACCCACGATCCCCCCTCCTCGCATTCCGCCTGGACGAATTCCCGAGGCGTTGAATCAGGCAAGGTGCAGACCGGAGGCCTGCCCACCGGCGTCGGCGGCTGTGAACCGCTCAAGGTATTCGGCAGCCCCGGCGTGGGGAAGCAGGTATACAGCCAAGAGCCATACCCATCGGCATAGCGACAGATAGATGAATCCAGCGTCTTGGCGATCGGATAGGCAACTGCGTCCACCACCGAATTGTTCGAGGTCCTAACCAGGCGAACCACCCCTCCGGAGTCCTTCAGCCGGATTCCACTCTGCGAACCGTAGAAGAGCATTCGCTCGCCGGGCCGGAGCGTCACGTTTGGTAGGGTAAACGCCGTCGTTCCAGGGCCGGTATCGATCCGATAGCTGCGCAGGGTGACATTGATCGTGCCGGCGTTGATCACCTCCACAAACTCGTCCAGAACGTCTACCTTTCCATCCACATTCCAGTCCGATCCGGGCCGAGGCAGAATCTCGTTAAGAACAAGGATAGGAGCAACGATCAGCGGTGAACGGGTTGGGGTCCGTGTGGGCGTAGGGGTACGGCTCGGCGTGGCAGTTACCGTAAACGCCCAGTTGGGATGCTTCGGCGTTCCCTTGATCGGATTGCCATCTGCGTCTATACCAAAGCGCGGGAAACCACCCGTATGGGTGTAATAAGCGAAATCTTCGTCGCTCTGAAGGATTTTGCGTTCCATGCTGCCATAGGTTGAGCTGCTGCCGGCCGGCCAGGGACGGACTGTCCCCGTGGACGATAGGCGTCCGTTGACAAAATCGACCACCTCGGTCTTGTGATTGACATCACAATTTTGGGCAATTTGCACGTTATATGTAGAACACAACAGCAGAATTTCGCCGCTGTTGTACAACGTTCCCGAAAACAGCTGATCGTAGGTGATGCTAGTTCCAGGGAAGCGAATGGCGTTCGCGTTGTCCACCAACAAGAAATACCCACTGGGATCGTTCTGAGCCGAAGAGGTTCGGGGCTGGATCACCCCTTGCAAGGGGATATCCAGGTTCTTGACAAACCGACTGCCGCTCCAATAAAAAGAAACCAGCCGCCAACCATCCAAGCTGATCGGTTGGAGAGTGGTATTGTACAACTCGATCCACTCGTGACTACTGGAAGCCTGGGTCCCCATCCAGCCCACTTCACTGATCACTACTGATTTGAACGGCACCCGGGTAGGAATAGGCGTGGCCGTGCGGGTTGGTGTGCGGGTGGGAGTAGGGGTTACTGTCACGGTAAAGGACCAGTTGGAGCGTTTGGGTGTGCCCCAGATCGGATGGCCGTTGGCATCTTTTCCGTTTTGCGGCGACGCGCCAGTGTGGGTCAACCAGGCAACATCACTATCGTTGGGGATAGCCGGCCCGGCCCGCTCCATGCTTCCACGGGTAGCCGCATTGCCCGCCGGCCAGGGCCCGCCATCCCCATTGGCTGTATCCACAAGGTAGCCACCGGCATCGTACAAATAGAGCCGCTCGCCGTCGTTACCCAAACTGCCCGTGTAGATCACATCGGCTGGAATGTCCGAAATCACATTATCGGTGGAGCGCTCCAACAAGAAGAAACCGTTGGCCGGAACAGAGCCGCTCAGAACGATTGACGGACTCCCGTCGGCTGCCTGCAACCGCCAACCATCCAAGCTGATCGGTTGGGGAGTGGTATTGTACAACTCGATCCACTCGTGACTACTGGAAGCCTGAGTCCCCATCCAGCCCACTTCGCTGATCACCACCGATCGAACCGGTGAGGGAGTCAAAGTATTGGTGGGAGTGAAGGTTAGAGTTGGAGGGAGAGTGTTGGTTGGGGTAAAGGTGAACGTGGGGGTTGGGGTCATCGAATTTGTTCCGCCGGGTGTGCCGCAGATCGGGTTGCCGGCCGCGTCAAACACCGTAGAAACCGTGCTCGTATACCAATCCTCATCGCTCTCATCGCCCATTTCTAAGCGTTCCATCGTGCAGCGCGGGCCGGCACCGCTACCGGCCGGCCAAGGCCCGCCATCCCCATTGGCCGTATCCACAAGGTAGCCACCGGCATCGTACAAATAGAGCCGCTCGCCGTCGTTACCCAAACTGCCCGTGTAGATCACATCGGCTGGAATGTCCGAAATCACATTATCGGTGGAGCGCTCCAACAAGAAGAAACCGTTGGCCGGAACAGAGCCGCTCAGAACGATTGACGGACTCCCGTCGGCTGCCTGCAACCGCCAACCATCCAAGCTGATCGGTTGGGGAGTGGTATTGTACAACTCGATCCACTCGTGACTACTGGAAGCCTGAGTCCCCATCCAGCCCACTTCGCTGATCACCACCGATCGAACCGGTGAGGGAGTCAAAGTATTGGTGGGAGTGAAGGTTAGAGTTGGAGGGAGAGTGTTGGTTGGGGTAAAGGTGAACGTGGGGGTTGGGGTCATCGAATTTGTTCCGCCGGGTGTGCCGCAGATCGGGTTGCCGGCCGCGTCAAACACCGTAGAAACCGTGCTCGTATACCAATCCTCATCGCTCTCATCGCCCATTTCTAAGCGTTCCATCGTGCAGCGCGGGCCGGCACCGCTACCGGCCGGCCAAGGCCCGCCGTCCCCATTGGCCGTATCCACCACATACCCATAGGCATCGCGTAAGATCAATACTTCCCCGCCATTTTCCAACGAACTTGAATAGACCAAGTCAAGGGATAAATCTCTAAACACATTGTCGTTGCCTAGCAAAAAGTATCCATATGGCGGGATACTTCCTGAAAGGGCAATCGACGGACTGCCATCCCTAGCCCGAAGCGTCCATCCGAGCAGGCTAATCGGAGCAGCGGTCGGGTTATACAACTCAATCCACTCGTGGTTCGCAGAAGCCACCGTCCCCATCCATGCCACTTCGCTGATTACCACAAGGCGCGGCTGGGAAGGTGTTGGGGTATCGTCCATCCTCGAGCAATCTCCGGAGAATGTCACGTTGTCGAGACGCCACGTACCGCTTGCACTACTTGCATCATACCCGAACAAGCGAAACTTGACCTCAGTAGCTCCGTCAAAATCAAGCGAACTAAAATCAAATAAATAGGTCAATTCATCGGTAGTAATGTTCCGCGGTGAGTCAAACGACGTAAAAGGTCCGCCAGTGCTATACTGAAGATGAAATTTCTTTGGGCCGGTGGTAGAGCGACTCGCATCGAGCGTCAAGCGAATGGAGTCCCTGCCTGATACGTCTGTCGAGAATTCTATATACTTATTCGAATTCGGATCGAAGGTTGCAGAGGTACTCCAACTGCTATAGCTGATCCCTGGGCTGGTACTACCAAAGGATACAAACGTTGGACTCGTTACCTCAGGCCCTTGAGTGAGCGTACCAAAACCGAACGAGGGGGTGGTTAAGTTTCCTGTGAACGTCCACTGAACAATAAGGGTCCCCCAACACGGTGTGGCCTGAGCAAGCGGCGATTCGAGCCGGCTTCGAGCCAAGGTCCCTTCTACCGAGGTCAGGATCGGTATGACTACCAGGAAGAAAACCAGTAAAATGACAACTAGCGAACGAGGGCGCATAGACTTCTAGCTTTTCTCTTAGACCATCATATTGTCTCGTTGCCGATCCCTTGTACGATCGGCAAATTTGACCATCCCGAGCAATAGAAAGGCGCTTTGTTCTAGCCATGGACAAATGGCAGAAAAAGCAGGCCAACAGAGATACAGAATACCGATCAAGCACCTATCCATGCGTCACGGTTCAGGAGAATTCACGCTCGTTTACGAACCGCTGACCAGCTAGCGCGGCTCTACAATAAGCTTGATTGCCGTGCGTACTTTGCCATCAATTTCCACATCCACAAACTCAGGGATACAAACGATGTTTATACCATCATTCTTTAAGTAACCTGTGGCCAAAACCAGCGCCTTGATCGCTTGGTTGACTGCGCCCGCTCCGATGGCTTGCACCTCAGCATGCTTATGCTCACGGATTACCCCTGCAATGGCGCCAGCGACTGCAGAGGTTCGGGAGTTTGCGGAAACTTTGATAATATCCATGGCTGCCTCCCAGCATCGAAGAAGAAGACTGAGCTCTCTATATTATTGTACAAAATTTTTTCCAACCACACAAGCGTTACCTTGCCCAAAACATGATTTGATTTTGTTCTAAGTAGTCATCTTAGTAGGGCCTGTGGAGAGTGGGGAAAAGCCTATCGTCCCCGTATATATGGGCGATAAGCGAATAACATCCCCAATCCATAGGCGGATTTCTATCCTATATCCATTCCCTTTATCCACATGGCGTTTTGGGATGAGTTTGGAAACAGTTTGTGTCAAAGAGGGACTCTTTTTTACTCTTCCATATTTGGGAGCAAGTTTGAACAAACTTCTATATGTAGGGGGAACTGTCGCTATGCCTTGCGCCGCTTGGGGACATTTTTCCACATCATTAAGCACTTATCCCCAGTTTTGTGCAGTTTATCCACAAAAAGGGACGAAGTGGATAGAATCCGCCAAGTTTGTTCACCCCCACTTGTGGTACAGGTCTACAGTTCCCAAAAGCGAAAACGCTGGAGGCCTATGATAGCCAGCTCAAAAGGAATGCCCAAGCGAATGCCCAGGATGTATACCTGTAACCAGAACATCGAGTTGATTAGGGGGATGTTCCATAGCGCTAGGAATACGATCAGCATGATCCATATCCGCCAGGCGTCAATTCGCTCCCGTATCTGGTCGCTGAGGTAGGGCTCTATGATGCCATAGCCATCAAAGGGAGGCAACGGGATCAAATTTAGAACGAGTGCTGAGATCTGTAGCATGGCCAGGAAGGCGATCCCTGGCCAAGGGCTATTTTGAGCAAGGGTATCGGTTGGTGCAAACTGAAGTAGCAGGGACAGCACGATGGCGATCAGCAAATTGGCCGCAGGGCCGGCCAGCGAGACCAGGCTCCGCCAAGCCGAACTTCGTAACCGCCACGTTTCGATGTATACCGCCCCGCCAGGCAGACCGATCCCGCCGAGCAGCAGAAAGATCATCGGTAGCACGAGTGAATATGGCGGATGAGTGTACTTCAAGGGGTTAAGGGTTAGATATCCCTTTTCCTTCACAGACCAATCGCCGCCCAAGTAGGCTACCAGAGCGTGCAAGAATTCATGTAGGCTCAGAGAGGCGATCCAGCCCAAGAAAACGATCGTGAACGTCATCGGTCAATCCTCATAACCG
Organism: uncultured Anaerolineae bacterium; assembly: GCA_937120535.1. Taxonomy (GTDB): domain Bacteria; phylum Chloroflexota; class Anaerolineae; order Anaerolineales; family Villigracilaceae; genus Denitrolinea. The sequence goes on from CAKZJX010000067.1 coordinate 8,680, forward strand.
TTTGGATGGGTGCGATGCCATTCCCAAGCGCTGGAGAGGATGTCGTGCAGGGTGTCGTGTTTGGGGTTCCATCCCAGTTCACGGCGGATTTTCTCTGAAGAAGCAACCAAACGCACCGCATCCCCCTCTCGACGAGGTGCTTCCCGAATCGGGATGGGATGCCCAGTGACTTGGCGCGCCGTTTCGATCACCTCTCGCACCGAGTAGCCGCGCCCGCTTCCCAGGTTGTAGATCAAGCGATCGTGGCTGGCTAGAGCCTCCAGCGTCAAGAGGTGAGCGTCCACCAGGTCGGCGATATGGATGAAGTCTCGGATGCAGGTGCCGTCCGGGGTGGGGTAATCCACGCCGTAAATCTCGATGGCTGGACGTTGTCCTAGGGCAACTTTCAGAATGTTGGGAATTAAGTGCGACTCGGGGCGGTGATCTTCGCCTCGGCCGGGCAACGCCCCACAGGCGTTAAAGTAGCGAAGCGCTGCGTAATGCAGGCCATGAATACGGCGGTACCACTCCAGGGTTTGTTCAATCATCAGTTTGGTCTGGCCATATACGTTCGTCGGCTCGAGGGGGGAATCTTCAGTCAGCGGTTCATCGCTCGACCGATATACGGCTGCCGTGGACGAAAGCACAAAGCGTTTTATCCCGACCTGGACCGCGGTTTCGATCAGGGTTAGGGAATGGTTCAGGTTGTTTTCGAAGTATTTGCCGGGGTTTTTCATCGACTCTCCGGCTTCGATGAACGCCGCAAAGTGCATGATGGCGTCAAACGCCCCGGTCTGCAGGGTCTTGATCAGGGTTGGTTTGTCGCCTAGATCGGCGTAGATGAACGTTGCCCCTTGCGGGACAGCGGCGCGATGACCGCTGACCAGAGAGTCGTAGACAGTGACCGAATGGCCTGCGCGCAGCAGAGTTTCTGCAGTTGCGGAGCCAATGTAACCGGCTCCACCGGTGACTAGGATGTTCATAATTCTCCTAAGGATCGAAAATGAGGTGGATTATTGGGCGGCATCTCCCTTGACCAGAGCTGGCAAGCGCAGATGCCAATCCGTGATCTGCTGGTAAACGTGGGCTACGCTCAGGATGCGATCCTCTCGGAAACGCGGGCCTAGTAGTTGTAGCCCAATCGGCAAGCCCTGGGAGTCAAACCCGACCGGGAAACAGATGCCTGGAATGCCGGCCAGGCTGGCTGGAAGGGTGAAGATGTCTTCTAAGTACATGGAAAGCGGATCATCGGCATGGGCGCCGGCCAAGAAGGCAGTGGTGGGCGTGGTGGGTGCAGCGATCACGTCCACGGTTTGGAAAGCCGCTTCGAAATCGCGAGTGATCAGAGTGCGTGCCTTTTGAGCTTGTCCATAGAATGCTTCGTAGTAGCCGGCGGAGAGGGCGTAGGTTCCCAGCATGATCCGTCGGATAACTTCCTCGCCAAACAGTTCTCCCCGCGTTTGGAAAAAGACTTCCCAGATCGAATCCGCTCGGCTGCGGGGGCCGTAGCGAATTCCATCGTAACGAGCTAGATTGGCGGAGGCCTCTGCTGGAGCGATGAGGTAATACACCGGAAGGGCGTATGCTGTATGAGGGAGGCTGATCTCAACGACTTCGGCCCCAAGTTGACGCATCTGCTCGATAGCTTCTTGGGTTCGGAGTTGGATCTCGGGTTGCATTCCTTCGACGAAGTATTCTCGTGGAACACCGATCCGGAGGCCTCGGAGGGAGGGATCGTTCGGTAGGTGGAGGTCGGGAAGCGGTTGTTTGGAGGAGGTGGCATCTAAGGGGTCGTGTCCAGCCATGATCGAGAAGATGAGGGCGGCATCTTCCGCCGTTTGGGCAAATACCCCTACTGTGTCCAGGGAGGAACCGAAGGCGATCAGTCCGTAGCGTGATACCCGTCCATAGGTGGGTTTGAGGCCAGTGACGCCGCAGAAGGAGGCTGGTTGCCGTACCGAGCCGCCGGTGTCGGTTCCCAGCGCTGCCGAAACCATGCGCGCTGCTACGGCTGCTGCGCTGCCGCCGGATGAGCCACCAGGCACGCGATGGGTATCCCAAGGGTTGTGGGTGCGACCGTAGGCCGAGTTTTCGGTAGAGGAGCCCATGGCAAATTCATCGGTATTGGTCTTGCCGATCACGATGGCGCCGGCCTCTTGGAGTCGTTTGACTGCGGTGGCGGTGTAGGGAGGATAAAAGCCTTGGAGGATTTTTGATCCAGCGGTGCATGGCATTCCTTCAACGGTGAGGACGTCTTTGACGGCGATTGGGATGCCATGCAGCGGCCGGCCCGTGGCCTTCGGTTGGCGATCGGCTGCAGCGGCTTGGTTGAGGGCGCGTTCTGCGTCTATGTATAGAAAGGCATGGAGCAGGGGATCCAGTCGAGCGATGGCCTCTAGGCTGGCCTCAACCAGCTGGCGGGCGGTGAAATCACCGCTTTCGAGGCCGGCTTTCATCTGGGCAAGGGTCAGGGAAGCGAGCGCGGGGGACATGGATAGTCGTGAGGCCGGCAAGGGATCAGTCAAATACGGGGGGGATTTTGAATTGGTTCTCCTGGCTTTCGGCGGCGTTAGAAAGCAACTGTTCGACCGGCAGGCTTGGGCGTACTTGATCCTCGCGCAGGGGCATCTCGGTCAACCCGCCGCCAGTGGTTGGAGGAACATCTCGTGTGTCTAGTTCCTGCAGGCGGGCGATATGGTCCAGGATGGTCGAGAGCTGGCTTCGATAATGTTCCTTCTGCTCCGGCGAGAGATGAAGCCGTGCCAGACGTGCAATATGTTCGACTTCGTGCAAGGTAAGGGGCATGTTGAACATTATATCAGACGCCCCAAAGGGCTTGAAGGGTGTGTTATAATAACTCACCTTACGCAGCAAGTTGAGCGGGATGGAGTTCCCGCAAAGCAGCGAAGGCAGATTGGATGGCGCGCA
>CAKZJX010000068.1 GCA_937120535.1 uncultured Anaerolineae bacterium
CGTTTCCAAAATTCAACCAGGTTGGCAATTTCTGTGGTTGCCTCGTAAGATTGATCACCAAGCATCTCTGGCGAAAGAATGTCACGATGCAAGACATCTTCCACCTTCAGCATTCCCAGGAAGATATGCTCAGGCTCAATCTTAACCGATTTAATAAATCTTGCTTCTGCTACCGCAATCGAAAAAACAACTTGGAGACCAGGTGTTGTTTCCATGGATTCAGCCCTCCGAAGATAACCTATTCCGCTTCCGAGGAACACCTGTTGAGCGCCACAAAAGACCAAAGCAAACCACCCCAGCCACCAGCCCACCCAGGAACCAGGAATTTCTGGCAAAGTACGAACGATACCGCCACACTCCATAATAGTTATAGCACAACGGCGGGCAAAATACAACTACCCAAAACAAAACACGCTGCGATTGTTCTAAATTTGGTAAAAGTGTGATTAAATGGTTGTGAGGCAGTCCGAAAACCACCTCCAACCCATGAAGAAAAGGGCACACTGAGATGCACCTAAACTTGATTTTACCAAAAGTTGAGCCGATCCAATATGAATTCCCAATACCGGGAGTGGCTAAATTATAGGTTGATAAACTGAAACATATGAGCGGGATAGTTCGGAAAACGCTGCTTGCGCCATGGACGGCAGTGGAAGCAGTACAGAAAAATCTTCCAGGCTGCTTTCCAGGCTTCTGGACCACGCGAAAACCGCGCGAGCGTTGCGCCAGGCGAGCGAGATTCATGGCCTCACTCGGCGTTCTTCCCTTCGGGGTCGGCCTGTGCTTGGGACCCGGCCTCCACTCCGCCGTGCAAGGCAGTTTGTCCCCCGGCAGGAAGTGAGCAAAAAGATCGTGGATACGCAGGATTCCGAGGTCAGGGCCTGGAGATGTGAATGCACAACCTGTGGGCCCGTCTTTCGGGTCTATCCCAAACGTGTCAGTCGAAAAGGAAATTGCCAGCGGAGTTGCCGCCATCCCTGTTGGTTCACCCATCTTTTACTAATTTTGGAACAGTCGCCAACTACCTTAGATGTTGTAAAATCAAAGAAGACCGCGCTATGCTTGGGTTGCTCAGGCAGGCAATGCTCGAGCAAGGACGCCGATCAGGGCAGGGGCCCCATCCACTTCGAGGCAGCTACACCGCCTGCCCCGGGATGGCGAGCGCCGGTGCATCGCTGGACCTCGATGCCCCCGCCTCGGCCCAGCTTACATCCCGGTTCCCCGATTGTCCCAGAGGTTCACCCCCCACAAGGCGGGAACCCTAGCTCGAAAAAACACCACACCCTCTCTCTACTGCAACAGCCCCCCAAGGAGATTTGGCATGACAACCGATGAAACTAGCCAGCCGATTAAGATCAAACAACCCCCGATCCTATTCGATCAGACTCAGGCACTGATTGCTCGGATCTCGGCCGAGTTGGGCGGACCGCTCATCGCCTATTGGAATAACCCAATCGGATCGGTATGTCACAATGATGTGATCGCCTTGTATCAGCTCTTGGAAAAGTTGGGAAACGTAGAGACCATCTATCTGTTCATCAAATCCGATGGCGGCAACGGCCAAGCCTCTCTGCGGCTAGTGAATCTGCTCCGACGGTACTGTCGGCGCTTGGTCGCCTTGGTCCCCCTGGAATGCGCCTCGGCTGCCACCATGATCGCCTTGGGCGCCAATGAGATCCTGATGGGCCCCATGGCCTATCTCAGCCCGGTAGACACCTCCCTGACTCATTCCCTCTCTCCCCTGGATCGGGACAACGACCGAGTGAGCGTCAGCCTGGATGAGCTGACGCGCGTCATTCGCCTATGGCAAAAACAGGAAAGCGCTCAAAAGCAAAATCCCTATCCCACCCTATTCCAGTATGTGCATCCCCTGGTGATCGGCGCCGTGGACCGGGCCGAGTCGCTATCTATCATGATCTGCAGAGAACTGCTGATGTTTCATATCACAGACGAACAAGCAGCCGAACGGATCGCCAATATTTTGAATTCCAAATATCCGTCTCACTCCTATCCCATCCTGATGGAAGAAGCGCGTTGCATTGGTCTGAACGCCAATCCCATGCCGGCCACTGTCAACACCTTGCTCCTAGAGCTGAACGAACTCTACAGCGAAATGGGACAGCGTGCCACTACCGATTTTGATACCACCCGCTCCCACAGCAACGAGATCCTCAACATCTGGGAAACGGAGGGGATCCAGGTGTACTACAAGCACGATAAAGACTGGTTTTATCGCCTAGAAGAACGCCACTGGATTACCCTGAACAATAACTCCGCTTGGCATCGTCTGGAACGCGTGGATGACCAGACTGTGGAAAGCATCCTGCACATCGCTTGAGAAACATCCCCTCGACAAACCTGAAGGAACCTATAGAGAAGAATACTCCAATTGAATTAACCACATACCGAAGAGGCAACATGAAAGAACTGCGCGAACGGATCGAACGAGAAGGCAAAAATCTCGGCAACGGCATCCTCAAAGTGGACAGCTTCATCAACCATCAAGTGGATCCCCTGCTCATGGATATCTGTGGTCGAGAATTTGCCCGTCGCTTTGCCCATCTGGGCGCCACCAAGGTGCTCACGGCTGAGATCTCCGGCATCGCGCCGGCCCTGACCACCGCCCTGCACCTCGGCATTCCGGTGGTATACGCTCGCAAACACAAACCGATCACCATGCCCGATCAAGTATATCTAACCCTAGCGCCCTCCCACACCAAAGGACGCATGGTCGAATTGATCGTCTCCCCGGAGTACCTAGCCAACGGAGAACGGGTGCTGATCATTGACGATTTCCTAGCCACCGGCGCCACCATCCTCGGCCTGGTGCGGCTGGCCGAGGCCGCTGGCTCGAGCGTGGTGGGCATCGGTGCATTGATTGAAAAGAGCTTTGAAGGCGGGCGCAAGGCTCTCGAACCGTTGGGCGTGCCGATTGAGTCCCTCGTGTGCATCACCAATATGGACCACGGCCAGATTGTCTTTGCCGATCGCTAACCCCTCATCCGCTAACTTCCTGCCGAGCAGCAAACTCGTTCGGGAACTTTCGCTGGCTGGGAAGCGTCCTCTCGACAGAACAGGAGAAGAAAACATGATTCGCAAATTGTTTGTCCCGGCCTTCCTTGGCCTATTGCTGACCGCCTGCGCTATCAGGCCTTTTTCGGCCACCGTCGAATCTTCCGAACCCCCTCAAGAATACCCGGTGCTGATGGCCACCGCCATGCCATCCTATGCCGAAAGGGCCAAGGGCTATCCAGGTGGGGCAGAGGTGGACCTAGCTGCGCCTGAGGCTCAGATCGAGCGGTTGGTCATCAAGAATGCTGACCTGACGGTAGTAGTCAAAGACCCTCGAACCTCCATCGCCGACATCTCTCGTATGGCCGAAACCATGGGAGGATTCGTCGTCTCCTCCAGCCTATACCAAACCTACCTCGCCGATGGGACACCGATTCTAGAAGGAGCCATTACCATTCGTGTTCCGGCCGACCGCCTGAACGAAGCGCTGGAAACGATCGAAACCAATGCCGTCGAGGTTCGGAATAGGAACGTCACCGGCCAAGACGTGACCGCCCAGTACGTGGATCTCGAATCCCAACTGCGCAACTTGGAGGCCACCGAGAAACAACTGGTGGAAATCATGGAAAAAGCTGAGAAAACCGAGGATGTGCTCAACGTCTTCAACCAGCTCACCTACATTCGAGGCCAGATCGAAACCGTCAAAGGGCAGATGAAATACTACCGTGAAGCGGCTGCGCTCTCGTCCATCAGTGTTCGTCTCCTTGCCGAAGAGACCATTCAGCCTATCCAGATCGGCCGTTGGAAACCCCAAGGCACCGTGCGCAATGCCATTCAAAACCTGATCGACTTCTGGCAGGACTTTGTGGATTTTCTCATCTGGCTGGTGCTCAACTTCCTGCCCAAGCTGTTGACCGTTGGCATTGTCCTCCTCCTGCCGCTCTGGCTAGGAGTTCGCGCCCTGTGGCGCGCCTACAAACGTCGTAGAGGCGCCGCCTGATCCAGACGTAGAGCGAGCACCATCTCGCTCTACGCTATTTATAGAGATAGGCTTTGACGCATAAATCCCTGAACGGGCGCAAGGCGCTCCATCGATCTTCGGAAAGATCAGGCCGTCTCTCCGGAAACAAGTACTTTGTAGCTCTCTGGCATGCCCAGATGGGTCCTGCGGTTGAGAGCCGCACAGCAAATCACGGCTTGCGTGGTCTAGGTCTCCAACAGGCGCGCAAACAGATGGTCCCAGAAAGTGATCCTGAAGCGGAACGGGGTCGTTTCTGCTCAGGAACGCCTAGGGCAACTCGAGTGGTCTTTCCAGGCGTTTCGTCCCTGCTTGCGAATGGCTCGTAGGTTCTCGGCTCGTTTCACTCGTTCCGCCTGGGTGTTGCCATGCTGCCAGATGTGGACATCCACCTTTTGCTGGCCTTGCTGGGAAGGCCAAGTGGCATTCTGCCAATCTTCGAGCCGCAGTTGGGCGGTATACTCGGCCAGGGTCATCCAGCGGCGAGTGCCGTCCGGGTTGATCAGGCGCATCGTGCGGTTGCTCTTCAAGCCGCCGCTGATCTCCCCACCAGGTCCTTGGGCCGCTTGGCGAACGGCCTTGCAGTGGAACCGACGATCGAGCAGCACGTGGGTTTGCGCGCCTTCCACCGGTTCCAACCGCTCGATCTCCTGGATGACCAGGTCCATCTTGCTCTGGAACGGCGCATGTTCCTTCTGGCAGACGGACGGTTGGCGATACAAGCGAGGCGGCAACGGACAACGCCGCCCGAGCAAGACAGACAAGCCAGCCAGTCGGTTATGCCCGGTCGCCACGCGCTGCTCCGTGCTGGAGTCATGCTGCCCCAAGCCTTGTATCTTCTTGACACGCGGCTTGATGTGCACCGAGTCGTCAAAGATCAAGTAACCTGTTACAACAGTTTTCTTGGGACGCCCTCGGCGTTGCTCTCGTTCCGCTTCCTGGCGGTGATGCTCGGCTCTACTTTCGCCCGCAACTGCTGACGGAAACAGCTCAGCCAGATGCGGGCCAGCTCTTCCGTCTGCCACTTCCAGCAATGGAAGGATCGCAACAACCCACTTATTCCACGCATGTATGGTGACGATAGTACCACTCATCGGTATTTTCAACGTTGGTGCGCCGTTGGCTTGTTTGAAAATTGGGCATCGCTCGTTGAGGAATGCGATGAACCCCAAGGCGTGAAGTGAGAATAGCAAGCGGCAGATGCCGCACCGCGTAAAGCCCGGTTTGGGGGGCACAATTGGGCCTAACCCCACCGATCGAGCGAAAAACGGCGCAAAACACAGCTTCTTGACGGAAGGCGATGGTGGACCGTTATCCTGTCGTGATCGCTCCTGCGAATGTCCATGATACGAAACTCCTGGAAGCTACCCTGGAGGCCATTGTCGTACAACGTCCCCGCCCTACGGCGGAACAACCGCAGCACTGGTGTCTGGACAAAGCGTATGACAATCCGCCGGGACATGCGACTGTGGCGAAGTTCCACTACACTCCCCATATTTGCGCGATTGGCGAGACGCCTCCAAAACGCCGCCAGCGGAATATCCTGCGCGACGTTGGGTGGTGGAACGAACGCCGGCGTGGTTCTCCAAGTATCGCGCGCTTTTGGTTCGCTATGACACGAATCCTGCGAACTACCGCGGACTGCTTCAACTCGCTTGTGCGCTAATTTGGTATCGCCGCCTTGTTCGCAACAGTGGAGCTACCCATTCTTGAGATAGTTCTTAACTCACCTTACGCAGTTGGAGTAAACTTGGTGCATGAAAAACGGCAAACTCTTTGACCTGTACAGCGATTATC
>CAKZJX010000069.1 GCA_937120535.1 uncultured Anaerolineae bacterium
CAGATAATCGCTGTACAGGTCAAAGAGTTTGCCGTTTTTCATGCACCAAGTTTACTCCAACTGCGTAAGGTGAGTTAGTAAAAGACGGGTAAACTAACAGGGAGGGCGGCAACTCTGCTGGCCATTTCTTAGGTTACGCCATCAAATCAGCCAAAGGCAAGCCATGCGATAGATGATTGCCGGCCAAAGTGATCAGGCGGCCGATGGCAAGAGCGGAGCAGCTCACGCTTTAGCCCCGGCGCTTGTTCTGCTATCGCCTGTACTGCCCAATACACACTCGTTGTTCCAATCCCTATGCCAAGGCTATTCGACGCAATCTCGACCGCTTCGTAGCTCAATCCCAGCAGGTACAGCATCACCGCCATCCCATTCACCCGTTTCGAGATTTGCTTCCGACTGACGCCTTTAGGATAGACCCGAAAGACAGGCCCACAGGTTGTGCATTCACACCTCCAGACCCTGACCTCAGCATGCTGCGTATCCACGATCTTTTTGCTCGCTTCCTGCCGGGGGACAAACTGCCTTCTCTGACACCCTTTTTGAGGCTCGAGATTAGACAAACGCCATCGTCCTGACGGTTAGTCAGGGCGAGAACTTGTACCTTACCATTGCAGGCGGGCCGCGCCGCCGCGGCGCCCTTCTTGACCGCTTTGTAGCGCGGTTTGGGCGTTCGCGGCTTTCCGTTGGGCCGGCCAGGCGGTTTTCTGCACCGTTTTAGGTGCTCGGGCCGGCGAGCCGATCGGCGCGAAAATCGGCTTCAGGCTCTGCCGTACCCGCTGTGGGGTCAGGCGCGTCTGCCGCCTTTGCCAGGGCAAGGGTGTGTCCTCCACGATGGGGCGAGCCAGGAAGAGCATTCAGTGCGCCAGCGCCGTCGGCAGGGTCCAGGTATCGCCGGTCTCGGCGTGCGGAAAGCGGGGCAGGGTCCAGCCGAGATGCTCCTTGCGGAAGCGCACTCCCGACTCGATCGGGCTTTCGTCCACGGCTGCGTACCGACTGGGCCGCTTGCGCCGGAAACGCTTGTGCTGGCTGAGCATAGCGAAGGACGACTCACTGCCAGCCGCTAGGAGCGCATCCAGCACATCCAACAGGGCGTTACACCGTGCCGTAAAGACACGCGCATACACCGCTTGACGAAATGCGATAAGTCTGTTAATGTTTGATAGACGCTTGAGAGTTTACAACCCCAAGTTTCTACTAGAAGGCGGTTTTGCTCAAGGGCAGAACCGCCCCAAGTTTTGTCTAAACTCGAGTTAGGAACAACTTTATGGATATCGGAACGGTTCGAGCCATTGACATCGAAACCCAAATGCGCGAAGCCTATTTGGATTACGCTATGAGCGTAATCGTGGCGCGCGCCTTGCCTAATGCGCGCGACGGCCTCAAGCCCGTTCATCGCCGTATCCTCTACGCCATGAATGAGCTGGGCATTCGCTCTAATAGCCCTTACAAGAAATCGGCCCGGATCGTCGGCGAAGTGTTGGGAAAATATCACCCCCACGGCGATGCTGCAGTATACGATGCTATGGTGCGCATGGCTCAGGATTTCTCCATGCGCTATCCCCTGATCGACGGACAGGGGAATTTCGGCTCAATTGATGGCGACGCTCCGGCGGCAATGCGCTACACCGAGGCCCGCCTGAACCGATTGGCCGAGGAGATACTGGCGGATATTGACAAAGACACAGTAGACTTTGTCCCCAACTTTGACGCTTCGCTTGAGGAACCAACAGTGTTGCCGGCCCGCTTGCCGAATCTGCTCCTCAACGGATCCTCTGGCATCGCCGTTGGCATGGCAACCAACATCCCCCCTCATAACCTGCGCGAGATCGCCGCTGCAATCAACTATTTGGTCGATCACTTCGACCACATGGACGATATTCCGATCCAAGACCTGTTGAACCTTGTGCCCGGCCCCGACTTCCCAACCGGCGGCCTGATCGTCGGCACAGAGGGGATTCTCTCGGCCTATGCCACCGGCCGCGGACGACTAGTACTTCGCGGCGTAGCTCACATCGAGGAGATCAAGGGGGGACGGTATCAGATCGTGATCACCGAGATCCCCTACCAGGTTAACAAGGCGGCGCTCATCGAACGCATTGCCGAATTGGTTCGGGAGGAAAAGCTCGACCAGATTTCCGATCTGCGCGACGAGAGCGATCGACGCGGCCTGAGCGTTGTGATCGAACTCAAACGGGGTGCTCAACCCCGCAAGGTGCTCAACCAACTGTACAAATTTACACCGCTGCAAACCACCTTCGGCGTCCAAATGTTGGCCTTGGTGGACGGAGAGCCCCGTTTGCTACCGCTCAAGAGCGCCTTGCGCATTTTTATCGAACACCGTCAGACGGTAATTGTACGCCGCTCGAATTTTGAGCTGGCCAAAGCCCGCGCCCGACAGCATATCCTGGAGGGGTTGTTGGTTGCGATGGGAAACATTGACGAGGTGATCCGCATTATCCGCCAGGCCGAGGATGCCGAGGCGGCCAAAACGAATCTGATCCGACGCTTCCGCCTGAGCGCCGACCAAGCCCAGGCCATTCTGGACATGCAGCTGCGCCGTCTAGCCGCCCTTGAGCGCTGGAAACTCGAAGAGGAACACCGGCAGGTGACCGCTCAGATCGCCTATTTGGAAGATCTGCTGGCCCATCCCAAGAAGGTGTTGGCCCTGATCAAAGACGAGATGAACGAGCTGGTCGAAAAGTATGGAGATGATCGCCGCACTCGAATTGCCGCCGACGCTAAAGAGGACTTCCATGAAGAAGACCTGGTCCAGGAAGAGACGGTTTTGATCAGCTTGACCGAGCGCGGCTACATCAAGCGCATGGCTGTCTCTGCATTTCGCTCACAATCCCGCGGCGGCCGTGGGGTGATCGGCCATCTCACCAAGGAAGAGGACGAAGTCCTGATGCTCTTTCCCGCCCACACGTTGGACACCATCTTGTTCTTCTCTGACCGCGGCAAAGTCTACTCAGAAAAAGTGTACCAGATTCCAGATGCTGATCGTTCGGCCAAGGGCATCCCTTTGGTCAACATCCTTTCCCTGGAACCGAATGAGCGGATCACGGCTGCTATGGCGGTCTCCAATGTTGAGTCCCATAGCTACTGTATGTTAGCGACGGTGCGCGGTAAAGTGAAACGCGTCGAATTAAAGGAGTTTGCGTCAGTGCGTCCCTCAGGTGTGATCGCGATGTCGCTCGAGGAAGGAGATGAACTGGGTTGGGCACGCCTGACCAACGGTCAGGACGACGTTTTGCTGGTCACCGAAAAGGGTCAAGTGCTGCGCTTTTCTGAAGAGAGCGTTCGCGTGATGGGGAGGACAGCCGGCGGCGTTCAGGGCATTCGCTTGGAAGAAGACGATCGGGTAGCCAGTATGACGATCGCCGAGGCGAACGGTTCTCTCTTGATCGTAACTGCCAACGGGTACGGCAAGCAGACGCCCCTGAACGAATATCCCCGAAAAGGACGGGCTACCGGCGGCGTGGCAACCATCGATCAAAAAAATCTGGCCGCCACTGGACGCATTGCTTCAGCACGGGTCGTACAACCAGATGACGATGTGACCATCATCACCGCCAACGGCGTGACGCTACGCCTGAAGGTGAAGGATATTAAACGGTCTGGGCGCGCCACGCGCGGGGTTCGGTTGATTACGCCCCAAGAAGGGGATCGGGTGGCGACAGTCGCCCGGATTTCCGCTGAGGATTTGCGCAAGGCCGGCGCTCGGACGACCGAGGACAGCAACGGCGCTGAAGGCCAACTGCGCTTGGTTTAAGAGAAACAAGAAGGCGCCGGCCAGAGTCGGCTTTGCCCGCCTCGACGAACGCCTCGAACAGTTTACGCATGGGACCCTGGTTCATCAGCCATTCAGGGTGCTACTGTACACCTACGACAAAGCGTCGGCCCGGCAATTCTATCTCCTCAATCAGGCCATCAGGAGCAAAGGCTGTGACCCGTAGAGCAGGGGCAGGGCTTTTCAAGAATCTCAACCATAAATTTATCGTAGCTTCTCCGACGAAATTTCTTCTCATTCTCCTGAAAACAAAATCGGCCAACCTTATTCAGCAAGTTGGCCAATCCTTTGGAGGCATACGCTCTGGGCAACGGATTGTGATGTGGCTTAATCGAATTTCTGTTTCAGACGAGCCGACTTTCCGGTGCGCCCACGCATGAAATACAACTTAGCACGGCGGACAACGTTGTGCCGTTCCACAACCACCCTCTCGATGCGCGGTGAACGAAGCAGGAAGGTGCGCTCCACACCGATGCCATTGCTGGCGATTCGTCGCACAGTGAACGTGGCATCGTTGCCGCCCTTTGTCAGGCGGATCACCGTCCCTTTAAATTCTTGAGTTCGCTCGCGATCGCCCTCTTTGATCTTTACGTGAACGCTAACCGTATCTCCAGGACGCAGAGCAGGAATATTTGGATTCGAGGCGACTTCCAGCGCCTTCATAATCTGTTCAGCCATAGGTCTTCTTCCTTACTTCAGGTTCTCGACAGCGGAATGAGATTATAGCATAAAGTAGAAAAAACCGACAATAGAAAAAACACCTACAGGACTGTTCCGAAGTTGGTAAAAGTGTGGGGCTGTTAGGCAGTCCGAACGTTTGCCTTCGACATTTTCAATCAAAATCATGCTTTCCCCTGCCCTTGTTACGCAAAGACGCATAACGGGAAGCGAGATGTACTAGCGGAGAAGCGTACTTAACCTCAAAGTGCGCCTGCCGAATGACTTGCCGCAATTCATCCGCCCCTGAAAAAGAGGCGACGAACATGCGACTCAGGCCTAGTTCCCAGCAAGTATGGGCATCTGAACCCACTGTCCCAGGTAGGTGATGTTCTTGGGCAAAGGCCTGGGCCAGAAGGTTAAACTTGGGCGACAGACAACGTGAATTAAAGATCTCGATTGCGTCTATCAAAGGTGCGATTTCGAGCAAATCCTCTAATGCCCATCCACCTTTGCGCATGGTATCGAAAGGATGCGAGACGCTGATAAACGCATGTTGAGCGCGTAGGCGCTCGATCGTCTCTTGCGGCGTGAGGCCTGGGGGGATCTCCTCAGTAACAAAAGCTGCCAGTAGTTCGCCACGGCTAGTCAGGATCTCTTCGCCGATAATCACAAGTTCAGGAGCCAAGCGATGGGCTTCTAGTGCGCCGGCAATCGTGTTGTGATCTGTTACCACCAGACGGTCGATGCCCTTGCGGCGAGCGGCCTCGATTAATGCCAGTGGCGAGGTCAGCGAGTCGGGAGAGGCATAGGTGTGACAATGAAATTCGATACAAATTAGCTTGTGCATCGGTGAGCTTTATCCTGAGAGTGTTCTAAAAAATACCGATCTGTTGTTGCCATGACACATTCCATGCCCACAAATATACCATCCGAATGTTCCACAGGGCGCTTTCGGTAGGCGGCCCAATGAGCTTGGTAATCTGCCTGGGCCCGCCGGCGCACTGGGCGATGCACCTCCCGATGCAGGCTCTCTTGCACCCGCTTTGAACTCGCCTGCCGTTTATGTTACAGTGTAGAAATTGATGATAGCGGTCAAGACTATTTTCCTGTAAAATTGAGTCCGCAACATCAGATCCTCGGCATCGTGATTGCAGGGGTCAAACCGGACGTGTAACATGCCTTTTGATTCGATTCTCCTCATTGGGGCTTCCTGCCAGGACCTCGTTGCGCGCATCGATTCGGACCTTCAGGCCGGCACCTCCAACCCAGCACGCATTCGCGCCTCCTACGGAGGTGTTGCCCGCAACGTGGCCGAAAACTTGGCGCGCCTGGGCCAATCGGCTAAACTGATCAGCGCAGTGGGACGCGATCGGGCCGGTGAGGAATTGCTTGAATATACGGCCGCGGCCGGCGTAGATGTTTCGGCAGTGCTGCGGAGCAATCGTTTTCCCACTGGTTTCTACATGGCTGTGATTGACCCACAGGCTCGTCTGCAATTTGCCATGGACGATATGCGCGTCCTGTCTGAACTTACCCCGGCTTATCTCCTCCGACATCAGGCTCTCTTCGAAACCGCCCGTCTGGTATTTGTGGATACGAATCTTTCAGAGGCCACTCTAAAGACGGTGATCACGTTGGCCCGCAAGGCAAAAGTGCCGGTGTGCGCCGACCCCACATCCGCGGTTCTGGCCGAGCGATTAAAGCCTCATTTGAGCAAACTTCACATGGTGACTCCCAACGTTGCCGAGGCGGCGGTTTTGACCGGTCAACCGTTCGAGTCGTCCAATCGGCAAGCGGCGTTAGAAAGCGCTCGAGCCTTGCTTGCGGCCGGCGTGGATATCGCTATCATTACCTTAGCCGAGTTTGGCGTGGTCTATGCATCATCGGAGACCAGCGGCCACATCCCGGCCATAAAGACTTCGATCTCGGATCCTACCGGCGCCGGTGATGCCCTGAGCGCAACTGTCCTCTTTGGCCTAGTGAATGAAATGGACCTAGACGATGCAGTTCGCCTGGGCGTCTCGGCTGCTTACCTAACCTTGCGTTACTCCGGCACCGTTTGCCCCGATCTCTCGCTAGAAAAACTCTATCAACAGTTGGTGATCTGATGACTTCTCTCCCACCCTTTTTCGTGGTTCAGGAAGAGGTTCAACGTGCTCTAAAGCACAACGAGCCAGTGGTTGCACTTGAGTCGGCCGTTCTCACCCATGGGTTACCCGAACCCGTCAACCTAGAATTCGGTCGCGCCATCCAACAGCGCTTGCGGGATCAGGGAGTAATCCCAGCAACAATTGCCGTGTTACATGGTCGGATCCGCATTGGCTTGACCGATCAGGAGATCGGTGAATTAATCGCCTCAGCAACGGTCAAGATTAGTCGTCGGGATTTCGCTCCGGCGGTTGCTCGAAGGCTGAGCGGCGGCACGACCGTCGCCGGGACGATGTTGGCTGCTAATCGGGCTGGGATCAGGGTCTTCGCTACGGGAGGAATCGGCGGGGTGCATCGGGAGAGTCGAATGGATGTTTCGGCCGATCTGCAGGCGCTGGCTTTCACGCCGATGGTCGTGGTATGCGCCGGCGCTAAGTCGATCCTGAATCTCGAAGCCACGCTGGAATTGCTGGAAACACTGAGTGTGCCCGTCTTGGGCTATGGCACAGATGAGTTTCCGGCGTTCTTCTCTCGTCAGAGTGGGTTGCGGGTAAATATCCGTGTGGACACACCCGAAGAAGCGGCCGAGTTTGCCCGCACTCATTGGGACCTTGGTATGAACTCGGCAGTATTAGTTTGCCAACCGATCCCTGAAGCGGATGAACTCCCTCGCCACGAAATCGATCCGATCGAGGAGCAAGCTTCACGCGAAGCGATTGCCCAGGGCATTCACGGTCAATCGTTGACGCCTTTTTTGCTTCGGCGGGTAAACGAATTGAGTCAAGGTCGTTCTTTGCGCGCTAACCTGTCGTTGCTTTATAACAACGTTCGTCTGGCGGGCGAGATCGCCCGAGCGATGCTGCCTCGTTGGCCGAAGAAGATCGTCTAGCCATATGTCGGGAGAAACTCTAATTTAAGCTTTAAACCTACTTCAGAGGGAATTAAAGTCATTATGTACAATATAGGTGCATTCTCCTCAACAAACCCCGTAGGCTCGTGGCAGGCCAAGCGGGGTTTGGGCTTTTTATGTGAAGATCGCTGTTATCGTTTCCGCCGACGCAGGATGGCGCGTTTGCGAGCTGTGCATGCAGCTGTACAAGTTGAAGTGGCTTGAATCGCAGGGGGTCATGTGCCAAGCGTTGCTTTCTGCCAACCGAGATATTCTGCTCCACGAGGTGCCTAGCTTAATCAAGAACTATCACGCTGTCGCTGCCGATTGGGAATCGGGGGCGATCGCTTGGGCGGCCCAATTCAACCAGGTTCCTGTGGATGATCCTGCGCAGCGTCCGATTTGGTGGGAGAGCAAGGTGGGGAGGCCTACGGGAACATAGCTCTCTTCCATAGCCAAACCGAGCGCATCATGCGAAGGGTGTCGGGTTTGTTTGAAGGCTGGTTAGCCCAGTGGAGAGATGCTCCAGGGATGGAAAAAGACGGGGGAGAGTTGGGAATTGGAAAAGCGCAGGGGTGGGATTTCCTTGCGCTTGATGTTTTGGGAAGTTGGCCCGTTCTGCTTTATTGGGTTGGACTGAGGACGCGACCCATGAACAGAATCTGCCCGTTGACTGTATCTCGAATGAAGAAGAGGAAGGGACGATCAATCGTGAACATGATGTCAAAGAGATGAGCGGAGGTTATTTGTATGACCACCGCTGTTGTGGCTGCAGCTTCGGTGCCTTTCTCGTCCACTGCAATGAAGGCTTGGTGAATCGCATCGCTGATGTGTAGGTCGCGCTCGCCGGTCATGCCCGAGAAGTCGGCTAATGTCGGATCGAAGGCGTCGGTCATGCCGAGTGCAGCCAGGGAGGAAGGAAGGCTGAACTGGGAGGTGAATTGGAATTTGGGCAATCCCAATTCGATGCTGACCGACTGCATGGAGTTCAGGATGGCCTCCAGGCCGGCCTCATCTAGGGCGGACTCGATCTCGGTAAAACGCCCGGCATCGGGAACGACGATGAGCATGGAGGTGGTTTGGACGGCATAGGGGAGTTCTACGGCCTGCCAACCATCGCCGGCAGCATAGGGAACGTAGAAAGCTTGGGACATCATCTTCACTCGGATTTCTGAGCCGTCTAACAGGTAGAACGGCGCATCGTGGGTGTTGCTCGGCTCAAAGGGAGTGAGCCAGTCAGCCTTGAAGTAGATGGCGTTCACCAACACCATTCGAGTGTAGGGATCGAGTGCGCCAGGCTGGATCAGGTCTTTGATCTTGTCTTCGGTTTGCTGTTCGACCCAGCGGTTGATCTCCTGGCGAGCTGCCTCGCCGTGGTTGATGAAGTCGGCCAGGCGGATGCCAGCGCCGTAGTAGCGGGCTAGGAGGTCTAGAAATTCCTGGCGGAAGGGGTGAGTTTTCTCCGCCCATACAGCGTTGGCAAGGCGAAGTTGGAAGGGTTGTTGATCTTGGTCAGGGCTTGGATTGAGCTGGGTGAGTGCTAAGTCGAGGGCGTTGAACGCTGGATGAGTGCGCTCTGGGCCAGGGAAGCGCAGGACGCGTTCCATCTGGGCGGCGGTCTCGTCGCGGGCGCCGGCGTAGGTCATGGCTAGGGCGAGGGAAATGCTGAAGGGGGAGAGGATCAGGTTGTCGTCCGAGGTGCGAAGCGAGCGGTAGAGGTCTAGGGCGAAGGCGTTGTTGCCTCGGACGAGGACACGGATCTCATCGGGGGGAAGGGCGGGCGATTTCTCCCGTTGTAGGTTGGATTGAGCGATGTTCATGGATACAGAAGGATTCGGCATCGAAGAACCGCAGGCCGAGAGCAGCAAGGCCAGCAGGCTGAGGAAGGTCAGGATTGGTTTCATGGCAACTCCTTTCTCAGGGAGGACGCCATGAGGTTGTAAAAGGTTTCCGCAAGGGGGAGCCTTCAGGGTTATTCTTCGTAAATGACGATGCTTTCGATGGCGTCACCTGGATCATCCGGATTTTGTTGGGGATCGCGCCGCCGCAAGCTCTCTACGACTTCCATCCCTTGGATAACTTGTCCAAAGATGGTATGGCGTCCGTTCAGCCATTCTGCCGGCCCATAGGTGATGAAGAACTGGCTGCCGTTGGTGTTGGGGCCGGCGTTGGCCATGGCGACCACGCCAGCTTTGTCGAAGGTAAGGTCGTTGAACTCGTCTTCAAATTGATAGCCAGGGCCGCCAGCGCCGGTGCCGGTAGGGTCGCCGCCTTGGGCCATAAATCCATCAATGACTCGGTGAAAAGTCACGCCATTGTAAAAGCCCTCGCGTGCTAGGAAGACAAAGTTGTTAACCGTCTTGGGAGCCTTGTCGGCATAGAGTTCGATGACAAATTCTCCACCTTTTTGCAGCCTCACGGCGGCATAGTATTTCTTAGTGATGTCGATCGCCATAGGAGGCGGACTGGTGTATTGTTTGCGGGCGGTGGCCGGTGGTGTAGGTCGTATGAGCGGCCAGATCAGCCAGACAATCCCTACGATCACCAGCACGATCAACGCCAGCGCGGTCGCACGAATCAGTTGTTCCTGACGCGCAATCTGGACCTGTTCTTCTTGTTTTCTCTGTCGTTGGCGTTTCTTGGACATGCTGGTTCTCCTTTTCCAAGGAAGATGATCGGGGTCAAGTATAATACCTTCCTAGCTCGCCTGGGAAAAGTGGACGTTGGCAACGCAGAAGATTTCAGGAACCCGCTACCTGCTGGATTGAGAATGGAGTTATCGATGAAGCAGTGGATGGTTTTTTGCACCCCGTTTTGTTTTTGATCGCTTCTTTGTTGTTCGCCTATCGTTTGGCCGGGATCACAGCCTCGCCTGATCAGCTCTTGCGTCCTATATTGGTGTTGAGCTTGGCGGTGGTGGCGCTGTTCGGGCCGGCGTGGTGGCTGAGGCGTCGCACCGAATGGGCGGCGATCTTGGTTACGGTAATCGTCTGGGGAAGGTTTCCGGCCGGCTGGTTCTTCTTGACCACCGGCTTGATCGCATGTGGTAGGGTTGGTCGCAGTAGCCGCAATATTGCGCCTTCGAGGCTATGAGCTGAGCGTGCGCCGAGTCAATGGGGTGCTAACATTGGCAGCGGCGCTGTTGGTGTTGACGTTTGGCGTTCCGTTGGCGAGTCAGCTGGCAACCATTCTGCGCCGGGAACCTTCGATAGATGAGTCTCTCTCCATCCCCCAACGACGTTGCCTGATATTTCCTTCAATCGTCCTTGATGACTACGACCGCACTGATGTCCTACATGACTTGTACGGTTTTGATAACACGGCTTTTGTTGAGGCTTTGCGGGAGAGATGTGGACCGATTTTCGTTCGTCCGAAGCAACTTGTTTACGCGAGCGGTTTTCAGTGTTTGCAGCCTACTCTTTGCCCGGTATGTCGCCTGAGACCGTCCCTGAAGATATTACGCCAGTCAATCTCTTTCGCTTGGCCTTTAATTATGCCTTTGGCGCCAATCTACCTTATCTCGAAAACGCCTACTATTACTATGGCGGGGGCGCAGTCTTTATCACAACTACGAGGACTTCACTCAGCGGGTAAATACCTGCGAGCCGCTGCTATCCCCGTAGAAGAAGGTTATTTCGCAAATTTTTTCTGCCACTCGAACAATTTGTTCAAGGCTTCGATGGGCGTTAGCTGATTCACATCAAGCGCCTCGAGCTCTTCCAGCAACGGATTGGTTTCGGGGAAGAGGGCAATTTGCTGGGCGACAAACGGTTGGATGCGCATTGCCCGCCCAGAAGTCCTTTCTAGGTCGGCCATAATTTCATTGGCTCGGGCGATGATCGGTTTGGGCAGGCCGGCCAGTTGGGCCACATGGATGCCGTAGGAGCGGTCGGCCCCTCCAGGCACGATCTTGTGCAGGAACACCACTTTGCCGTCAGCTTCGGCCACGGCCACGTTGTAATTGCGCACCCCTGGCAAGAGATCGGCCAGTTGGGTGAGCTCGTGGTAGTGGGTGGCAAACAGGGTCTTGGCGCGCAGGTGAGGGTGATTGTGAATGTATTCGATCACCGCCCAAGCGATCGAGATGCCATCGTAGGTGGAGGTGCCGCGCCCGATCTCGTCCAGGATCAGCAGCGAGCGCGGGGTGGCATGGTGCAGGATATTGGCGGTTTCGATCATCTCAACCATAAAGGTGGATTGGCCGGCGTGGATCTCGTCCTGGGCGCCGATGCGAGTAAAGATGCGGTCCACGATCCCGATGCGGGCCGAAGCCGCCGGCACGAACGACCCCATCTGGGTCATCAGGACGATCAAGGCCGCCTGCCGCAAGTAGGTGGACTTGCCGCTCATGTTGGGGCCGGTGATCACCCGCACAATCTCACCGCGCTCGAAGACAATATCGTTGGGAACGAATCGTTCGCCCTTCAGGGTGATCTCGACCACCGGATGACGTCCTTCTCGAATTTCGAGCGTCGGTTCTTCACAGACCTCGGGAAGGGTATAGCCGTTTCGAGCCGCCGCTTCGGCTAGGGCGGCCAGAGCATCTACTTCGGCCAAGGCGCGAGCCAGGTGAAGCAATTTGGTAGCCGATTTGGCCAACTCTCGGCAGACCTCGCGAAACAGGCGCGTCTCCAGCTCACGGATGCGTTCCTCGGCGTTGAGCACCAGGGCCTCATACTCCTTCATCTCGGGCGTGATGAATCGTTCAGCGTTGACCAGGGTTTGTTTGCGGATGTAGTGAGGAGGGGCTTTCTCGGCGGCCCCGCGCGAGATCTCAATGTAATAGCCAAACACTTTGTTGTAGCCGACCTTGAGGGTCTTGATGCCGGTCTGCTGACGCTCCACTGCTTCGAGATTGGCGATCCAATCACGGGCATGCTGGGAAGCACGAACCACTTCATCTAATTCAGAAGAATACCCTGGACGGATGACACCATTGGTTTGCAGCGTGGCCGGCGGATCTTCAGCAATGGCTTGCTCCAGCAGGGAATGCTCTTGGTCAGCCGGCTCGATGGCCGGCAAGACATCGGTATCTCCTAGCGCCTTAAGGACGTTGGGAACCTGAGCCAGGGTAGCACGGAGAGCCACCAGGTCGCGCGGTTGGGCGGTTCCGGCCAAGACGCGATTGACCAGGCGTTCCAAGTCGGCCAAGGGTTTAAGCGCAGCTCGCACCTCCGCTCGGCGCAATCCGTCCTCGAAGAAGTAACGTACTCCCTGTTGCCGCCGTCGGATTTTGTGAATATCGAGCAAAGGTTGGCTCACCCAAGCGCGCAGCAAGCGTTTCCCCATCGGGGTGACGGTGTGATCCAGCACGCCAAGCAGCGATCCCTTGCTCTCGCCGCGCAGGGTTTCGGTCAGTTCCAAGTTGCGGCGGGTAGCCGCATCGAGGGTCATGAACTCAGAGAGGGAGTATACGCGCAGGCCGGTGAGCAGGTGGATGGCATCGGGACGGGTCTCCCTTAGGTATTGCACGATGGCGCCGGCGGCACGCAGGGCGAGAGGCTGCCCTTTTAGGCCAAAACCATCGAGGGTGGCTGAGCCGAAGTGTTGCAGCAGCGCTTCTTCGCATCTTCCTGGCTCGAAGCGCCAGGCCGGCAGGGCGGTTAGGTGGCCCAAGGTTGGGCTTCTGGTCTCCTCTCCGTTGGACGCGAGAAGAGCGGCCAACGGCTGGGTGTCAGCGTGGAGGATCTCGGCCGGCCGCAGGCGCACTAGCTCGGCGCGCAGGCCCTCAGCCGGCAGTTCGGTGACGGCGAACTCGCCGGTGGTGATGTCGGCATAGGCCAGGGCGGCACGATCCGGTCGCGTGCTGTCGCTAGGAGTGTCCAGGATTGCCGCTGCCAGATAATTGTTCGAATCGCCGGGCAGGAGGCCGGGTTCGAGCACTGTCCCAGGGGTGAGGATGCGTACCACCTTACGCGGGAACAAGCCCTTGACTGGCTGATCCCCAATCTGCTCACAGATGGCCACATGATAGCCCTTCTCGATCAGGCGCGCCACGTAATTCTCGTAGGCATGATAAGGGATGCCGGCCATCGGGACGCGCACCCCCTTGGCCACGCTGCGCGAAGTGAGCACAATATCCAACTCACGGGCCGTGATCTCGGCATCCTCGTCGAAGGTCTCGTAAAAGTCTCCCAAGCGAAAGAACAAGATAGCGTTGGGATAGTTGCGCTTGATTTGCAAGTACTGCTGGCGAATCGGGGTAACATCTTCCATAGACATGCGTTGATTGTATGGGGAAGATGGAATTTGAGCAAGGAGGGAGGGCTGGGGAGAATCGGTTACCTCGGGGAGTCCACCGCAAAAACTAACCGCAGAGAGCGCGAAGAGCGCGGAGTTCGTCGTTGTGAAATCTGCCCGTGTTCTGCCGTCTCGGCGGTTGTCACACAGAGACACAAAGACGCGGGGAGGCTCTGTGATCTACGTGTTGCGTTCCCATGCGAGTCACGTTGCACGGCGGAGTGGAGGCCGGATCCCAAGCACAGGCCGACCCCGAAGGGGAGAACGCCGAGCGCGGCCAGGATCTCGCTCGCCTGGCGCGACGCTCGCGCTGTTTTTCTTGTCGCGTGGTCTAGAAGCCTTGCAGGCAGCCTGGAAGATTTTTCTGTACTGCTTCCACTGCCGTCCATGGCGCAAGCGGCGTTTTCCGAACTATCCAGCTCGTGTGTTTCAGTTTGTCTAACCCATAATTTAGCCGCTCCGTGCCGTAGAGCCATCGGGGCAAGAGGGGAGAGTTAGAGTATACTTATCCTAGCCTAGATCTTTCCGACGCCGAGAAAGAAGTTAAGGCCATCGAAAGCGACATCAAGAAAACCAAAATCTTTCCCTCGAGGCCATATGACCAAGCACATTGTTGTGGTAGCCGGCAACATCGGAGCAGGCAAAACCGCCCTCACCGAGCGCATCGGTGCACGGCTGGGGTGGCGGACAGGCTTTGAATCCGTAGCCGACAATCCCTACCTGGCTGATTTCTATCATGATATGAGCGCTTGGGCGTTTCACTTACAAATCTTCTTCCTCGGCCATCGCGCCGAACAGTACTTAGAAGCCGCCCGCGATCCACGTTCGGTCATCCTCGATCGCAGTATTTACGAAGATGCCTACATCTTCGCCCGAGCCTTACACCACATGGGTCATCTCTCCGAACGGGATTACCTCTCCTATCGGCGACTGTTTGACCTCATCGTTCAGGGATTGCCTCGACCCGGTCTGCTAATCTACCTCAAAGCTCCGGTGCCGGTCTTGTTAGAGCGCATCCGCCGCCGGGCGCGCCACATCGAGACCGGAATCACCGCCGACTATCTCGCTCTGCTAGAAACCTTTTACGAAGAATGGCTAAAATCGTTCGACTTGTGTCCGGTGCTCGCCATTCGCACCGATGACCTAGACTATGTTCATCAGTCCCAACATCTAGAAGTCGTGGTCTCGCGCATCTTGGATAAGTTGACCGGAAAAGAAGAAGTGGACTTGCGAGGCTAACTTCCCTTTATATCCACCACATCCAATTGGCCGTAGCAATCGCCAAGCCGAGCAGCACACCCCCGATCACTTCCATTGGCGTATGACCGATCACTTCTCGTAATTCCTCTTCGCTCCAAACATGCCCCTTCAGCAACTCATCAAACAAAAAGTTGATACGCTCAGCGTGTTTTCCGGCCTCCCGGCGCACGCCGGCAGCATCGTAGATCACGATCATGGCTATGGCTAAACTCAACGCAAATAGAGGCGAATCAAACCCCACAAACAACCCAATGCCATGCGTCACACTTACAATCAACGCTGAGTGTGAACTGGGCATGCCGCCGGCGCTCAGGACAACATGCCATTTCCACTCCCCTGAGCGCAGATATTCCAAGGGCGGCTTCAGCGCTTGGGCCGATAGCCAGGCGAGCAAGCCGCCGATCAGAACCGGGTTCTTCAGGAGATCGCCCAAACTCATGGCTCATCCTCAAACTCGGTCAAGGCCTCGCCCGATACCTGTCGAACTTTCAATTCGGCGGCCTCTAACAATTGGGTGCAGCGTCGAGCCAGTGCCTGCCCACGCTCGAACAGGGTCATCGCCTGCTCGAGAGGCTGATTGCCTTCCTCCAAGGCCACCACAATACTTTCCAACTCAGCCAGGGCTTCCTCGTAGGTGAGCGAATCAACAGGTTTAGGAGATTTGATCATACTATCCCTCGATGGCAAAGTTTGCTTCAAGAGGAGGCAATTCGAGCCTCAAATTGTCCATCCGCCACGCGGATTCGAATCCCTTCCCCGGCGACAGCCTGCTCCACACTTCGGATCAACCGCCCATCAACCTGCCGGGTAACGATGGCATAGCCTCGGGCCAGAACCTCAAACGGGCTGAGGGCCAACAAGCGTTTTCTCAGCCCCGAAAGACGCTCCGCATCCAGCTCTAAACGATGGGCCTGGGCAGCCACAAGACGGCGTGACCATCCCTCCAGACGTTGTTGCTCAGAGCGCAGTCGTCGAAGTGGAGAGGCCAGGTTCAAGCGCTCCTGAAGGTTAGCCAGCACCAGTTGCCGACGCTGGAGATTGCGTTGGAAGGTGCTCTGCATACGGCGTTGCAACAGACCCAATCGAGATGCCAAATCGGCAATCGTCAGCGGAGTCGCTAGCTCGGCAGCGCCGGTTGGGGTAGGCGCCCGCAAGTCGGCGGCAAAATCGGTAAGGGTGAAATCGGTCTCGTGACCTATGCCACTAATTACCGGCGCTTGGCTGGCAGCCACAGCCCAAACCACCCGCTCATCGTTGAAGGCCCATAAATCTTCCAGAGAACCGCCGCCGCGGGCAATCAAGATCACATCCGGGGCATAACGGTTCACCGCCTCGATTGCCTGTACCAGTGTGGCAGGAGCTTCCTCTCCTTGAACCAGAGAGGGCGCAAGAATCGCCTCCACCATCGGTAAGCGCCGGCGCAGCGTGTTCAAAATGTCACGTAAGGCAGCGCCAGTGGCCGACGTGACGATACCGATGCGTCGCGGCAGACGGGGGATGGGCCGTTTACGCTTCGGGTCAAATACCCCCTCCGCTTCTAGCAGGGCCTTCAAGCGCAGAAATTCAGCATACAACGCTCCCTCACCCACCAGTCGAATGACATCGGCATAGAGCTGATACTGTCCGCCCGCTTCGTAAACGCCGATCGATCCGTGGACTTCTACTTCCATCCCATCTCGCAGAGCAAAGGACAGGCGAGAGGCCTGGCTTTTCCACATCACCCCCCGCAGAGAGGCGTTTGCGTCCTTCAGGGTAAAGTATACGTGACCGGAAGAGGGCTGTGAAAGGTTGGAGAGTTCCCCACGTATCCAGACATCTTGCAACATCGGATCGCCTTCCAAAGCGCGACGGATATAGGCTGTCAAGCGCGAGACCGTCCAGAAAACCGAAGAGAAGAGGGAGGGTTGCACCATGGATCACGAGGATACTCGAAGCTGAGAGAACCGTCAACGATTGGCGGGCTTGTTCAATAAGCACCCTATGACGCAAAAGGAGAGCCCGGTAGAGCAGGCGTGGGAGGGGATCAGCGATGGAATCAGCCGCCGATTCTTCAAGGGTCAAACGGCCTTCTTGTGGCTCTTCTAGAGACAGTTCGTACCATACCAAAGAGACTTATTTAACTCACCTTACGCAGTTGGAGTAAACTTGGTGCATGAAAAACGGCAAACTCTTTGACCTGTACAGCGATTATCT
>CAKZJX010000070.1 GCA_937120535.1 uncultured Anaerolineae bacterium
CCTTCCATGCCTGCTCTACCGGGCTCTCCTTTTGCGTCAAGGGTGCTTATTGAACAAGCCCAATGTAGTGGGAGATGTTCAATTTTGGTTGTCACACGGTGACGCAGAGGTGCTGTCGCTGGGGGTGCTGGAGGGGATTGGAGTGCCTGGTAACGCAGGTTCCGCCAGGGTCGTGATCGAGAAACGGAGATGTCGCGGGTGATGCTGAGGAGACGCTGCAGGAAGCGCCTAAGAGCGAGCCGTATGTGCTGGGGGTGGACAGGGTGCAGAACCTGCCAGTTGGTCGACGTCGTTGGCCAGTGGCTACAGCCGCGCCATTCCGTTGTGTTTCTTGCCTGCTTTTCCGCCAAAAGCCAAACAGATGGCGGCTGCCTCGCAGCGGGAATGGCAGGCCGGCCAGGCTCCATAGGCCGATCTGGAGGGATTGGGGCCGATCGGCAAAGGTGGTGCGCAAGTCACCCTCCACTGAGACGAAGACCATGACGATTTCGGAGGGGATGTATTTGAGCAGACTAGGAAGCGGGTTGGACGAGGATATCCACCAATTGCCGGATGGCCGCCGGCCCGGGCAAGAGCAGGCGGATCACCCGCCGGCCGACCGCTCGGAGGGCTTGGTAATCGCCCAGGGCTTGGGCACGGATGAGGGTGTGAAAGGTCAGGTTTTGAAGGGGGATGAGGACGTCGTCGTTGGTGTCGTAGACGATTTGGATGAAGTGGCCACGGTTGGGACCGCCTTTGTGGAATTGGCCGGTGGAGTGTTGGAAGCGCGGGCCAAAGCCAAAGGTGACAGCCAGGCGGGTTTGGTTGCGCAGGGCGAGGCGCAGTTTTTGCAGGGTTTCGGTCATCTCGGGAGTGCGCGGCAGGTAGGCGTTGATGGCGATGAAGTCGCCGGCCTGCACGGGGGCAAGGAAGGCCTGTAGGGCCGGCCCAGCTTGGTCGAGCGGGATGAGATCCATTTCAGGCAGGCGGCCAGTGGCTCGGTATTGGGCGATCATTTCGAGGGTGCGGCGTTTGCTATCTTGCACGTCGGGCTGGTCGAAGGCGTTGACGCCCAGGAGGTGACAGGCCGTGGCGGTGGCGATGCTCCAGCGAACGATCTCGGCGCCGAGGTCGTAGGGATCGGTTAGGGAGAGGGTGATGACCGGGTGGCCGGCCCGTAGGAGGACCGCTAGAGCCTCGTCCCAGACGCCGCTGTGGCGCAGGTAGACGAAGAGGCGATCGGAGAAGTAGTGTTCGGGCTCGGTAGGAGGTTCCTGGAGGACCGGCAGAAGGCCTCGGCCTTGTTTGCCGCTGGATTCGGCGATCAGTTGTTCGATCCAGGCGGTGAAGGGGTCAAAGGGGGGATCGGCTAGCAGGGTGAGTTTGTCACGGCCGGCCCGGGCGGCCTCGGCCAGCAGGCTGCCTAGGACCAGGCCGGGGTTGCGCGCTGCCGGCAGGGCCGGCCCAGATTGACGTTTCATCCAGGCAGCACGATCGAGCAGGCGAGACAGGTCTGCGCCGATCAGGGCGGCCGGCACCAGGCCAAATTCGGTGAAAGCCGAGTAGCGACCTCCTACTTCGGGATCGGCAGAGACCAGGTGGGCGATTTGCCGCTCGTAGGCCAACCGTTCAAGCTCGGTGTGGGGATCGGTGATGACTAGGAAGCGAGCGCCGTTACGGTTGCTAAGGGCCCAGAAGTAGTCGAAGGCGGCTAGGACTTCGGCCGTCTCGCCCGATTTGCTGGCTACGATGTATAGGCTTTTTTCGGGCAGGAACTGGAGGGCGGTTTGCTTGATCTGAGTGGGGTCGGTGGTGTCGAGGATGGCCAGGCGAAGGGAGAGAGAGAGATCTGCGAGCAGGGAGGCGTAGACTTCGGCCGCTAGGGAAGAGCCACCCATGCCCAGGACGAGCACGCCTTGAACGCCTTGACGACGGATGGTCTCGGCTAGGGTGTGGTAGAAGGGCAGGCGGGAACGGGCCCGCTCGGGGTAGTCGAGCCAGCCAAGACGTTGGGCAATGGCACGTTGGGCTTCGGGATCGGTCGCCCAGAGGGAGAGGTCACGCTGCCATAGGCGTTGGGGGAAGGAATCGGCTTGGAGGGAGGCGACGCGTTGGGCGACCGCGTCCGCCAGGGGTCCATCCCCCAAGGAGTCGACCGCCGCACGGCGGCGTTGTTCGATGGCGTTGAGCAGTTGGGTGAAGGAGTCGGCAAAGGCTTGGACGCCCTCTTCTTCGAGTTGGCGGGTCACGTCGTTCATGGAGATGCCCAAGGTTTCGAGTTGGGCTATGATTTGGCGCGCTTGGTCGAGGTCGCGGGCGAGGGTGAGTTCGGCGAGGCCGTGATCGCGGAAGGCCTGGAGGGTGGCCGGGGGCACGGTGTTGATGGTTTCGGGGCCGATCAGGTTGTCTACGTAGAGGGTATCGGGATAGGCTGGGTTTTTGGTGCTGGTGCTGGCCCACAGGAGGCGTTGGACGCGGGCGCCGTGGAGTTTGAGGTCTTCCCAGCGGCGGGTGGTGAACATGGCGGTGAAGGTCTGGTAGGCCAGCTTGGCGTTGGCGATGGCAACTTTGCCGCGCAGGGGAGAATCGGGAGAGAGCATGGGATCGACTTTGGTGTCGACCCGCGAGACGAAGAAGGAGGCCACGGAGGCGATGTGGTGAATGGGCCGGCCGGCCTTCAGACGGTCTTCTAGGCCGTCGAGGTAGGCGATGATAACTTCGGCGTAGCGCTCAAGAGAGAAGAGCAGAGTGACGTTGACGTTGATGCCGGCGGCAATGGCACGACGGATGGCTAGAGTGCCCTCGGAGGTGGCTGGGATTTTGATCATCAGGTTGGGTCGAGCCACTCGATCCCATAGGGCCTGGGCTTGGGCAACGGTGCCGTCGGTGTCGTGGGCCAGGCGAGGGCTAACTTCGAGGCTGACGTAGCCATCGCCACCGTTGGTCTCTTCGTAAAGGGGCAGGAAGAGGTCGCAGGCCTGTTGGACGTCTTCGACCGCCAGTTGCCAGAAGATGCGCTCGGCATCCCAGCCGGCCCAGGCCAGGGGCAGTAGGGCCGAGTCGTAGTCGTTGCTGTGGGCAATGGCTTGGTAGAAGATGGTAGGGTTAGAGGTAACGCCGCGAATCTGGCCGCTTTGAATCAAGGTTTGCAGTTCGCCGTTTTCAAGTAGACGGCGTTGGATGTTGTCGTACCACAGGGATTGGCCGAGGGAGGTGAGGGTAAGGATGGGGTTGTTCATGCCGATTGGTGAGTTTCGCCTGTTGCTTGGATAGTCTGGGTATCCTTGAATTTTATCTTGTTTGGAGGGTGTTTGAAAAAGTGTTCGATTAGTTTTTGTGGAGAGGAGAGTGGATGAACGTTATGAGAGCGCGATCGGCTCTCAACTCCTTGGTCAGGACTGCTGCGCTACATCACAAACCACCTTGCTCACCTAACACCAAACCCGAAGCGCTCCTCTGCCAAACCTGGCCGACGAACGCCCAGTTCGCTACCCGCCCAATCGCTGCTGACACAATTGGCGCTGGCTGCAGCCCTTCAAAAGCTCCCTGAGTCGTTCCTGACAATTATCATAAATTATACTGCGCTCCCATCCCCCGTCGACTCTTACATCCTCCCATCACCTTCCCAAACGCCGATCCCGCAACGGCACAGCCACACCCCTATGCTGTCAACCCCTTCCCCTGTTCTCCTGTCCCTTCTACGGCCAAACTTCCCAAAAAATTCCCCCCATCCGACGCCCTCTGTGGTAAAAATTCCCTCACCACCGCCGTTCACTGAGCATTGCAGTCACAGCCGACGATGGACGAAGTGCAACGCGCCAAGCGTCACCGCATGCCACAACCTGCCATTCCCTAGCTGCTTCTCTAACAAAAGGAATACAAATGAATTACCTATCCGCTTCGCTCTTGATCCTAACCCTGGTTGGCTGTGCGCCCGCCCCTGCTCCTCTCTTCCCCACTCAGCCGGCAAACGCCGTCCTCCCCTCTCCCGCCTCAACGCTAGAGACGCTCACCCCATCCCCTACGCCCCAGGCAGCCCCGCTGCAGGGCCTGGCCGGGCTGGCTGCGCCCCCTGCGCCGGCGCAGGAATGCCGCGATCGGGTCTGGCAGGAGGCCGACTCCTTCCTCTTCGAATGCCAGGCCGGAGAACAGCGCCTGCGCTACCGCTACACCCCGGCCACCGGCTCGCTCCACGACCTGACCGTCCAGCTGGACGAACGCCCGCCCTTCTACCCCAGCTTTTACGGCGGGCCCATCTTCCTCTTTGGCGACCGGCAAATCCCCATCTGGGATGCCGAAACCCTGACCCTCTCCCATGCCGAACCGCTGCTCAGCGCCGACGGCCTGGAAATCACCTGGCGTGCCGCCCTGGGAGAGCAGGAAATCGCCTACACCTACCGTCTCTCCCTGCACGGCCGGACGCTGCGACTGCAGGCGACCTCCCCCACCGCCGAGATTCCGGCCTTCTCCTTCGACCGCAGCGAAGAGACGCCCGGAGCGCGCCTCCTGTCCATCCCCTACCTGGCGACCTTCGACCTGCTCTTCTACGACGGCCTCTTCCTCTCGGCCTACTTCGACTGGACCCAATCCAACGCCTCCTACTACGAAAAAGTGAGCGAACCCTACTCCGAGCGCTCCTTCCACTTCAGCCAAATGGCGTTCTACCAACCCGATACCGACGGACAGCGCCAGCCCCTGCACGAAGTCCTCTACCTGACCGTCTCCGACCGCCTGGCCGACGTGCTGCCGGCCCTCCCCAATCCCCCCTCGCCGCATCGCGCCACTCTGGCCGGCCGCACGGTGGTGGACTTCTGGGCCGAGGAACCCTTCGCCGAGACCCAGGCGCGGGTGCAGGCCCTGCACGAGCGCGGCCTGACCGACCTGCTCCTGATTCGCCACCCCTGGCAGCGCTGCGGCTATGACGACTGCTACCCCTCGGTGCTGCCGGCCCGCGCCGAATGGGGCGGCGATTCGGCTTTGCAGTCCCTCAGCCAAGCTGCCCGCCGCGCCGGCGACCTCTTCGCCCTGCACGAGAACTACGTGGATGTCTACCCCAACGCCGACCGGTGGTCCCCCGACGACCTGGCCCTCGACCCTCAGGGCGACCCGCGTCCGGCCTGGTTCAACCAGACCACCGGCCAGCAGGCCTACCTGCTCAGCCCCTTCCGCGCCCTGGAGATTGCCCGCCCAATCTCCCCCGAAATCCACCGCCGCTACGCCACCAGCGCCGCCTTTCTCGATGTCCACACCGCCGTCCCGCCCTGGGAAAAGACCGATTACCGCGCCGAACAGGCCGGCAGCGCCCGCTTTGGGCCGGTCTTTCAGGCCTACATCGACCTGCTGACCTTCCTGCGCGCCGCCCATCAAGGGCCGGTGTTGAGCGAGGGCGGGGCACACTTCCTCTACGCTGGCTGGGTGGATGGCGTCGAGGCCGAATACCAGGACGGCCTGGACGAGGGCCACACAACCCCGCCCCTGGTAGACTTTGCCCTGCTGCGCCTCCATCCGCTGATGGTCAACTACGGCGTGGGCTACTTCCCGCGCTACTTCAGCCAGGCCGGCCAACTGAAATGGGGCGGCTACACCCTCGAAGACCAGCACCACTACCTGGCGACGCAAATCGCCTTCTGCCACGCCGGCTATATCGACTCGCCCGAACTCTTCGATTCGGCAGAAGACTGGCTGGCCTGGGTGGAGCGCACGGCGCGGCTGGTGGCGCCCATCCACCAGCGCTGTGCCGCCGCCCAGGCCGTGCGCATCCTCTACCGCGTGGACGGCGCCCTGGCGCCGGTCGAACAGGCCATCGCTGCCCAAGAACTTAGCCAGGTCTTCGTCCAATACGACAACGGCCTGCAGGTCTACGTCAACCGTCACCCCGACCAGCCCTGGCCGGTGGACCTGGCCTTCACCCCCTCCTGGGCCGCCTTCAGCGCCCTGGTGGACGAGACGCGGCAGGACTTCGTCGGCACGCCGCACAACGACTCCTTCCTCCTGCCGCCCAACGGCTGGCTGGCAGTGATGCCCTGAACCGCAATCTCTCTAACGGCAAGCATTTCTCAACCGAAGGATTCTCAAAACCATGATGCTGAAACACCTCTACTACCCAGAAAGCCGATTCGGTGGCTTCACCCGCATGGACGGCACCATCGCCTTCTACCTGCGGGTGAACGCCTTGCTCCAACCCTCATTCGTCGTGGTGGATTTCGGCTGTGGCCGAGGCGCCCGCCAAGATGACCCGCTCCCCATTCGGCGAGAGCTAGCGACCCTCAAAGGCAAAGTCCACAAAGTCATCGGCCTAGATGTGGACCCCGCCGCTGCGCACAACCCCCTGATTGACGAATTCCACCTCCTCCAAGGCGACCGCTGGCCCCTGCAAGACAACTCAGCCGACCTCTGCCTGTGCGACAACGTGCTCGAACACCTCGAACACCCCCAAACCTTCTTTGCAGAATGCCGCCGAGTGCTTCGCCACCAGGGCTACCTATGCATCCGAACCTCCAACGCCTGGAACTACATCGCTATCTTCAGCAAATTGATCCCCAACCGCTGCCATCACACCGTGCTGGCCCGCGTCCAAGAGCGCCGAAAAGAAGAAGACGTCTTCCCAACCTACTACCGCTGCAACACCCTCCCAGCCCTTCGCACCATGCTCACCCAACACGGCTTCCAACACGTAGTGTACGGCCACGAAGCAGAGCCATCCTACCTCTCCTTCTCCCGAATCGCCTACTGGCTGGGCACGCTCCATCAACGATTTGCCCCTAACTTGCTGCGAGCCACCCTCTTCGCCTTTGCCCAACTGCAAAAAGAACCCGGATGAAGAAAGCCCACAAAGCGGCGATTCCCACCCACCCTCGGCCGGTGGAGGCCTCCCCGAGCAACTCTACGCCCTAACCGCCTCCCTGCCCCGCTTCAACCTCCTCCAACTGCCCGCTCTGCTCCAGGCGCTCGATCTTCGCCACCCGTCGCGCATACCGCTCGCCGCCCGGCTGATCCCCCAAATAGCGCGCCTCGAGAAACGCCCTCACCAAGGCGACCGCCAGCTCCGGGCCGATCACCCGTCCCCCCAGGCAAAGCACATTCATCCGATCGTGCTCCACCCCCTGGGCTGCCGAATACGTATCGTGACAAATCGCCGCCCACACCCCTTTCATCTTATTCGCCGCAATACAAGCCCCCACCCCCGAACCGCAGATCAACACCCCGCGCTCGGCCTGACCGCCTTGAATCGCCCGCCCGAGTCGGGCCGTCACATCCGGAAAATCCACCGGCTCCGGGCCATCGATGCCCAAATCGATTGGCTCATGGCCGGCGGCGCGCACCGCCTCCAAAACCACTGCCTTGAGCGGAAACCCTGCATGATCACAAGCCACAGCCACCTTCATAAACCCTCACCTGTCACAAATCGGCTACAATCATTTCGGGAGTCCCTCTCCCCAGAGCGCTCAATCCGACTCCTGGACCGGCGGCCTAAAAAACCCGATCCCCTTCTCTCCATCCATCACGATCTCCAACACCTGGCCGGCCCGCTCCGAAGGCACATGGATCACCCGGACGCACTCCTGCACATACTCAGGCGCCTGCGGCAAAAACTCCCTCAACCGATTGGTCGCCTCCTGCAAAAACGCCCAATTCAACCAATCCGTCCCGTGGTCGGGAAAGATCGCCAAAGGATAAATCTGGCTCTCGATCAAATCCTGGAAGAAATGCGTGCCATACGACGGATCCGAAGCATACCCTCGCTCGGGCAGGGCGATCTCGATCAGCGCCCGGCTGTTGAAAATATCGGCATACGTCACCGGCACCCCGAGCTGAGAATCGCTCGATCCCCACCGCCCAGGCCCGATCAACACGAACAAATAGCGCTCTAACACCTTATTCAACAGACCAATCGCCTGAGCGATCTCGCCCTGAGCCCCAGGCACGCTCAGGCAGTGATACCGCTCCGGATCCACATACACGACGTACTCCACATTGCTCACCCTCCCCTGAGGCATCAACTTGGTGCCGATGAACAGCCGCTCGGCTTCCTCCAACCGAGCCAGCACAACCTGCGGCTTTCCCTGATCGTCCCACTGCTGATGGGGCCGGCATTGGAGCAAATGCAAGATCGGCCGCGGCTTGCCCTCCTCCCCCAGATCGAACGACAGAGCGAACTCAATGTCGATCGGCTGCTCATACACCTCGCTCAGGCGGCGCAGTACCGTCTTGAGCAAGGGCACAAAATCCGTCCGGCCGAGCAGCCCATCCAGAGTGACCACCAACGCGGCCGGCGATTGTCCTGGCCCAATGTACAGGATCGGGCGGATATTCTCCCCGTCGTCAACCGAGGCCAGCCAGGGCAGATAACGATAACCGCCATCCAAGACCTCCGACACAGGCAAGCTGACCTGACGATTCTGCTCCAAATCCAACAGATCGATATACCGTTGAGAATAATGGCGAATCGCCTTGCGCGTCCCCTCCGGCCGCAACTGCGGATGACTCAAATGCACCAAGCGCGGATAATCGTTGCCCGTGCGCTCTACGGCGCGCGTCCCCAACCCCACCACCATGCGCACCAACCCCTCCTCGCGCTTCAGGCGGACATTCCACGGGATCGGACTATAGCTATACGCAACCCCGGAAACCGCCGGAAAATAATTCTGCCGATAGCGCTCCCCTTGCACCTCTTGCAACAAGATTGCCATCCGCTCATCGTAATCCAACAACCCCATCCGCCGCCGATACATCATCACATTCGGATTAAACACGCTGGCATATGAGCGCCGAATCGCCAACGTCAGATCGCGCAAATTCTCACTCAAACTGCCCTGATTTGGGCAAAAAACGCTGAGATACTTGCCGGCAAACGACGCACCGAAATTGTCCTCGAGCAAACTAGAAGAACGCACGATGACCGGCACGTTGCCGATCTCGCGCAACAACTCCCTGAGCTGCTCAGCAATCTCCTCCGGAAAGCGAGCGCAGGTGAATCGCTCCTGAATCTCCGGATAATCCCGGCGAATCTGATCGAGCGGCTTATACTTCTGATTGTTAATAAAATCCAGATCGTTCAGCGCCAAAAACTCATAAAACACATCGGCCCCGATGAAGTAGGAGCGGGGAATCACGATCCGATCGGCCAACTCCGGCGCCAAGCTCATCAAAATCTTATAGCCGAGCAACATCCCCGCCGCCTTGCCGCCGATCTTGCCGGTCCCGATGCGATGATCGAGCACATAGTGAAAATCTGCAACGCTAAACCAATGCTTGGCAATCCGAATAAACGCCAACTGATCGCTGATCAAACTCTTCAACAGCACCACGCGCAACTCTTGCAGATGGTGATCTACGCTAGCGCGCTGCTCGGCCGGCAGCGATTCATACACCTCCGCCTGACGCAACACCATCTCCAGCGGAGCCAGCTCCGGGTTGAAGCGCAGCGCCAAGTCCGATGAAAGCCGTTCCCCTTCCTCGCCATCCGTCCTACCCACCACCGAGTCGATGATCTGATGCAACAACTCCACGGGCAGGTTGTAGGCAAAATAAAAATCGGTCAACATCCGTCGCACGCGATGATAGCGCAACTCCCACTGCTCAGTGGATTCGGGACGCTCCAGGTCATACAACCCCTCCCGCTTCTGCGAAAGGATCGCCTTCTCGCGCACCTCTTGCTCGAACCGCTCAGGGTTAATGATCCCGCGCCGGAACAACTCCTCCCGCATCCGGCGGCGAATGCGCGACGCCAAGATCGGATACTGGGCGATCAACAAATAAATCTCCAAGATCTTAGACGATTCGGGCGGAATGGGCGTCATCTTCTCGATTCCTCCTGCCTTTCTCCATCATCCTTTCGCCCTATTATACTTCCCCTCCCCGCCAAGCCGAGCGCCAACACCGCCCAAGCCACCACCTGTTCCAGCCGTATTCCACCCAAGATCAACGTGCTATCGCCGCGAAACGCCTCTAAGAATAGCCATGCACCGGCGGTCCACACGACAAAATTCAGAAACCGCATCCCCGCCGGCCCTGCAGCTCGGCGCAGCCCAACCCACCACAAGATGAAGAGCGCCGTCGCCACCTCATACACCTGGCTCGGATGCCGCACTGCCCCGTGCAACTCGATCCCCCAAGGCAGGGTTGTCTCTCGCCCAAACGCCGAGCCATCGGCCAAGTGGGCCAAGCCCACACCGACCATCAGCGTCGCCAAAAACGGCGTGAGGGCGTCCAAGGTCGGCCACAGTGCAAGCCCCTTGCGCCGCCCGAAGATCAGCACCGTCAACGCGCCGATCCCCATCCCGCCCGCCACATCAAACAGCGCCGGATTTGGCGAGAGCAAATCCAGCGGCGAAGCCCGAAAACTGCTCCAATGCTGCAGGGCAAACAACACCCGGCCGCCGGCCAAAAACCCCATCAACCCGCTCACGATCAAATTCTCCAGCGTCTCAGCCTTCACCCCTGCCTGGTCAGCGCGCCGGCTGCTCAACATAACCCCCACATACACTGCTACGATCACGAACAACCCGGCGGCCTGGATCGCCAGCGGCCCCACCTGAATCACCGGAAACATCACCGCACCTCCTGCAACAACCGCTCCACCTCTGTGCGCAACGTAGCCTCGGCCAGCGGCCCGCCGATCACCACCTTCGAGATCACTCCATCTGGCCCGATAAAAAACGTGGTTGGCAGGGCGCTCACCCGATACAAGCGCGACACCCTCCCCTCCTCGTCCAAAGCCACCGGAAATGTCAGCCCGTGTTCCTCCACAAACGACTGCATTGCCCGGCGCGAGTCCTGCCAAGTGGCATTCACCGCCAAGATAGTCAGCCCTCGATCCCCATACTCCTCATACACCCGCTGAAAGGCCGGCATCTCCAGGCGGCACGGCCCGCACCACGACGCCCAAAAATTCACGATCACCGCCTGGCCGCGCCAATCCGCCAGCGCGATCGTTCCGCCGTCTTGTGCCGGCAACTCCCAAGCCGGCGCCAAAAAGCCCGCCTGTGGAGCAGGAATGCGACCTGCCGTGGCCGAGCCGCTTCGATCTACACTTAGACCGATCCACACCAGGCCAACGATCAAAATCACCACGTCCATCCATCGTCGTTGCATTGCAGAAACTTCCCGTTTAGAATACACTATACACAGACATCTAGAACTCTAGAAGCCGGCATCCGCACAAAGTTTACCTCATTCAGGCGCCCATGGCCTCCTCTCGCCTCTTCCTCGGCATTGATCCCAGCGGCGGACGTCACCCCTTCCTCTACGCTGCCTTAGACGAACAGCGCGCCCTCCTCACCCTAGCGGCGGGCGATCTGCAAGACGTGTTAACCTTCCTCGAACGCTTCCCCCAAGCTATCGTTGCGGTAAACGCCCCCTTGCGACCCAACGTCGGCCAAGCGCGTCGACGCCTTCGCCCGCCGGACAACTCCGCCGGCCCCTCGCCTCGCGGCCTGGACCTGCGGCTGGCTGAGGCCGACCTACGCGCCCGCGGCATCTCGATCGCTGCCACCCCCTCCCGCGAAGACGCCTGCCCTCCTTGGATGCGCGCCGGCTTCGACCTCTACCGCCGCCTCCAGACCCTCGGCTTTCACCCCTACCGCCCTGACCATCCCCAGCCAGACGCCCCCCGTCTATGGATTGAAACCCATCCCCATGCCTGCTTCTGCGTCCTGATCGGCCACCTCCCCCTACCCAAGCCCACCCTCGAAGGCCGCCTACAACGCCAAGCCGTCCTCTACGAATTGGGTCTACCGATCGACGACCCGATGGACTTCTTCGAAGAGATCACCCTCCGTCGCCTGCGCCTTGGCCAACTTCCCATGGAACACCTCACCCCGCCCGAACACCTAGACGTACTGGTTGCCGCCTACACCGCCTGGCTCCTGAGTCATCACCCTGAGCAAACCACCTGTCTGGGGAGCGCCGAAGAAGGATGGATTGTCCTGCCGGCTCGTGAACTCAAGCCCAGCTACCTGCCAGCGGGATCTTCGGCAGCGCTTGACCGCTAACCTACCGGCCGGCCCACAGACCTTCTTGCCAAACCCCCCGCTTTCGAGTATCCTTGATAGCGGGAGTGGTTGAGTCCCGGTGGGCTTCCCGGTCTTCAAAACCGGTGGCGGGTCGCGTTGCGAGCCGCGGTGGGTTCGACTCCCATCCACTCCCGTCTGATCCCTCAAGCGATTGACCAGCTCGAACAGCGCAGATCCCACCACGACATGCTTCTCCCGCCCGACCGACCAGCCCGGCCCTTACCTTCCCGATCAAACTCACCTCGCACTACCACCTCTCTCGAAACGATCTTCCACATTATCTGATCGAATTCCTCGAAGGTGCCTTATGCTTCCTGTCGACCCTGAAATTCTCACCAGCCTCGTCGCCCGCATCTTTCGCATCGAAGACATCACCTTCGGCGATGATCCTCGGCGCGGCTGGCTAGTACGCTACCGCGGTCGCCTATGGGCCGACGACTCGGCCGCTGCCTACGACCTCCTAGCCGAGTCGCTGGCGCGCTATGGCCTTACCCCCCTGTTTCGCAAAGACGGCTCAAAACACCTCATCTACATCGTTGCCTCTCTGCCGCCTGTACAACCGCGCTCTCTCCTGCCCAATCTCATTCTGTTCCTGGTGACCGTCCTGAGCGTGATGTTCGCCGGCGCCATGCTCTCGGCCAGCGTCGCCGAAGATGTCCCTCCCCCCGATCAAGGCTCCCTGCTGCTCTGGCTACTCCGCAACATCCTAAACGGCTGGCCGTTTGCCGTAGCCCTACTGAGCATTCTGCTGGCCCATGAATTCGGCCACTACCTGATGAGCCGTTACCACAAAACCCCAGCCACCCTGCCCTACTTCATCCCCTTGCCCTTCAGCATCCTGGGCACCATGGGCGCCTTCATCCAAATGCAAGGCGTCCCAAAAAACCGGCGCATCCTGTTCGACATCGGCGTCGCCGGCCCGCTGGCAGGCATGGTGGTGGCCGTGCCAGTCCTGCTGATCGGCCTTGCTAACTCGGAGCTGGGAATCATCGAACCCATCCCGGGCGGCTTCATCGAGGGCAATTCCATCCTCTACCTGATCCTGAAATACCTGGTCTTTGGCGAATGGCTGCCTGCGCCGGCCTCCACCGGCGCCCTGTCGCCCTTGCTCTACTGGGTGCGCTACTTCTTCACCGGCCAACCGATCCCCTTCGGCGGCGTAGACGTGTTTATCCATCCGGTGGCTTTTGCCGGCTGGGCTGGGCTACTGGTCACCGCCCTAAACCTGCTGCCGGTCGGCACGTTAGATGGCGGACACATCACCTACTCCATGTTCGGCGAAAACGTCCGCCGCACCTATCCCTTCGTCCTGGCCGCCCTCGTGCTCCTCGGATTCGTCTGGAGCACCTGGTGGCTATGGGCGGTCCTGCTGCTCTGGCTCGGCCAACTGCACGCTGAACCGCTGGACCAGATCACCGAGCTCGACCCGCCGCGCCGTGCCGTAGGCTTGTTTACCATCCTGCTCTTCGTCCTGGTCTTCTCCCCCGTCCCGATGGTGGCGCTTGGCTAAACCGCTCGGCTCTCTGCTTCCGATCGTCCTTCTTTTCCTATCGGCCTGTGTGCCGGCCCCGCCCCTCTTCCCGACGGCCACCTCCACTCCGTCAGCTAGCCCAACCGCTGCGCCCTCCCCGAGCCCCATCCCCTCACCCGTCAGCCGACTTGGGATCGACGCCCAAGTCTTGCATGGCCTCACCATCCGCGCCTGGCATCCCTGGTTCGGCAACGAAGCGGCGCTATTCGAGAGCCAAGTGGCCGAATTCAACGCCACTAACCCCTGGGGTTTCCAGGTAGTTGCGGTCGGCCAGGTCAACTTTGCCGAACTCTTCACCAACGTCACCCTGGCCCTTGGCTCGCCTGACCGCCCCGATCTGGTTATCAGCCTGTCCGAACACGCCCTAGCCTGGGACAAAGCAGGCGTGGTAGACCTCACCCCCTACCTCACCGACCCTCTCTGGGGACTCTCGGCCGACGAGACTGCAGACTTCTACCCCGTCCTCTGGGACCAAGACCAAATCGGCGGACGACGCCTCGGCCTCCCCGCCCAACGCACCGCCCGCCTCCTCTTCTACAACCAAAGCTGGGCGCGCCAACTCGGATTCGATTCACCCCCCCAAACGCCCGACCAATTTCGCCGCCAAGCGTGCCGGGCCAACGCCTCCTTCCGCCAGAACGCCGACCCTCAGGACGACGCTCTCGGTGGCTGGCTGATCGATCCCCACCCGATGACCGCCCTGGGGTGGATGCTGGCCTTTGGCGGTGGGCCGCTGAAAGGCGACGCCTATCACTTCCTAAGCCCCGAGAACCTCGACGCCTTTCGCTTCATCAAAACCCTCTTTGACGACGGTTGTGCCTTCCTGGCCCCGGACGCCAACCCGGCCGACGAGTTTGCCGCCCGCCGCGCCTTGTTCCTGGCCGGCGACCTGGAAGACATCCCAAGCCTCTCGCGCGCCTTCCTCGAACGGGGCAACCCCGACCGGTGGATCGTCCTGCCCTTTCCAGGCCGGCAGCCAACCCTGGTCACCTACGGCTCCTCCTACATCATCTTGGCCAAACAACCGGCTGAGCAACTCGCCGCCTGGCTGTTCCTGCGCTGGATGTTGACCCCCGAGCAGCAAGCGCGCTGGGTCTCGGCCATGGGCTTCCTGCCAGTGCGCCGTTCGGCCCTGCCCCTGCTAGACGACTATCGCATCGCCTATCCGCAATGGGCGCAGGCGGTGGAGGCCCTGCCAGCCGCCCAAGGAACGCCGCGCCTGGCCTCCTGGCGCCTGATGCGCCAAGCCCTGGGCGACGGTTTTGCCTACCTATTCCGCATGAACCTTCCGCCTGGCCAGATCCCAACCCTGCTGGCCGAGATGGACAAGTTGGCCACTGAGTTTGAAGAATAACCTCTGCCCAGCCGAGGAGAAGCCTTCTTGCCCACCGTGACTCTCTGAGAGATGGAAACCTCATGAACCCTCCCGCATCCCCTTACCGATCGGCTCCCGATGTGTCTCCTCCTCGATCCGCTTCATCGCCGCGCTACTCCTTCCCGCCCCACCTGGTGGCCGCCGTGGGGATAGCTTGGCTGTTGCGCCGTCGTCGCTCCTTCCGCCACGACGCGCAAACCTGCCTTCGACGCCTGAGCCCCCCTCTGCGCCTCCTAGGAGAAGCCTACATTCCCCAACACGGGCCATGTGTGATCACCTTCAACCACTACCACCGGCCGGGCTTCAACGCCCTCTGGATCGCCTTGGCGATCGCGGCGGTGGTTCCCGTGGAAATGCATTTCGTGATGACCGAAGAGTGGACCTTTCCTGGCCGATGGTATGCTCCCCTGGGTCAGATCGCCTCGCACATCGTGTTGCGTCGGGCAGCGCGCATGTATGACTTCAGCACTATGCCCCCCATGCCGCCACGCCCGCAGGATGTGGAACGGCGCGCTCAGGCCGTGCTCCGCGTGTTGAATCGGGTGCGGCGCAACCCAGACCTGGTCTTGGGCCTCTCGGCTGAAGGCGGCGACTCGCCCGACGGCACGTTGATGGCGCCTCCGCCCGGGGCCGGCCGCTTCGCCCTGTTGCTGGCCGCGGCCGGCCTGCACTTCGTTCCGGCCGGCATCTTCGAAGCAGAGGGAACGCTCTGCCTGCAGTTTGGTCCTGCGTATGACCTCCGCCTGTCGCAGCATCTCCCGCCTGAGGAGCGCGATGCCCTGGCCGCTCGCATCGTCATGGAACACATCGCCGCTCAATTGCCCGAAGCGCTGCGCGGCGAATTTTCTCCATACCCTCGAGTGCCATGAAACGCTATCTCTTCCTCGCTATTGGGATCTTGCTAGCCGCCCTGGCCTTCTGGAATTGGGGTGTGCCCTATTTTTTTCAGCCCCCTCCACCGCCAATCGTAGGCAGTCCTCCCGGCACCGGGACAGTTCAGGCCGAAGTCACGCTCATCTTGGAGGAGGGGGAGATTGTCTTGGGCGAGACGGCTCAGACCTATCAGCGCTTGCGAGTAAAACTGCTCGAAGGAGAATTCGCTGGTATTCCGATCGAGATTGACTACGGCCGGCGGCAAATCTTGCCCCAAGGGGCACCGCTGTTGCAGTTGGGCGATGTGATCTTGGTCTCTCTGAGTATCGGGCCAGACGGCACGCTCAACGCCTACTTCGCCGATTACGTGCGCACGCCGATACTCGGCCGCCTAGCCCTAGCCTTTGCCTTGGCGATTGTGATCACCGGCCGCTGGAAAGGCGTCCGCAGTCTGTTGGCCATGGCGTTTAGCCTGACGGTGATCATCAGCTACATCCTTCCTCACATCCTGAACGGCGAGGACCCGGTTCGGGTGAGCATCATCGGCTCGGCCATCCTCTTGACAGTTACCCTCTACCTCACCTACGGTTGGACGTTGAAGACCCACGCCTCGGCGCTGGGGATGATCGTGGTGCTTGTGCTCACCGGCGGCCTGGCCTGGCTTTCCATCCAAGCCACACGGCTCCAGGGAACAGGCAGCGAGGAAGCGCTCTTCCTGATGCAGATGACCGCCACACCCATCAACCTGCGCGGGCTGATGTTGGGCGGGATGATCATCGGTGCGCTGGGGGTGTTGGACGATCTGGTGACCACACAATCGTCGGCGGTCTTCGAACTGCACGCCACCGATCCCTCGCTGGGCTTTCAGGCGCTGGTGAGGCGCGCCATGCGCATCGGCCAGGATCACGCAGCGGCCACGGTCAACACCCTGGTGTTGGCCTACGCCGGGGCTTCACTGCCAGCCCTGTTGTTGTTCTCCCTCCATCGCGGAAACTATCTCAATCTGCTTAACTTTGAATTCGTCGCCGAAGAAGTGGTGCGCACCCTGGTGGGCTCGCTGGGGTTGATTGCCGCTGTTCCCATCACCACCGCCATTGCCGCCGCCCTGGCGCTCTATCATCATCGCCTTGGTCGATGGCGGACATGGCTCGGTCCGGAGACCAGCGACCAGCACCACGTCCACTAGTTGGCTGGCAGATCGGCCATCCAACCTAGCCCATCGGCGTTGGTGCATGAATAGTTGACGAAGAGAGCGTGATCGTGTAAGTTTGGTTTATGCCAAAACACAAAACCACAC
>CAKZJX010000071.1 GCA_937120535.1 uncultured Anaerolineae bacterium
GGCCTGGGATGTGCATCGCGGCCAGGCCTTCAGTGTCTATGCTCCCAGCAACGGAAAAGAACCTTTCCACCTCCTAGCGCGACTTTACCAAGTTACGAGTCGACAGGGGCTTTTTCGGGCGGGAACTTTCTCCCTATCCCCCTACGTTGAAAGGCTTGATTATGCGGGTTGGCGAGGACTTTCCTATCCCTCCTTTTGAGCTTCGTAAGACCTCGATTTTGTATTACCTGCAAGTTAGGGGTCCCATGGCCCCCTTTAGGGTCCCCATAATTCCCTATTGTTAAGCCTTTCTTTGCTGGGAACCTCCGGCTCCTTGCCGGTGTTAGTATTGCCTAACACCTGGGAGGAAGGGGCGGAGGATGGCCAGTATCATCAAAAAGAAAATCCGCGGGCACACCTACTATTATGCGGTCCAATGCCAACGGGTCGACGGTCACCCTCGTATTGTCTGGCAGAAATACCTGGGCAAGGCCGAAGAGATTATCCGCAAGCTGGAGGGACAGCCCCACCACCAACCCGTCAGCGCGCAAGTGTTCGAGTTCGGAGCCCTGGCGGCGCTGTGGACTTT
This sequence comes from uncultured Anaerolineae bacterium, assembly GCA_937120535.1. Taxonomy (GTDB): domain Bacteria; phylum Chloroflexota; class Anaerolineae; order Anaerolineales; family Villigracilaceae; genus Denitrolinea. The sequence continues at coordinate 569 of CAKZJX010000071.1, forward strand.
GGCCCAACGTCTGCAGGTGGTTGAATGCATCAATGCCCACGTGACCAAGCGAGAGCAAGGGGTTAGCGTCGGCGAATACCTGGTGCTGGCGGCGCTCAATCGGTGCGTGGCCCCGACCAGCAAACGGCGCCTGGCCCCGTGGTTCGAAAACACCTGCTTGCGCCGCTGGATGGCGGTCAAGCCGGCGCAATTGACCAGCCAGCGGTTCTGGACGCACATGGATTACGTCACCGAGGAGGCCATCCGGGCCATTGAACAGGACCTGACCCAACGGCTGGTGCAAGAATTTAAGGTGGATTTGCGCTGTTTGGTCTACGACACCACCAACTTCGTCAGTTTCCTGGACTCGGCCACGGCCAGCGAATTGGCGCAGCGCGGGCATAGCAAGGTCAAGCGTCACGATCTGAAACAGATCGGATTGGCCCTGGTGGTCAGCACCGATTTCCATCTGCCGCTGTTCCACGAAACCTATCCCGGGCAACGCACCGACACGGTCGAGTTTGCCAGCGTCACGGAAGACTTGGTGGCCCGCTACCAAGCCCTGGCCCAGCACTGCGTAGACGTGACCTTGGTCTATGACAAAGGCAATAGCAGCAAAGAGAATCAAGCCCGGATCGAAAAGAGCCCTTTTCATTTCATCGCCTCGCTGTCCCTGGCCGGGCACGACGACCTGCTGGCGGTGCCCTTGAGTAACTATACCGACTTGGGCGGTCGCTGGGCCGGAGAACGGGCATACCGTACCCAGCAGCAGGTCTGGGGCCAGGAACGGACCCTGGTGTTGACCTTCAATCCCACCCTGTATGCGGGGCAAATCCAAGGTCTGGCCCAGCATCTGAAGAAGGCCACCCAAGCCTTGAAAGAACTCCAACGCAACCTGACGGCCTGGCGGGAAGGACGGATCAAAAAAGGCCGGTCCCCCCAACTCAGTTCCGTCCAAGCCCAAGTAAAACGTTGCCTGGCGGCCCCTTATCTGGACCAGATCCTGACCGTCCAAGTCGGTGAAGAACAAGGCTTGCCCACCCTGTCCTTCACCGTGGAGGAAGCCGCATTGAGCCAAGTGGCCCAACGCTATTTCGGGAAAACCCTCCTCTTCACCGACCAACACACCTGGAGCAATGCCGACATCGTCGGGGGCTATCGCGGCCAAGCGTGGGCCGAAAGCGCTTTCCAAACCATGAAAGACCCGGCCTTTGTCAGTTGGAGTCCGGTCTTCCACTGGACCGACTCGAAAATCCGCGTCCATGCTTTCTATTGCGTTCTGGCCTTAACCTTAACCTCCCTGTTGTGGCGCGAAGTGCAGCACGCCGGGATCGAGTTGAGCTTGACCGAAATCCTCCGTTGTTTGGGCGGCATCTACGAGGTCGCCCATATCTACTCCCCGGAATCGGGCCAGCCCGACCATCTGACCCTTTCCAAGATGGATGAACAACAACGCCAACTCTTCGACCTCTTGGACCTCCAACGCTGGCAGTTGCAGTAATACAACCTACCTCTCGCAACCCCGCTCACCATGCCTCTTTGTCGTTGTGTCGACTCCTAACTTAGTAAAGTCGCGCTAGCCCCATTACAATCAATGCATCACGAACAGCGTGAATGGACTTTGGAAACGAAAAGGGATCATATTCATTGAAAAAACTCTTCAAAACATTTGTTCCGTGTTCTGTAGCAGAATATCGGGCATCAATCCACATGGTCGTGGGTAGAACCCCCTCCGGCGGTCTGTACTTGTAATAGATAGTTACCAAGCCATTCTTATCCGCAACAGCTTTCAGATCCGAGAGATTGTTCCTAATAGTCTCGACAGCCCATCTCCAGCGTCTCTCGATTCCATCCTCGTCAATGGGATAAACGATTATTTCTCTTTCTTTAGGCTCTTCTTGTAATCTCCATTCTTTCTTGCGTTCGTCCCAAACCATTTCTGGTACTCTAATACAGCCTTCAACTACATAAAGTGGGAAGTATAGTTTTGGACTATCTTTTCTCTCTGACCCAGAACCTCGCTTTCTCAATAGTTCCCACATGTACAAGCCTCGTGCATCACTGTACTTATAGCGGTCGTTAAGGCGTTCTGTTCTTTCCATCTTTGTCACAGCTATATCTGGTGATTGTCCGGCAAAGAGAAGATATTCATGGGATGCTGAAAAACCCGTTTTTCCTGGTCGACCCGAAGGATTACTCCTCACTACAACTGTCCCCAGTAGGTTATTCTCTCCAAAAATCATCCTTAACAAAAAGTGAAGCTCTCTTTGCTGAAAGTCATCAATTGCGACCGAAAGCATACCATCAGGGCCTAAGAACTGACGAGATAGACTCAGCCGGTCATTCATCATACAAATCCATGTTGATGATCGGTAATCGTTCTTATATACAATCGGGCTG
>CAKZJX010000072.1 GCA_937120535.1 uncultured Anaerolineae bacterium
ACCGTTTCGGCCCCTCAGATGCAGACACTGCGGTTTATCTCTCCCCTCGGTGTGATATCCCGCAGGTGCGGTTTAACTACTAGTTGGGCGGCTCGTCTTTGTTACGGAATTGATATGCTATTGTGGTGGAATAAATGCTCTCACAGTTAATCCAACGTCAAGTCTCTCTAGGCAGTACAGTTACCTTCTCCTTAAAAGACGGGGGCGAGGTTCAAGGCGTCCTGATAGAGATCGGACGCGATCATGTCACTGTGGAAAGTGGTGATGAGATTGTCACTATTTTGACCGATACAATTTGGACATGGCGCGTTGCTCAGGTTCAACCACCCAAGGACGATAAGCCGGTCTTAATGTCACCAGAAAAAGATCATTTCTCCTCGCCAGCTTCGCCTCCAACGCCAGCCGATCCAGTGGTGACCAGAAAACTACTCGAAATTGAAACGCGTTTTCAAGCGCAGATGCAATCAGCATCTATCACTTTTCATACTCCGGATTTCGTTCTACCTGCAAATGAGATCAAGGGGAAGCAAAGTGCCAATGCCATTGCAATTTGGAACCGCGTCAGGGATAAATATCAATATGCGGTGAAAATCAACGAACTAAGTGCAAAGTTCGGCAGAATTCAACCGTTGATTGTTGAACTCAAATCACTTGCCGACCAATTTCCAGGTTCCCTCACAATTAGAAGACATCTAGGATACCTGCATTGTATATCGGGGAATCGCCAAGAGGCATTCGAATTGCACAAAGATCTAGCCCAACGCTCTAGAAATGCCTGGGATTGGTACAACTTGGCAGTATTAGTGATATCGTATGAGCAAGAAGAGCTGGCTTGCTATAGCTTGGAACAGTTTTTCCACTCTGTTGCACTTACAGAGGTGCCGGCAGCATGGTATCTCTATGTAAGATTGTTAAAAAGGTATTCAAATTATCAAGCTTTGAAGGCGTTGGCGGAAAACAAAAGCAGGGCTTATTCTGACAAAGAAAGCGAGATTCTCTTTGAAACAAGCATCTATTTTCTGATTTCGGCTGGAAATCAAAGAATCGCCACAGAGCTGGTAAAAGAACAGCAAGATGGAAATCAGCTATTCGACCTAATCAAAGAAGCCATAAGCCATCTTGATGATCAGCCAAGTAATAGTTACCAGACGTTAGCAGCACAGATGTCTGAACAGATAGCAGAAAAACCCTCTGTTACCATTCAAAACGAACCGCAAGGGTATATCTATACTTATAAATCAGACAGGCATTATGGGTTCTTGAGAGGCGTGGATGGGAAGACGTACTTCTTCCATCGCAGCGCAGTTTCAGATGACGATCTGTTCAACCAGATTCAAGGCTTTGTGCCGGGCAAGCAAATACCTGTCGCGTTTGAAGTTGCTCAAGGACCAAAAGGTCCTGTTGCAATCGGAGTTGCCCTTTATCGTACCGTCGAAGAGATGTTCAATCGCGCTACCGAGTATGCTGATGATGGTGACTATTCCAAGGCGATTGCTCAAATCAAGAAAGTCTTGGATCTTAATCCCAACTACCCATCCGCACGAGAATACTACGAAAAGTGGCGTGAGTATGCCAGGGTGAGCGGTGTTCCAAGGGGTTCAAACCCTTATGCACGTGCCAAGCGTGTGCAATTAATCGAAAAAGACCTTGAAAGGGCTGCCAAGTTACTTCGGGATGCTATTAAGCAAGAAGATAATGCCGAGAGTGCAGTCAAGGACCTGGCGGCTTTGCTGGTTCAGTTAGGTCGGGCAGAAGAGGCAATCCAGGTCCTGGAACAGAACCGCACGAGAATACTAGATCAACAATCCGTGGACAATCTGCTAATCGGTTTTTATCAAAATGCTGGTCAGCACGATCGCGCCATATCTTTGCTGGAGAAGAAGCTCGCTCAAACGACCACCGAGGGTAAGAAAGCCTCAATCTTATGGCAAATAGCAAGCAGCTACTTGCGCAAAGAAGACTATGTTCAGGCTGAGCAAAAATTCCTAGAAGTACTTCGATTACAGCCTGACAACAGAACTGCGCAAAGAAACATCGCAATTTGCCTCTTCAAACAGGCAAAGTATGACGAAGCGCAAGGAATTTTGAATAGAATCCTGTCAACAGCTCCTGACGCGCAGGCCGCGGAACTGCTGGAAGCGATTAAGCAGGTACAGGCTGGTCAACTGCCTCAGATTGATGAGATCCTTATCGAGACGACCATTACGGACATCTCTAGAGAAATTAGTGGATTTACCCAGTTCTTTCTTGACCGCTGTGACTATTCTGGTGCAAGGGCAGATCATATCCAGAAGCAGACCTTCGATCACAGTGATATTCAAGCAATAGAACAACTCGCTACAAGGTCTAGAACTATTCGTCCTCGCGAACGCGCAGGCTATTACCTCTCTGCCGCTAAAATAACATCTCTGTTGGAGGATGAAGACCCTAACCAGTTCTACAAATATCTATGCCGTAGTTTTGCGTCTACAGGTGATGCAATTGTTATTGAAGGTAGGCCACTAGATTCAGCTCGCGAGTTTTATTGCGAGTCTCTCAGTGTGTACGACGGAGATCGGAGCCGAAGCAGTGACGAACAGGATGCCGTGAACGCGCTGGTCCGCTTCTTGTTTTCCACAATGGGGTCAGCTCAAGTGCCTGTTAAGCCCACTATTCCCACTATTGACGAAACACTTGAAACCGTTTTGACCCACCACCCAGATCGTAACCGAGTTCTAGATGCAATTGCTTATCTTGTTTTTCGGAGTCGCTATGCCGCTAACCGTATATTAAACCGCCTTTATCAAAAGTCATCCCTGCAAGCCATATCTTTGGAATACTTAAAGTCAAAAGGCATACTTATTTCACCGGTAAAACGCCTGGATGACTTTGTCCGATTGTGGAATGAACTAATAAAAAAGATATTAGATGAAAATCGGTCAATATCGAATGAATTCCGCTTCCTGACTAAACTTGAGCTCACCACAGCTGCGCTAGAGAATAGTGTTGAGCGTCTCAAGAAACTCAGTAGTCGCTTGTTCTTTGACCTAGATCAGCAACGGGTGAGAGAGGTCCAGAGAATACTGGAGACAGCATTAGAGTTATGCAAGCAGGTTGCCTTTGAGGAACAAGAGCGACTCTGTATTCAAATTGACAGTCATTGTCAAGATTTGTTGAGAGAGATTGAAAGTAGCCCAACCAAACTCTCTGTGGAAGAAATGTATCCAGTTGTGGAGACAATCCAAAAGAAGATAAGGGCAAGACTCGACGATCTTTATGTAAGCTCCATACCTCAAATAACCCTGCGTTTGCCTGTAGAGACGTACACTCCCGATGCTGACCGACGAATTGAAGCCCAGGTAGTAGTCAGTAACCGGGTGGGGTGCAGCCCGGCTGAATCTTTAGAGCTAGTCATTCAGGAATATGAGGACTCTTTCACTGTCTCGTTGGATAGCTCGCTACGTGGTGGCGAGCAACATATTCTGCGGGTTCCAGTTCGGGTTAGCGAAGAAGCGTGGCGTTCACAGGCTTTCTCCTTGCCGGTTTATGCACAATATCGCACGCGTTCGGGGGATATAGTACAAACTGACATTCAAAGTTTTTCGATTCGCCTGGGATCGGAGCAGGAATTCGAAGAGATTGAGAACCCATATGCAGCTTATGCCGAGGGTGGTATCGTTGGCAATCCTGAAATGTTTTATGGTCGGGACGAATTGATTGCTAACATCGCAAAAGCCCTCCAAAGTTCAAAAGCTCAGAGCAAGTGTGTGGTCATTTATGGGCAGAAACGTGCAGGAAAGTCGTCCATTCTTCATCACCTTAAAGCCAAACTACAGTCCAACGGAGATCTAATACTAGATCTGGGCAACATAGGATCAATTCTAGATGAGCATTCCGGTTCGCCATTTTTATACCAAATTCTTTGGGGAATCTTAAAGAAACTGGAATACGCCACTGAGGATCGAGTAAGCGCAGGTTCTCCGCCACTAGACATGAAATTCCCCTCTGATGATGAGTTTTATAATCACCATAGCCCTTTGATACTCTTCAAAGATGTTTTCGAGCGCTTCCGCAGATCTGCTTCGAAATTACCGGAGTGGCGCAATATCCGTCTGATTCTGCTAATAGACGAATTTTCCTATATCTATGGATACATTACAAAAGGCTTAATCCCTGAGACTTTTATGAAGAATTGGAAGGCATTGTTGCAAGAGAATTATTTCAACGCTGTTTTGGTTGGTCAGGATGTAATGCCCAAATTCAAGCAACACTTCCCCAACGAGTTTGGCACCACGCAGGACGAGCGGGTGACTTATCTTCGGCGCGAAGATGCAATTAGGCTCATTGATGAACCAATCCGGATCGGGGGACGATATGGGGAAAGCCGGTACCGCGAGCGGGCAATTGATCGGATTCTTGATCTGACAGCTGGTAGCCCCTTCTATATCCAAATTCTTTGTAATCGGCTTGTCGAGTATATGAATCGTAAACGAGCCAGCCTGGTCACTGAGGCTGACGTTGAGCAAGTGAAGGATGAATTAGTCAGGGGTGTCAATGCGCTAGGGCCAGACAAGTTTGACAATCTGATCAACTCGGGAGATACGTCAGAAGATGCGATTAGTGATGAAGATGCGCTCAAGGTGCTCACTGCAATTGCAGTAAATAGCAAGACTGGGCCGTGCAGTCGGAACAGCATAGCCTGCGAGACGCATACCCCTGTTGACTTAATCCTTGAAGACTTGACCAAGCGAGACGTGGTGGAACAAACAGGTCAATACTTTTCTATTAGAGTAGGGCTGTTCAAGGAATGGCTGATTGCTCATCAGTGAGGTAAAGATGGATTTTGAGAATCCTTTCTCTGATTATGGCGGGATTGTTCATGGTGAACGTTTCATAGGCCGCCATGAAAGCCTACAAGTAGTGGAGAGTCGAGTTTTGCGCCCAAAAGAACCGGGGAATTTGGCCATTATCGGTGATTATCGTATCGGCAAGAGCAGCCTGGTGTATCAGGCGGTGATGGAGCGTAAGGGTGACCTTATTGCTCGGAACCGATTGCCTCTCTGGATCAATCTGGCAACCTACGATCAAGCATCGTCCTTTTTTCGCTCGCTAGTCATACGCAGTTACGATGAGTTGGATGAGTTGGGGCTGTTAACTGACCCCATCATTCATGCAGCCAAGCACGCGTTAGAAGATAGAGTGTCGTGGACCGAAGGTTATGGACGCCTTCAAAGGTATTTTGAAAAAATACGCCAGGCTGGTATCAACGTTTTGTTCATTCTTGACGAGTTTGATCACACACGTAATCTCTTCAGGGGAGATGTTTCGGGATTTCAAGGATTGCGGGAACTCTCTTATCGGCCCGAATGGCGTATCAGTTTTGTGACCATCTCTCGTCGCTCACTGCGGGACATTGAGTTGCAGACAAAGGCCATTTCTACTCTCGATGGTATCTTCCATAAGCATTACCTGAGCATGTTCAATGAGTTAGACATGCAAGAATATTTTGCTCGCATTTCTTCTGTTGGCATAGAGGTCACGCCAACATTAAAAGAGCGAGTGGACCTCTATTGTGGTGGACACCCTTATCTTTTGGAGATGCTGGGCTACGAGATAGTAGAACAGTTTCGTACGTTTCAGGCAGCTGACGTAGATCAAGCCGCCCATTGTATTGAACAATCTTTGATTGATCATTATGAACATATGGTATCTATTTTGGGTGAGGATGACAGCCTGAACAAATTATTGCAGATTCTGTTTGGTCCAGTGGTTGACGCCAAGCAGACAAATGCAGAGGAATTCCAACGTTATGGGCTTATCCGTCTCATTGAACAAGGAACTTTTGCGGCTTTTTCTACGCACTTTCATACTTTTTTGAAGATGATAGAGCGCCAAGTTGACCTTTGGCCACTGTGGCGCGAAACCGAAGTTGCTCTGCGTGACATCGTTGTTACTAAAATGCTTGAACAGCATGGAGAGCAGTGGATCAGTAAGCTAAGCAAGGCGAAGCCTAATCTGAGAGTAATCTTTGAAAAGTGTCAAGAAGCACAACAAAAAGAGGTAACGGCTTTTGGTAGCAAAGCGTCTCAGAATCTGGTTGACTTTACATATCCACAAGATTTGTTTGCCATAATATTTGCTGAGTGGAGTGTCTTTAGCCCAATTTTCGGTAAGGATAAGAATTATTGGGGTCAGCGAGCGCAACTTCTTGCCAAGATCAGAAATCCGTTGGCTCACAATCGAGATCAAGCTCTCTATGAGCATGAACGGCAGATTGCAAAAGGATATTGTGAGGAGATACTCGAGGTTTTGAGAGCCGCAGAATAGGCATTATGTCCCATATTGACCGCGGGACGCCGCCGAACACGCGCTTCCACCTGACGCCGCTCCGCTGCTCTTCGCGGCGCAGGTGAAGCGCGGGCCGTTAGACGGCGCGGCTAGTTCAGTTCCCCGGTCAGAATGGAGTCGATGCGATGCATGCAGCGCCGGAGCACGGCAGACGAGCATTCTTGAAGTCAGCCCTACTTGGCGCCACAGGCGTGCTCGCAGAAGCGTGTGTCAGACCCGCGGGCAACAGCCGGGCAGCCCCTAGCCGGAGCACAGGAGGTCCGATGCAGACTGTCACGTCCAGAGACGGCACCCGTATCGCTTTCTGGCGCAGCGGCGCAGGGGCAGCATTTCTGCTAGAGTAAGGCAACCCTATGGGATCACTAGCCTCTTCGTGCGACAAGACAACTTTGGGCTATGCCGTTTCAACTGCCCTAACGCAACTGTGACTCATTTCTGCCCATAGGACTTGTTCCGCGCATGGAGGAAACTATGAAAATCGCCGTAGAAGCACTGGTTCAAGCGCCGCTCGAAGTTGCCTGGAAGACCTATACCACACCGGAAGACATCGTTCAGTGGAATGCCGTGTGCGATGACTGGCACACTACGAAATCAACTGTCGATCTGCGAGTGGGGGGTGAATTCTGTTCCAGGATGGAGGCAAAGGATGGAAGTTCTGGCTTTGATTTTGCGGGCACATACACCAAAGTAGTTCCTAATCAGTTCCTTGCCTATTCCTTCGGAGACAGAGTCGCGGAAATCGAATTCGCCGAGATTTCCAATGGTGTCATGGTCAAAGTTACATTCGATGCCGAAACAACGCATTCCATCGAGCAGCAGCGAGCTGGCTGGCAAGCAATTCTAAACAAATTTGCCCGTTATGCTGAAACCAGGAAATCGCTTCGCTAACCGCTTGCATGCCCCGCGCAGTAAAGCTCGCTTTAGGAAAGGAACTGAAATGCCCCAGCACCGCATTTACCGTATGAAGTTTTCCGGCGTGTACCCCCTGTACGTCCAAAAGGCCCAGCGCAAGAACCGCACCAAAGAAGAGGTAGATCAGATTATCTGCTGGCTAACGGGTTA
>CAKZJX010000073.1 GCA_937120535.1 uncultured Anaerolineae bacterium
ATTTGCGCGCCATCCAATCTGCCTTCGCTGCTTTGCGGGAACTCCATCCCGCTCAACTTGCTGCGTAAGGTGAGTTACTAATTTTAGAACAGTCGCCCTGGAGCCTGTTACTGTGCCGAAGGAGGGAGTTGAACCCTCACGACCTTGCGGTCACTAAGCCCTGAACCTAGCGCGTCTGCCAGTTCCGCCACTTCGGCTTGTTGCTTGCGACGATTATTTTAACGCAAACGCTTTTTTTGTCAATCCATAGTGAGGATGTTCTAAAAAACACCACTCTGTCCTTGCCATGACGCATTCGACTCCCAACCATCCCGATGTTCCACAACAACGGGCGCCCCCACACGGCTCGGAAGGCCATCTCGTCCTGGCGCTCCGGAGGACTGGAATTACACAACCCTTCCAGCCGCCAAAGAACGACTCGACCAAATGGCGCTTTCGGTAGGCGGCCCGATGAGCTTGGTAATCCGCCTGGGCCCGCCGGCGCACTGGGCGACGCACCTCCCGATGCAGGCTCTCTTGCACCCGCATCACGGCTTTCCCTCCCCGCTCATCTATCCAGGCCAATCCCCGTGTATCCATCCCATACAGAGCGTCTCCCACCATCAAGCGCGGAGGGCGTCCGCCTCCTGTTCGGGGCCGCGGATGGTGCCGGACAAAGGCTTGGGCCAGTCGGTGGAGGTCTTCCAAACCGATGTGCGATCGGTAGGGTTTGGGAGAACGTTTGCCTTTTGCCACACTGCAAGTGTACTCGATCTCGCTGATTTATAGAACACCCTCCTTTTCTCTTGACAACATGTACAATCTCCGTATAATTGAAAATGAGTTTCAACAATAGATCAACTATGTCCGCAGAAGCCTGGCTAGCACGCTTGAAAGACAACGGCTACCGTCAAACGGCAGCGCGTCAGGCAGTGGTCGAGACTATAGCCCAAACCCCACGCGCCCTTACTCCCCTTCAAGTGTATCATCTGGCCCGCAAACGCTACCCTGCTCTCGGCTTGGTTACCGTATATCGCACTCTAGAAAAATTAGAGGAACTCCACCTGATTCAGCGCGTCCACCAGGAAGGAGGTTGCCAAGCCTTTCTGAGGGCCGGCCAAGGACATCAACACATCCTGCTCTGCGAACGTTGTCAGCGCGCTGTCCTGTTTGAAGGGGATGATCTCCAAGCCCTGTTTGACCACATCAGCCGTCAAACCGGCTTCGAAATTCGAGACCACTGGCTACAAATTTCGGGCTTGTGCGCAGATTGCCGCCAAAAATAAGGAAAACGACGATGTGCATGGTATGTACCGCCATCCCGACCACTGTTGCTTTAGGGGTTGCCTTGGATGCCCGCCAACGCCGATCGGCGTCCTATCGCCCCCATGCGAGTCTCCGTCGGCGGCCTTACCTTTTGCTGACCATCTTAGCTGTTGTTCTTCTGCTCTATCTATCGGCCTTAATCCACACTTCTCTTCCCCAAGCGAATTCCTAAGCAACTCTCCGCCCGACACCGCTAGATCGAGTGAATTTGCTGCTTTTCTGTTGAAAACGAAAATCAATTTCAAAAAGAGGTGAATATGAAACGCTGGCTTTCTCTGCTCCTTATCTCTATCCTGTGGCTAACCGCTTGTACAAGCGCTTCGCCCACGCCTGAAGCTCGACTGACCGTTGTGGCAACCACGTCGATCGTCACTGATGTTGTCCGTCAGATCGGTGGCGAGCATGTTCAGGTGATTTCTCTGCTGCCAGTTGGCGCTGATCCTCACACCTTTGAGCCACGCCCGCAAGACCTCACCCTGGTGGCCAATGCCCAACAAATATTTGTTAACGGCGCCGGCCTAGAAGCCCATCTCCTCCCCCTGCTAGAAAGCGCCGGAGCCATGGAGAAAGTGATCGAAGTCTCCGAGGGCATTCCCCTGCTTCCTATGGAAGAGGTGATCGAGCATCATCATGAAGAAGAGGAAGAAGGGGCAGAAGATCACCATCATCACCATCATCTCGGCGGCGATCCCCACACCTGGACGGACCCGAACAACGTTCTCCTCTGGACGGAAAACATCGCTTCAGCCTTGGCGGCTGCTGACCCCGCTCATGCGTCAACCTACCGTCAGAACGCCGCTACTTACCAGGACCAGTTGCGCGAACTCGACGGCTGGATTCGCGAACAAGTGGCTCAGGTGCCAGCCGAGAACCGGCTGTTGGTATTAGACCATGCCGTTTTGGGCTACTTTGCCGAGGAATATGGCTTCCGCCAGCTAGGGGCCATCCTCCCCTCCTTTAGCACTGAGGCTGCTCCTTCGGCACAGGAACTTGCTGATCTGGTCGAACGCATTCGCTCCTTAGGAGTGAAAGCGATTTTCATCAGCGAAACCGCCCATATCCCTCTCGCTAGCCGAGTTGCTGAAGAGAGCGGCGTTAAACTCGTTATGATCTATCACGACCTGAGTCCGGCCGATGGCCCGGCCCCCGATTATTTGTCCTATATGCGCTATAATGTCCGCACTATCGTGGAAGCCCTGCGATAACCCTTTCCTGATGTGGAAACCGTCTGTGGCGTACTTACACACTCAACATGCGCACGATCAACCGATTCTAGATGTCCTCCATCTGTCCTTCCGTTACGACAGCTTAACGGCATTGGAGAATCTCACCTTTCACTTGCATGCCGGGGAACGAGTGGCAGTGGTTGGGCCGAACGGGGCCGGTAAGACCACCCTGTTCAAGATCGTGGTCGGCGTCCTACACCCTACCGAAGGGCAAGTGAAAGTGTATGGTTCCCGTCCTGATGGACATGTCTGCATCGGTTACGTCCCTCAGCGCAGCCAGGTAGATTGGCGCTTTCCGGTATCGGTAGCTGAGGTCGTTATGATGGGCCGGCTAGCCCAAATTGGCTTGTTTCGCTGGCCCCAAAAGCAGGATTGGCAAATCGTCCATAGCGCTCTAGAAACCGTGGGGCTAGTCGACTTGGCAAAGCGCCAGATCGGCGAACTCTCCGGCGGCCAACAGCAACGCATGTTCATCGCTCGCGCCCTGGCCCAAGAGGCCGAATTGATGCTCATGGACGAGCCACTCACCGGCCTTGATCTCCCCGCCCAAGAAAGTCTGCTTCACCTTCTAGGCGAATTACAGCAACGCGGCGTGACCATCATGGTCGCCATCCACGACCTTCAACAAGCCGCCCAACACTTCGATCGCATCCTGCTCCTCAACCGCCGCCTGATCGCCTTCGACATCCCGGAGCGGGTCTTGCAACCCCACATCCTTCAACGCGCCTACGCCGGCCAGCTTACCATTCTAGATGGCCAGATCGTCATCGATACCTGTTGTCAAGGAGACAAGCATGACGTTCGACTGGCTGCTTGAACCGCTTCGCTACGGCTTCATGGTGCGCGGCTTGATCGCTTCCCTGCTCACTGCCGTGGTGGGCGCAATCATCGGTTCCTACATGGTTCTGCGCGGCATGGCCTTCTTTGGCGACGCCCTAGCGCACACCATCTTACCCGGCGTAGCGATTGGCTATCTGGTTAGCGGTGAAAAGCGCGAATCCCTCTTCTGGTGGGCCTTGGGGACAGCGGTGTTGACCTCATTGGGCATTGGCGCCATCAGTCGCAGCGGACGCCTTCGAGAAGACACCGCCATCGGAATCATCTTCGCCGGCATGTTTGCCCTAGGGATCGCTATCCTCTCCACGGTTCGTAGCTATGCTGTAGACTTGAGCCATTTTCTCTTCGGCGACGTGCTCAGCGTCAGCACTACGACACTGATCTGGATGGCGATCTTTAGCGCCTTGGTCCTGATCGTGGTCTTCCTTTTCTACAAGGAATTCCTAGTGATCTCGTTCGATCCTGTCCTAGCTGCCACCCTACGGCTACCGGTATCCTTCTTCACCCACCTCCTCCTGGTCTTGATCGCCATCACTGTGGCCATCTCTCTAAAGGCCGTTGGCGTCGCTCTAATGGTAGCTATGTTGATCACGCCGGCCGCAACAGCTTATCTGCTGGCGCGTCGCCTGTGGATCATGATGCTTACTGCAGCCGGCCTCGGATCGTTCGCAGCCATCGTGGGCTTGTACCTGAGTTACTACTTCAACATTGCCTCTGGCGCCTCGATTGTCCTGACAGCCACCGCTATCTTCCTGATCGTATTCTTGCTTCACCCAAAGCAAGGCGCGCTTCACAAATAGCCCCTTGGGGTTAGCAGCAATGACGAGCCCGACAGGGAAGGCAGAGCAACAGATAGCTCTGCCTGGGCTTGTTCAATAAGTACCCTTGACGCGTCCGGTAGAGCAGGCATGGGAGAGGATCAGCGATAATCAGCCGCCGATTCAGGGGTCAAACGGCCTGCTTGTGGCTCTTCTAGAGACAGTTCGCACCATCCAAAAAAACTTATTGAACAAGCCCGCTCTGCCTTGTTTTTCTGCCTCTCTGATGAAAGGCGAATTCTTCCCATAACAAACGTTTCCACGTAAAATATCGTATGCGAACGCATTCATGCTCACCATGAACTCAGAACGCTCTTAGAGCGCGCCCTGAAAGCAAAAAGAAGCCTGATACCAGGCTTCTTTATTTTGGTGGGCGGAATAGGACTCGAACCTACGACCTCTGCGATGTCAACGCAGTGCTCTAACCAACTGAGCTATCCGCCCGAAAGGTGTATAGATTATAACAATAGCATGGCATTTTGACAATCCCAATGGGCCTTGTTCAATAGGGAGTGGATAAAAAGGGGATTTTTTCACACCGAGACACAAAGACACGGGGAGGCTCTGTGGTCTACGTGTTGGGTTCCCATGCGACTCACGTTGCACGGCAGGGTGGAGGCCGGTTCCCAAGCACAGGCCGACCCCGAAGGGAAGAACGCCGAGTGAGGCCAGGATCTCGCTCGCCTGGCGCGACGCTCGCGCTGTTTTTCGCGTGGTCCAGAAGCCTGGAAGGCAGCCTGGAAGATTTTTCTGTACTGCTTCCACTGCCGTCCATGGCGCAAGCAGCGTTTTCCGAACTATCCCGCTCATGTGTTTCAGTTTATCAACCCATAATTTAGCCGCTCCCGTTCAATAAGCACCCTTGACGCGCACAAGGAGAGTCCGGTAGAGCAGGCATAGGAGGGGATCAGCGATGGAATCAGTCGCCGATTCAAGGGTCAAACGGCCTTCTTATGGCTCTTCTAGAGAGAGTTCGTACCGTCCAAAGAGACTTATTGAACAAGGCCGCCGGTAATGGTGCAGAGACGCTTTGAGTTATAGAAGGGCTTGGCTAATGGAATTTTGCCCGATGGATTTAAGAGTTTGGTGAGAGGGGAGAGGTTATTGCAAGAAGGCAGATTGGGTCTGGTCGAGTTGAGAGTAGAGGGTGATGCGGTTGCGGCCGGCACGCTTGGCGGCGTACATGGCTCGATCGGCAGCGTCGATTAGTTGTTCTGGGTCGGTGGCATCAAAGGGGAATATAGCAATGCCGATGGAGATGGTGGGGATGATGGTCAAGTTGGAACAGGGCCAGCGATGGCTAGCAAAGGTGACGCGCAGTTTTTCTGCGCGTTGATGGGCGGTTTCGATAGAGACATTGGGCATCACGATTAGGAATTCTTCGCCTCCGTAGCGACAAGGGGTATCCGATCGGCGGATGTGTAGGGCGATCTGCGAGGCTAGGAATTGTAGCACTTCGTCTCCTACTTTGTGACCACAGATGTCGTTGACGTGTTTGAAGTGGTCAATATCGATCATGATCAGGCAGACCGGGTATTGGGCGCGATGGGCACGCGCTAGTTCTTGGTCGAGCACTTCTTGCAGGTAACGACGGTTGTAGAGGTTGGTCAGGGGATCGCGAATAGCCAGTTCTCGCAGTTGGTCGCGCAGGCGAGTGATCTCTTTGAGCTGTTCTTGCAATTTGTGGTTGGCTATCCTCAGGGCAGCTTCGTTCTTTTTTCGCTCGGTGATGTCGCGAAATACGAGGAGACGACCGAAGGGGCGGTTTTTCTCGTCAAGCAAGGGGGTGATGATCAGATCAAGGTGGCGAGGCATGGTCTGGGAAACTATGATTTCAGTGCGCTTGTTCCATACTCCCCAAAACGGCTGGGTGGTTTCGTTCCAGTTGAAGAGCACAGATTGGGCCGGCTGGCCGATGGCCTCTTCGGGTTTGATGCCCAGGAAGTTTCCAGCAGCGGGGTTTATCTCGACAATTCGATTATGGAGGTCGAGCACGATCACACCGTCGTTCATGCTTTGGATCAAGGTGGTGTGGGCTACGGGGATCAGGTCGAACATCCTGTTGCGGATGATACCCAGGTAGTACACTACGCCGGCCAGGGTGTAGATGATGGGGGAGGCGTCGAAGATCGTCCCGCTGATCAGGTACGCTATGGAGAGCGAGGCATCCCCAAAGAAGGAGAGGGTAGCTCCGAGGAAAGCGGTGTTGCTCTGCTCCCGAAGCAAGGCGCTTCCATGATGGCTCGACTGATGCAGCAGGAAGATCGTCGCTAGGAGCAAAGAGTAGCGATATACTAGTTCCATCCACACTAGGGGGCCGGGCGTCCAGACTAACTCTGACCATTCTCGATTGAGCCTGAACCCCAACGAGTGATATACCAAGTGATGAGCATCATTTGTCCATACTGCCAGCAAGCCAAGTAGGGGGAAAACCCAAAGCAAGATAAGCGACGAGGATGAAATTGAACGGCTATTGCGGGTGAGTTGAAGGGCAAAGATCAGGAGGGTTGGCTGAATCAGAAGGGTCCCCAGCATCGAGATGCGTAGCCAGAAGAATTGACCGGCGAGGCTAGCCGAAGCCCAGCGAGCGGCATTGGCTCCCGACCAGATGACTAGGGCAACCATGTGCAGGAACAAAAGCATAACCATGTCGTATATACATTATTTTTTGCTAAAAATCAATCGCTTAAGGCCCCCTAAAAGTCTACCCTTTCAAGATTGTAAGAACCAACGTGCGAAAATTGGGATATGTAAAGCATCACCTAATGGTTTTCTTAAGGCTGGACACTCCCTTCTTCAAGGCTTTCCTGTGGGAGCTCTGGAAGTTCGACTTCTTCGGCCGGCCCAGGGGAGGGGGTTGCCGAGGCGAGTCGCCGCTCCACGTTCACCCATACGGTTGTGCCATCGGAGACCAGCTCGATCCAACCATGGACGTCGGTGCGCAGGACGGTGTATTCTTGGACGGCTTCGAGCGTCTCTGGATCGGGCAGGCCGAAGCGATTTTCGGTGGAGACACTCAGAAGGATGATCTGGGGACGTAGGGAGGCGATCCAGGTGGGTGGGTTGAGGGTAACCCATCCCGAGTCGGCCAGGAGCAGGGCGGTGAGCGGGGGTAGGGACGGGTCGGCTTGGAGTTCGGTCAAGGCATCGAGGCTCATTCCGATCGGGAGGAGCGCACGAAAGCGCTTGTATTCGATCCAGAGTACGGCGCCTCGTTGGTCGGCATGGAGAATCGTCAGGGTAGCTCCGTCGCCCAGGTCAAGTTTTTGGCCGGTTGTTGCTTGAATGATAGGAATTTGGCGGTCGATCAATCGGGCATGTAGGATGCGCGAGGCATAGGAAGCTTCTATGTTTCCGCTCCACAGGACGCGCCGCGGAGGATAGTAATCGATCAGGCGCGGTAGAGCCTTTACTTGATTTTCTTGGGTAGAAGCGATGATCAGCCAATCGAGTTGACGATGGAGCAGCGGTAGGCGTTCGCCCAATTGGCGAGAGAGTTGTGAAAGCTGTTCACCGCCGTTGATCAGCAGATTGGAACCCAAAGGGGTCTGGATCAGGATGGCATCCGCTGTGCCAACGTTGAGAAGGATCAAGTGCAGGTTTCCGTCTGGTAGAGCTAGGATGGAACGCCAAACGAGAGAAGCAACCAGTAGCAGGCCGGCTAGGATACCCCAGATGGGAAGGCGAGGCAGGCGCACTCGGACGAGAAGTTGTTTTAATGGATTGCGTCCGAGGGTCAGGCCAAACAGCAAGGTAAACCAGAGAAGCACGCCGTAGAAGGGAAAGTCTAAGGCGATGGCGGCATTAGGGAGTTGAGTGAAGAGGTCTACCATGCGGATGGTGTATGCCACGAAGGGCCAGGCGATCCAGGCGAAAAGCCGCCCAAGGGGAAGCAAGATCATCCCCAGAAGGTTGGCTAGTCCGCCGAGGATCATTACGGCCGGTTGGGCCGGCAAGATGAATGGGTTGGCAATTAGTGAGACGAGGGAGATGCGGTTGAAGTGGTAGGCCATGATGGGAAAAGTGGTCACTTGGGCGGCAAAGGTGACTAGGAAGAGGTTGCTGATGAGCGAAGCTAGACGAGCAATATGGGGGGCCGGCGGAGAATCGGGTTCGGGTGAGAGCGGTTTGAAGCGGGTAAGTAAGCGTATTGTCCAGCTTTCAAGCGGCTGAACGTATAGGATAAGGCCAAGGGTGGCAAAGAAGGAGAGTTGAAAGCCTACGTCGTAGACGTAGTAGGGTTGGTATAGGTTCATCGCAGCGGCGGCGACCAGTAGGGCGAGCAGCCCATCTTGTTGGCGGCCAAAGTAGCGGGCTAAAAGGCCGAGCCATCCCATGATGGCTGCCCGTACAACAGCGGCGTCGGCTCCCACGAGAAGGGTGTAGACGCCAACGCCAAGGGCAGCTAGGACCATGCTGCGCCATTGATTCATTAGGCGTCCAAATAGAGCAAGGAGGACGGCGGTGATGATAGAGATGTTGAAACCGGAAATGGCAATGATATGGGCCGTGCCGGTGTCGCGAAAGGCTTGTTGCAGATCTTCAGGCAGGCCGTCATCCAGCCCTAGTAGGATGCCGGCTAGTAAGGAGGCTTCTGGATTGGGGAAAATCCGGTGTAGGACGCTCAAAGCGTATTGTCTTAGGCGATGAATAGCGGCCATGAAGGGGTTGCCGCGTTGTTCGGGGAGGAGGGTGATCTTGGGGTTTGGCAAGAATGAGTGCACGCCTCGGCGAGCAAGGTATTCGCGATAGGAAAATCCCTCTTCTTCTGGCGGGGTTTGCAGTCGGCCGCGCAGGCGCATCATCTGGCCATATTCGTACTCTTCGTGCGGCTGGATGCGGGCCAGAAGCAAGCCATCCACGGGGAGATTGCCTTCGTTGCCAGCGTCAATGCTAACGGCGCGAACGATTAGATTAGCGTATCGATCGCGACGATCGGGGGGAGCTGTTACCCAGCCGGTGATTCGCACTTCGTATTGACGGTCGTTGTACCAGGCGAGATCGTGAGCAGTGATGGTTGGGATGGCTGCTTGTAAGCGAGCTGCGCCGAGGAAGAATGAAGTTAGGAAGAAGGGTAGGATGGAAAGGGCGCGGGCCTGACCTTGAAGGACGGTTGAGCGTTTGAGGAAGCGCCACAGGCCTGCTAGACTTAGGGAGGTCAATGCTAAAGCCATCCAGATGGAAACAGGGAGGGTGAGTTGTTTTCCTGCTAGGATTCCGATCAGGAAGGCTAGGGATATCCAAAAGAGAGGGGTCATTGAGGGCGATTGTACAACAGAAAAGGGCCACAGATTGCCACAGATTGCACAGATTACACGAATTGCATAGATAGGTCATAGGAGGCGATAGAGGGCAGATGATTGCAGATTTATAGGCTGTGCGAGTTGTTCTTAATCAATGTTGTGTGCTGAGTGTTGGAAATTGAGGTCGAAAAGTGGAGCTTGGTCTTGTATAATCGAGTTTTGGTATGGCTGGAAGACTCATCTTGGTTACGGGCGCCACAGGGTATGTGGGAGGACGGTTGGCGCCACGGTTGTTGGAATCCGGGTATCGGGTGCGCTGTTTGACGCGTGATCCGCAGCGGTTGATGGGATACCCGTGGGCTTCGCGCGTAGAGGCGGTTGCTTGTGATATCAGCGATCCTAGTCGAACAGTAGAGTTGTTGCGCGGGGTATCGGCGGCGTATTATCTGATTCACGGCCGGCAAGGAGGGCGACAAGATGCTCAATATGATCTGTGGCTGGCGCACAACTTCGCCCTGGCTGCAGAGCAGGCCGGCGTGGAACGGATCATTTATCTTGGGGAGTTGGTGGATCCAACGGCCAATCTCTCGCCCTATCTGCGTGCTCGCCACGAGATCGGCCACATCTTGCGCCACGGAAGTGTGTCGGTGACGGAATTTCGGGCCGGCATGATCGTGGGGTCGGGGAGCGTCCTGTTTGAGATGATCCGCTATCTGACGGAGCGCGAGCCGATCCTGATCTGCCCAGCGTGGTTTTTTCACCAGGCGCAGCCGATCGCTATTCGGGATGTGTTGGCTTATCTGGTGGCCGCTCTTGAGACGCCTGAGTCGATCGGTCGGGTGATCGAGATCGGGGGACTAACGCGCCTGACATACGCAGAGATGTTGCTCGAATATGCTAAAGTGCGCGGTTTGAAGCGACGGCTGATCCGCACCCCGTTTTATGCAATGCGCCTCTCTGCTTATTGGGTACATATGGTGACACCGATCCATTGGCGGGTGGTGCTTCCTCTGATTGAAGGGTTGCGTGCCCAATTAATCGTGCGGGACGATGTGGCGCGCAAGCTGTTTCCTCAGATTCAGCCGTTGGATTTTTCGACAGCGGTGCAGTTGGCTTTGGCACGCATTCAGCGGGATGACGTAGAGACTTCTTGGTCGGATGCGCTGGTGACAGTGGTCGGTCGGGATCGCCCTTATACGTTTACCGTCGAGGAGGGGATGTTTATCGAGCGTCGTCAGGTGCTGGTGGAGGTGCCGGCCGAGGCGGTGTTTCGGGCGTACACCGGCTTAGGGGGCGATCGCGGCTGGCTCTTTATGGATTGGGCTTGGTCACTTCGCGGTTGGTTGGATAAGTTGATCGGGGGGGTAGGATTGCGCCGCGGCCGGCGTCATCCAGATGAGATCCGACCTGGGGAGGCGCTTGATTTCTGGCGGGTGGAGGAGGTGCAAGTTAATTGTCTGATGCGACTGCGGGCAGAGATGAGGTTGCCCGGGAAAGCGTGGTTGCAGTTCGAGTCGATCCCGCAAGATGGACAGACGTTATTGGTGGTCACCGCTTATTTTGCTCCGCGGGGATTGTTTGGGTTTCTTTACTGGTACGCAATGTGGCCGTTTCATAAGTTTATTTTCGATGGTTTAACGCGTCGGTTGGCCTCGCGTGCCCGTGTCCTAGCGCATAAATTTTTATGGACGAGCGCTTGATCCTGGTCACGGGTGCAACGGGGTATATTGCCAGTCGCCTCATCCCGCGCTTGTTGGAGCGTGGGCTGCGGGTGCGCGCCTTGGCGCGCAATCCACAGCGTTTGGTGGGGCGAGGTTGGGCGCGTCAGGTGGAGATCGTGGCCGGCGATGTGCTCAACCCAGCCAGTTTGCCTGCGACGGTAGAGGGCGTTCACACGGCCTACTATCTCATTCATAATATGAGCATCGGGCACGGTTACATCGAAAAAGAACGCGTCGGGGCCCAGAACTTCGGTCGGGCGGCGCGCGCAGCTGGCGTGCAGCATATTATTTATCTCGGCGGTCTGGCCGATCCGGAACAGGATATTGCTCCCCATATGCGTTCACGGATTGAGACCGGGTATCTCCTGCGCCAGAGCGGCGTGCCGGTCACGGAGTTCCGGGCCGGCGTGATCGTCGGTGCAGGGAGCATCTCATTTGAGATGATCCGCTTCATGACTGAGCTGTTTCCAATCGTGGTGGGCCCCAGGTGGTTAAACCATCGTTCCCAGCCAATTGCAGTGCAGAACGTGGTGGATTACTTGTTGGCGGCTCTGGATAATCCTGACGGCCAGGGACAAGTGTTTGAGATCGGGGGTGCGGATGTGTTGTTGTATAGGGACCTGATGCTTACCTATGCCCAGGAGCGCAAGTTGAAGCGCAGACTGATCCTGTTGCCATATCTGCCGGTATGGTCGATGGCGTTGATTGTGTCGCGGATGACACCGGTGCCTTATCCGATTGCGTATGCGTTGATCGAGGGGCTTTCGGCCGATAGTATCGTAAAACATCCCGGTGCACAGCAGGTTTTTCCCAAGGTAAAGTTGATGGATTTTAAGACCGCCGCACAGGAGGCATTGGCCAACTTGCATCCCGATCGCGTGGAGCGGGTGTGGGAAGATGGGCAATCGGGCAACCGGCAGCTCAAGCATGAAGGTTTTTTCGTGGAGCGTTACGAAGGGCGTTGGGACCGGTCTTCTGAAGGCGGTCGGTCCCTGATCGGGCGTTATGCCCAGAGTTACGGTTGGCGGATCGAAAATAGTAAAACCGAGCGCGATGTGCTGCTCCACCGCGTTTATCCGTTTGGAGAAGAATGGGAAGAGTGGCGCTTTGCCGACGGGATGTACATTTGTACCCACTTCTTTGCGCCTCACGGGGTTATGGGGTTTGTGTATTGGCACCTTGGGCTACCGGTTCATCGCCTGATCCGGTGGCGATTTATCCGGACAGGCAAGAGCTTTCCCTGGTGGAGATCGAGGCAAATAAACGCGCCGAAGGAAGGATCTTCGGCGCGCTGAGAGACAGAGGGAACAGGAAATCGATTAGCGCGGTCGTTTGTCTAGCACGACCGAGATGTCTAATTTTTCATCGCCACGCAGCACAGTGAGGATGACCGTATCGCCTGGGGCCTTCTCGTTGATCAGGTAACGCAGCAGCTCGTCAAAGATTTTGACCGGCCGGCCGTCAATGGCGATGATCAAGTCACCGCCGGCGGGGATGTTCCCAAATCTGCTGACTCGATTTCCACCGCGAATGCCGGCCCGATCAGCGGGACCTCCTGGGGCCACCTCTAGCACATATGCTCCGGTCTGGCTCTTCAAGTCCAGGGCTTCGATGATCGGTAGGCTAAGTTTAGGCAAGAACGAAATGCCCAAGTAGGGATAGTCATAGCGGCCGTTTTGTACCAAGCTGGGCACAACCCGTTTGACGATATTGGAAGAGATGGCGAACCCGATACCGGTGTTGAGCGGTTCTCCGCTCATGGTGGTCGCCATGGTGCGGATGGCGCGATTGACACCGATCACTTCGCCACGCAGGTTAAAGAGCGGACCGCCGGAATTGCCTGGGTTAATTGCTGCGTCAGTTTGGATGATGTCGCCAGCGCTGAACACTGCTCCACTCGGTGTGGTGTGCATCGATTCGAGAGTGCGTCCTAAGGCCGACACAATTCCCACGGTCATCGTCCCGTTCAGGCCAAAGGGATTGCCGATCGCAACCACGGTTTGACCGATTTGTACAGCATTGGAGTCGCCCAGAGGGAGCGGCAGCAGTTCCTCGGCTGGGGCGTTCACCTTGATCACGGCCAGGTCCGAGTCGGGATCGATACCGATCACGGTCCCGTAGGTCTTGAATCCGCTGACAAAGTCCACCTCCACCTGCTCCAAGCCTTCAACAACGTGATAATTGGTGACAATATGACCTTGGTCGTCGTATACGAATCCCGATCCCAGCGAATTGGTGAGTGGATCGATGGTCTTGATGGCGACGACGCCGCGATGGACTTTCTTGTAAAGCGCCACCAGCACTTCTTCGGTTTGGGTTGCGTCAATCGAGGTAAAGGCGAGCGGTTCGGTGTTTGATGCGCTCGATGAGTTGTTCTGTTCGACTTCAGTCATTTGAGCAGGAAAGAGATAGGTAGCAGTCGCACAGCTAACAATCAATAGCGAGAGAAGCAAAATAAAGATCAGGGGGCGTTTCATAGTACACTCTCCAACAGGTAACGTCTAGCGGCTCTTTGCCGCCTCTTCGATTAATTGGCGCTGTCGGTGGGTCAAATTCTTAGGGATCTGCACCTTGAGACGAACGTACAGATCCCCTTTTTGCTCTGGGTTTTTGACGAATGGCATGCCACGGCCGGCGATGCGAAACACTTGATCGGGTTGGGTCCCCGCGGGGATCTTAAGCTTGACGCGGCCGGTCATGGTTTGCACATCAATCTCCCCACCCAAGAGTAAGATGAATACATCGACCGAGGCGGTAGTTTTAAGATCGTTGCCGTCACGCTCAAACTGCGGGTCAGGCGCTACCTCTATGATCAGGTATAAATCGCTTCCATCTGGGCCGGCGCCGGCCACGCGCACCTTCGAGCCGGTCTTCACCCCCGGTGGGATGCGCACTTGCAGGCGGCGCTGATCGGACACGATCTCGCGCGTGGTGCCGTGATAGGCTTCTTGCAGCGAAATGGTCGCTGGTTGTTGATAAGCAGCGGTCGGTCGGGCCCGGCTGGAGACGCGCGAGGTCGGACCGCCGCCCATTCCCCCGAAGATGGCGCGGAAGAAATCGGAGAACATCCCTTCGCCGAACAAGTCATCTAGATCGCCGACTTCGACCCGCACGCCACCGGGCGTACCGGTAAACCATTGGCTCCAGTCAAAGTCCCCCGGCGCGCCGCGCTGTTGCCACGAGGAGTAGGCCTGACCCAACTGATCGTAACGGGCGCGCTTTTGCGGATCGCTGAGCACTTGGTAGGCCTCGTTGATCTCCTTGAATCGCTCTTCAGCAGATTTATCCCCAGGGTTGAGATCGGGGTGGTATTTGAGCGCCAGTTTGCGATATGCTTTGCGAATCTCCTCTGGGCTGGCATGGCGGTCAACACCCAGAATCTTGTAGTAATCTTTGTACTCCATAAGACGCCTCGGCAGCAAGGGGATAGGTTGCCTGCAGGCGACAGGACAATCAGCCAGGATACGATTGTAATCCTCTTGTGGGCAACGTCAAGCGCCGCAGGCGATCGTTTATGGAACTCTAACGCGGGATCTCTTGATTGGGATTGTGATACACTCCGAACCAATCTTGCATGATCGTTGAAAGGATACGCATCTCTATGATACGAACGGTGTGTGTTTTTTGTGGATCGTCCGATTCGGTTCATCCAGACTATCTGGACGGGGCGCGCCAAATGGGGCGTCTGCTAGCCCGACGCGGGTTGCGATTGGTGTACGGTGGGGGGCGCACCGGCTTGATGGGTGCGCTGGCCAATGGAGCGCTGGAGGCCGGCGGCGAGGTGATTGGGGTGATTATCCCCTCGATGAACACCGAAGCACTAGCCCATGCCGGCCTGACTCGCCTGGAAGTCGAACCCACCATGCACGCTCGCAAGGTGCGCATGCACGAGTTGTCGGATGCGTTTGTCGCCCTGCCCGGCGGTTATGGCACCTTGGACGAACTGTTTGAAACCATCACCTGGGCCCAGATCGGCTCCCATGAGAAACCGATCGGCTTGCTCAATTTGCGTCGCTATTATGATCCCTTGCTGGCAGCGCTCGATCATGCCGTGGCGGAAGGCTTCATCTTCCCAGAACATCGCCAGGCGCTGTGCTGGGATACCGATCCGAACCGACTGCTGGAAGCGCTCTTCCATCACCGTCCCCCGCGCGAGGCGGTAAAACGCTGGATGAGAAAGGATACGTAATCTGTTCTGTCAACTTCGGTGGGGAGAGACCTCCTCTCGTCGCCTTAAGGCGCCGGGTCGACGGATCAAGAGAACCCCGTTCCAGAGTGGAAGCGGGGTTCTCTCGGTCATAGCTCTCGGTGGTTTAGTACTCCGGCATGGGCGGATGGGAAGCCTTTTCTTTTTCCGGGATGTCGGTGATCAGGACGTCGGTGGTGAGGATCATCGCCGCGATCGAGGCTGCGTTCTCCACTGCACCGCGGACGACCTTGACCGGGTCAATGATGCCGGACTTGATCATGTCCTCGTATTCGCCGGTCAGCACATTGTAACCGATGTTGCGGTTCTTCTGGGCTTTGGCCTCGCGGCGAATGCCGTCAATGATCACCGAGCCGTCTTGGCCGGCGTTCTCGACTAGCTTGCGGATTGGGAACTCGAGGGCCTTCTTGACGATGCTGATGCCCATCTGCTCTTCATCGGTTTCGCCCTTGAGTTTCTCCAGGGCTTCGGTGGCGTTGAGCAGGGCGATCTCACCACCCGGAACGATACCTTCTTCCACGGCGGCGCGGGCAGCCGAGAGGGCATCCTCCACACGATGTTTCTTCTCTTTCATTTCAGTCTCAGTGGCTGCACCCACGCGCACGATGGCCACGCCGCCGGAGAGCTTCGCCAGACGCTCTTGCAATTTCTCTTTGTCGTAATCGCTGGTGGCTTTCTCGATCTCGGCGCGGATCTCGTTGATGCGGGCTTCCACCGCCGATTTCTTGCCCTTGCCGCCGATGATGGTGGTGTTCTCCTTGTCGACCACCACTTTATCGGCGCGGCCCAGGTCTTGCAGCGTGGCCGTCTCCAGTTTGCGACCGGTCTCTTCGGAGATCACGGTGCCGCCGGTCAGGATGGCGATATCTTGCAGCATGGCTTTGCGACGATCACCGAAGCCAGGCGCCTTGACAGCCACCACGTTCAACATGCCGCGCAGTTTGTTCAATACCAAGGTGGCCAGAGCTTCGCCGTCCACATCCTCAGCAATCACCACCAGTTCGCGCTTGCCAGACTGGACGAGCTTCTCCAGGATCGGAACGATATCGGCTGCAGCAGAGATCTTCTTCTCATGGATCAGGATGTAGGGGTCGTTGATGACCGCTTCCATGTGTTCGCTGTCGGTGATGAAGTAGGACGAGATGTAGCCGCGGTCAAACTGCATGCCCTCGACGTATTCCTGCTCGAACTGCAGGGTCTTGGACTCTTCAACAGTGATCACACCGTCTTTGCCGACCTTATCCATCACTTCGGCGATCAGGTTGCCGATCTCGGGGTCGGCCGCCGAGTTGGTTGCCACCGAGGCGATTTCTTCCTTGGTGTCGATCTTGGTGGAGATCTTCTTGAGGTAGTTCACTACCTCTTCGGTGGCGCGCTCGATGCCGCGCTTCAGCTGCATCGGGTTGTAACCAGCCGCCATGGCCTTCAAGCCTTCGGTGACGATGGCGTGAGCCAAAATGGTCGAAGTGGTGGTGCCATCCCCGGCGATGTCGTTGGTCTTGGTGGCCGCCTCCTTGAGCAGCTGGGCCCCCATGTTGGCAAAGGGATCTTCCAGCTCGATCTCCTTCGCAACCGACACACCGTCATGGGTGATGGTGGGAGAACCGAATTTGCGGTCGATCGCTACGTTGCGTCCGCGAGGGCCCAAGGTGGCGGCCACTGCGGTTGCAACCGTGTCAATACCTTCTTTCAACTGACGACGAGCATCTTCGGAAAAGACCAGTTGTTTTGCAGCCATGAGAACTCCTCCTCGTGTTATTCAATGATTGCGAGCACATCGCTTTCGCGCAGGATAAGCAGTTTCTTGCCGTCAACTTTGAATTCTGTGCCGGCATATTTGGCGTAGAGCACTTTGTCGCCTACTTTCACGTCCATTTCAATTCGCTCTCCCCGTTCATTGCGGGCACCAGGACCCACAGCCAGAACCTTGCCTTGCTGGGGCTTTTCCTTAGCCGTTTCTGGTAGGACGATGCCGCCAGGGGTCACTTCTTCCTGCTCAGTTGGTTCTACCACTAGCCGATCGCCCAAGGGTTTGAGGTTGATCTTCATACTTCTACCTCCTACAAGGTGTGGGGTACTGAGCAAGCCTAGGTTTTAGCACTCTCGACCTTCGAGTGCTAAAGCACGCCGTATCATACTTGTCCTAGTGAGGGGCGTCAAGGGGTGGGTGCAAATTCTTACAAACTTCTGACGATTCTCCCCTGTTCTAGGCCGGCCCTAGGGTGTGGCTGGTGCAGCTGGCATGGCTGTTGGGGTGGTCACAGCCGCCTCTCCGCCGGCGGTTGGTGCGGAGGCGCTCACGCCCAGCGAGGCACAGATGGTCAGGCCGGCCTGGACGATGCCGGCAATGTCGCGATCGCTCGGAAAGGCAGCGGCTACTTCGCTCAGCACCGCTACAGCCTCTGGGCATTTGTTATCCTTGGGCCGGCTCAAGGCCGCCAACACCGACCCATAGGTGTAATAATACACGACCGTGTTCGGCGAGAGGGGCAAACCGACCACCGGCGTCCCAGGATCGCCGGCCCGACATCCCCCGCGCGCTTCACACGACTCCTCAGCCGTGCAACCACGCACGGCGCATTTCAGGGCGGGGATCGAACCCTCGTAGTTGCGCGATTTGAAATACACGATCCCCAGCTGCCCATACGTATCGGCATTGGCCGGGTCAAATTCCAGGGCCTTTTTGACGTTGAGTGCAGCGGCAAAATAATCGCCGGTCTGAGAATACGTCTTGGCGATCGAGAGATATGGGATTGGATCGCGAATACCCAATTGCTCGTTGATCAAAGCGGCCTTCTGAAAGTACTCCAGCGATTTATCATACAGTTGACGAGCCGTGGCTTCGTTGAGGGCGCCAAATCCCAGCCGGCGGTAATTGGCCCCAGCCCGCAAGTAGAGAAATGTCAGGTTAGGAGCGATCCGGATCGCTCGATCGTATTCCTGAATCGCCTGGTTATATGCACCAATCGACTCAAGCACATAGGCGTAGACTCGATGCGCATCCATCAATTGGTCGGCATCATCACGCTCAAGGGCGCGCAGGATGTACTGCTCGGCCTGGGCCCATTTTTGCTGGTCTACCAAAATCTCGGCGTAGTAGACCAGCGCTAAGGTGTTTTGGGTATCGAGTTGCAGGGCGCGCACTGCTTCGCGCTCCGCTTCGTTTAAATAGGCAGCGGCCTGTCGTTCACCCACCAGGGTTGGGTTGGCGTTCCAGTCCAAGACGAAGGCACGGATGGCGCGGATGGTCGAGTCGTCTGGGGCGAGTTCGACGGCTCGGTTGATCGATTCAAGCGCCTCGGTCAGGCGGACGAGGCGAGCCGGGTCAGTGGTGAGCAGGGCCGAAGAGTAGGTTTGGATGCGAGCCAGTTCGGCCCATAGGCGAGCGTTGGTCGGATCGAGTCGCAGGGCCTCACGGTAGGCGGTGATGGCCTGTTCCAAGTTGCCGGCAATGAATTGGGCGTTTCCTTCCAAAGCGTAGGAGGCGGCGGAGCGCGTTGGGGTGGCGGTGGGCGTGAAAGGATGTTCGATTTCGCCCTGCGATAGGCCCCGCAGGAACCACAGCGTGCCTAGGATCATCACCACCAAGGCGAAGATGCGGTAAATGTTGGTGCGCGGTCGCTTGTAAAAGAGTTCGCGTCGAGGATAGACGAACATAGCGATTAAGGGGTTGGAGGAGCTGTTTTCGTCGGGAGGGCGGGTGGCGTAGAAAGGCTGCGTTCGCAGATTTGTAGCGCCTGTCGGGCGTTGGTCACGGCTATCTCGTCTGCGGGAACTCGTCCCAAGATCAGGTTGGCGATCGGGATGGCCTCGCTGCAGCGGTTCAACCGCGCCAGGGCCAGGGCGTAGGTGAAGTAGTATTCGACAATGCGCACATCCAGCGTGAGGGGGAGGCTTTCGATGGTCTCACCCTGTTCGGTGCGGCCGCCGTGGATGGCGAGCCCCAATTGTACGGCTGCTTCCGCCCAATCGCCGGAACGATAGAGCATGACACCGTAGTTGCCGCGCAGGCGCGGGTTGGCCGGCGAGTCCTTCACAGCCGATTCGGCGTACTGAGCAGCCTTGGCAAATTCACCCACACTGGCCCAGGTGCGGGAGATCAGTAGATCGGGCATAGGGTCGGCTGGGTTGAGGGCGTTGGCGCGGGTGAAGGCTTCAATCGCTAAGTCGTACATCTGCAACGCGCGGTAGTTGCGCCCTAATGCCAGGTGGAGATCGGGAATGTTGGGGTTAATGGCGAGCGCCGCTTGATATTCTTTAATGGCTTCCTCGTAGTTGGCGGTGGCTTCGAGTACATAGCCGCGCGCTCGATGAGCTTCAATGGTGTTAGGCGCCAGAGAGATGGCCAGGCGCGATTCTTCTATGGCCTTTTCCAGGTTGGCAAACGAGCCGACGCCGCCCAGGAACGAGTCGATCAGGATCTCAGTGTAGACAGCATGGGCCAGGCCGCTGTTGGGCTCCAGCTCTAGGGCGCGCTTGACGGCGGCTTCGGCGCCTAAGTAATCGCCCTGCAAACCCAACGCCCAAGCGCGCATGGCGTGGGCGCGTGGATTGTTGGCGTTGAGCAACAAAGCAGCTTCGGCACTGGCTTGCGCCTCTTCATAGCGGCCGGCAAAATTCTGCACCCGCGCCAGTGCCACGTAGAGCATATCGTTTTGCGGATCGGCCTGGATGGCTTGCTGATAGAGTTCGATAGCCTGCAGCAGTTTTCCTTTGCTAAAGGCGGCCTCGGCCTCCACCACATACGACTCGGGGGAACGGATGGGCGTCGGCGTTGGAACAAAGGGCGGCGGAATGGTCGGAATGATCACCCGTTCCACGTAGATCGCCATCCCGATCAAGATGATCAAGATTGAGACAGAAAACCAGTTCACGCGGTAGCGTTTGCGAGTCATGCTCCAGCGTGTCTTGCGTCGGATATACATATGGTCATCTTACCTTTGTAGAGGGAGAACGTCAAGCAGGGTGCGCCCCCTCTAACCCAGTTCTTATGGCCCTTGCCGGCCGGCCTTGTGCTAAAATCAGGCCATGCAGATCGACGTTTTCACGTTGCTGCCAGAAGTTTTCTTGCCCTATCTGGAAACCAGCATCTTGCAGCGTGCTCGTCAGCGTGGCCTGATCGAAGTGCGTTTGCACAACATTCGCAATTGGGCACAGGACAAGCATCGCACGACCGACGATGTCCCCTACGGCGGGGGTGGCGGGATGGTGATGAAGCCAGAGCCGATCGTATTGGCGGTGGAGTCGGTGCTCGGGCCGGCGCGCGGCCAGGTGCCGGTGATCCTGCTCTCTCCCCAGGGACGAGTCTTCAACCAGGCGATGGCCGGCGAGTTGGCTGCCTATCCGCGCCTGGCCTTGATCTGCGGACGCTATGAAGGGGTGGACGAGCGAGTGCGGTTGTTGGTAGCCACCGATGAGATTTCAATTGGGGACTACGTCCTCACCGGCGGGGAATTGCCGGCCCTGGTGATCATTGATACCGTCACCCGCCTGTTGCCCGGTGCTCTCGGCGACCCTGACGCCGTCGAGGACGACTCTCATGCTGCCGGCCTGCTCGAATATCCCCACTACACCCGCCCCCCTGAATTTCGCGGATTGCGCGTGCCGGAGGTGCTCCTTTCCGGCGACCATGCGCGTATCGCTCGTTGGCGTCGCGAACAAGCGCTGCTACGCACCCTGGAGCGCCGGCCCGACTTGTTGGAGAAGGCCCCTCTGAACGAACAAGACCGCAAGTTTCTGGAACGCTATCAAGCGCAACGACCTAGCGCCGAGAGCGATCGGCCGCGACTTTGACGTCGGAACCGCCTCGGTTGCGTCGTTGACATTCGCTCATTCTCTTGGAGGCCCGAATGACCCTTCGCTTTAACTACGGCAAAATCTTCCTGCTCGGCTTTGGCTTTTTCAGTGTCAGCGTGATCTGGGGCGTATACAATGCCTTCGTGCCGATCTTCCTAGCCGATCGATTCAATGTGGCCCCGGCAGTCATCGGCTTCTTCATGACCCTGGACAATATCGCCGCCCTGTTCATTCAACCGCCGGTGGGCGCTTGGTCCGACCGGCTGCGCACGCCCATAGGGCGCCGCATGCCCTTTATCCTGGTGGGTGCGCCGATCACCGCCCTGGCGTTCGGCCTGATCCCGATGGCGATGGTCCTGCCGCTGTTCGTTGCCTGCACGGCCACCACCCTGCTGAGCGCAGCCCTATGGCGCACACCGGTGGTCGCCCTGATGCCCGACATTACCCCCTCTCCCTTCCGCTCCCAAGCCAACGGGATCATCAACTTCATGGGCGGCATCGGCGCCATCCTTGCCCTGCAGACCGGCGGCTTGCTCTACAAGATGAGCCCCAACTTCCCCTTCTGGTTGGGCTCGGCGTTGGTCATCCTCTCAGCCTTGATCCTCTTCTTCTTAATCCGTGAACCCAAAGAACATGCTGCCCCGGCTGCCGAGGAGGCCCACCCCGGTATGTTGGAGAGCCTGCGCACGGTGATCAACGAACCCGACAAAAGCGGCCTGCGCATCCTGCTGGCCATCTTCTTCTGGTTCCTGGGCTTCACGGCAGTGGAGGCCTTCTTCACGCTCTACGCCAAAAACCATCTTGGCTTGCACGAAGCCGATGGGGCCACCCTGCTCTCGGTGCTGCCGTTGTTCTTCATCTTGTTTGCCATCCCTTCTGGCTATCTGGCCGGCCGCATTGGGCGCCGCCTCACCATCAGCATCGGCCTGATGATCCTGACCGGCATGCTCGTCCTGCTCTACCTGGTCCCTCCGGCTGCTCTGCTCACCGGCCTGATCCCCTTGCCAGTGGTCGGCATTCCGCTTGAACCGGATGGGCCGCGCATGCTCACCCTGGCCGGCTCGCTGCTCATCTGGGGCGGCATCGGCTGGGCGTTTATCAACATCAACTCCCTGCCGATGGTGGTAGATCTCACTGGCCCCGAACGGGTGGGCACCTACACCGGCCTCTACTACCTCTTCTCGACCTTCTCGGCCATCGTTGGTCCAAACGTGAACGGTTTAGCTATCCAACTCACTGGTGGCGACTACAACGTGATCATGCTTCTGGCGCCCTTCTTCATGCTGGTCGCCTTGGCTCTGATGTGGGGTGTGCAGCGTGGCGAGGCTCGCCTGGAGAAGCGAGTGCCTGCTCTTGGTTGATCAGTGCGATCCCTTCGTCTGCTCTGGATAGTGCTCCTGCTGCTTGCGGCCTGCCGGCCTCTGCCCGCTCTGGACTGCACTCAGCCGCAGGTCTTCTGCGTGAGCCTGGTCACCGCCTATGGGCGGGTGGACGACGGCGGCCTGAACCAGCTAGCCTGGCAAGCGATACAACAAGCCCTGGCCGAGGGGCTGATCGATAAAGCCGACGCGATCGAGACGATAGACTCTCGCGATCACGACGAAAACATTCGCTACTTTGCCGAACGCGGCTACGACCTGATTGTGACCGTCGGCTATGCCTTGACTGAGCCCACCCGCCTCGCTGCAGACGAATGGCCGGCCGTGGCCTTCCTGGGCGTGGATCACCCCCCCGACGCGATCCCTCGCCCCAACCTGGCGACGGTCATCTTCCCCGAAGACCAGGGCGGATTCCTGGCCGGGGCGTTGGCTGCGCTGATCACCCACACCAACCGCATCGGAGGCGTATGTGAGTCTAGGGAATTTGCCTTCATATGGCGTTACTGTGAAGGGTTTCGGGCCGGCGTTCGCTATATAAATCCCTCCCTGCGGGCGCGCGTAATCTACAACTCCGAAAGTTCCTTCACCGATCCCTTCCAGAATCCAGTCTGGGGCGAACGACAAGCGCAATTCTTGATCGAAACCGGCGTAGACGTCCTGTTTGCGGTGGGAGGCGAAACGGCTCGAGCCGCACTGGAGAGGGCTGCCGACGCAGGTGTGTATGGCATCGGCGCCGATGAAGATCAGTTCTATCGGCTGAGCCGGAAAGACTTCTTGGTGAGCAGCGCCATCAAGCGCGCCGACTGGGCGGTGTATTCCGTGTTGCGTGAGGCTCGCTCGTCGGGAGTGTTCCCGGCGGGTGAACGTCAGGGCGAATATAGCCTGGCCCCATTCCATCACCTGGAACGGTTGGTGTTACCGACCATGCGCCAGCGACTAGAAGAAATCCGCCAGGCCCTGGCCGACGGACGCCTGCAGACCGGCGTTCCTGCGGAGCCGTGATGGTGAGGGTGGACTGCCGAGAGCGCCGAGGACGCGCAGGCGCTGGATGGGTGGACCGCCGAGAGCGCCGAGGACGCGCAGGCGCTGGATGGGTGGACCGCCGAGAGCGCCGAGAGCACAGAGGTTGGGGGTTGGTCTTCGGCGGTCGCTTTGGTCGAGATTCAACGCACTTCGATCGAGTAGGTGGCCGGCTGACGGGTGAAGCGCGTGGTGCCGCTCACGATCAGGGTGGTAGTCTCGCCGTGTTGCAGGTCCAGGGGGATCTCCGCCGTCTGATCGGAAGTCAGCGGGATCGATTGGACGGTGATGGTCTGCCCTTGGCGGATCAACGCCAGGCGGAAGGTCTGAGGCAGGAGGTTTTCCACACGTACGAAGCCTTGTGCTTCCCAGCCGTCCATATCCTGCTCGAAGTCGGTGAAATAGCCGATGGCCTCCAGGCGGATGTCGTCCAGCAATAGCCCTTCGCCATGGACCGCTGCGTCGGTGACGTACTCGAAGCGCAGGTACACCTGTTTGCCGGCATAAGCGGAGAGGTCTACTTCTTCACGGATCCAGCCGCCGCTAGCGCCGGTGTAGCCCCAGCCGTAAGAGTTGCCGGTGGGATTGGCGTCGGTGCCGGAGGGGGTGCGCAGGAAGTCCCAGCTTTGACCGTCTTCAGAGGCGAGCACGTAGAGATAATCCCAATCTTCTTCGATGTCATACCACGTCTGGTAAGACAGGATGATCGGGCCGGCAACATGGGAGAGATCGAAGAGGCGCGTTAGGGTCATGTCGGATTGATCGCCTTTGTTGGACCAGACCATGAAGCGGCCGGAGTATGGCTCAGCCGGCAGCAGAGGGACGGCCGTGGAGCCCTTGAAGTGGAGGGTGTGCCGGCCTGGGCAGGCGATTTGAATGTAATCAATCCCATATTGGCGGACCTGGCGCTGGAACGGTTCAACTGGACAGATGGAGAGGGTTTCGGTGGGATAAGCTCGCGGGGCATCGGGATAATTAGAATAGGCGTAGCGCCCATCGCCCACGCTGGGGTCCTTGAGATAGAGGGCCGCCGCCCAGTCCATAAACAGGTCGTCGGCGGTGATCGGGGCGCTGGTGAGCGGATCGATGACCCCCAGATCGGCCAGGGTGCTATCCACGCTTTGCAGGTCGTTTTCGGGGTTGGCATTCAGGGCCTGAGTGGCCTGCTGGCCGAAGCGATCCAAGAAGTAGAGCAGGTACAAGAAGCTGTTTCCGTAGTGAGCGCTGAATTCGGGGGAGTTGGGATCGGCCCAGTCGTTGAGCTGGATGTCTGGGTTGAGGGTGTAGAGCCAATCGACGCCGCCGATGTCGTAGCCGTTGAGGAAGGCGCCGATCTCGGCAAAGCCTTCGTTGATCCAGGAGGTCTCGTTGCGATCGTTGTTGAATTGGATCATGTGAACGAATTCATGGGCCAGGATGCTGTAGGTATATTCCGATCCCAGGTCTTGATCGGCGCCGATGACGAACGCTTCGTGGCCGTTGGAGTAAGGATGCACCAGAGGGTGATAGGCGTCTGCGGTCGAGAAGTAGCCGGCTACATTGTAGCCAATGTTGTTGGCGTAGATGATGTGAATGCGTGGATCGCCGTCGATGCCAGGGGAGCGTTCGCTGCCGAAGAAGGCGCGATTGGTGGGGTAGATCTGAGTGTCGAAGGTCTCTAGGAGTGCTTGCAGGGCTTTGCGATCCACGGGCACGCCTTCTTCAGCCCAGAAGTAGGCATGTTGGGAGATGAAGTGCAAGGCGGCGGTGATCTGGAAGTGCTCGTTGGTGTTGGAGTTGGAGATCCAGAACGACTTTCGCTCGCCGATCTGCCAGGGTTTGGCCGGCGGGGGAAGGAGGCGCGGCACGTCGCAGATGCGCTTGAGGCGGCAGGCTAGATCGTAAGGGTCGTTTTCGGGGACGAGGGCGTTGGTCAAGGCGCTCAAGGTGTCGTCCGAGATCTGTTCGGCAGGGGGACGAGAGAGCGTCGGCTCAAGGGTGGGCGGCTCATCTGGGTTGGGGAGAAAGCTAGGAAAGCTCAGGGGGAAGGATGGGCTTCTATTTTGGGGGGCGGTGATCTGTTGGTAGAGCGCTGCGCCGATCGCGCCGGCGCTCAGAAGGAAGCAACAGCCAAGCACCAGAAGCGCGCTCACAGCGATCCATAGGATTCGATTGGGGTTTGGGGCGGCAGGGGATGTCATTTTGGAGACCTCGGCTTTCGTCAGGCACTGTCTGCTAGATGGTTCTCGTCGGCCGCAAGGGGTCGGGCGGGGGACTCCCTCCTGGAATGGGACCGCAGCGAGCAGTTAGGCTTTCACCCGCTCGATGATCTCGGCAACCAGGTCGTAGCGGTGAAATTGGGGCATGAGGTATATACCTTGCGCCCAGAGTTTGAGGCGCTCGATCAGCTCTACGGCCAATTCTATCCCAACTTGAGCAGCTTGGTCGCCAGCGGCTTCAAGACGCCGAATGGTCTCTTCTGGGATGAACACGCCGGGCACCTCGTGATTCAGGAAGTTGGCATGGCGGACGCTCACCAGGGGTAGGATGCCCACCAGCACCGGTTGCTGGAGAGGGCCGTGCATAGCTGCGTAGGCTTCTAGGAATCGTTCGCCGTCTTCGGGGCGATAAATGGGCTGGGTGAGGAAGAAATCGGCGCCAGCTCTGACTTTGCGATGCAGGTTTTTGATCTCATTCTCCAGCTCAGGCGGGCAGAGGTTGAGCGCAGCGCCTACGAAGAAGTGGGTCGGCTGACCGATGGAGACTCCCGAATGATCGACGCCGACGTTGAATTTTTGCTTGATGAGTTTGATCAGGCCAGAAGGCACCAGATCGTAGTTGTCCATTGCTTCGGGGTAGTCGCCGATGGCGGTGGGGTCGCCCATGACCACAAACACGTTGCGGATGCCCAGGGCGTGAGCGGCCAACAGGTCGCCCTGGATGCGCAGCAGGTTGCGACCACGGGTGGGGAAGTGGAGGGTGGTTTCGATGCCGACTTGGCGTTGGATCACGTCGCACACCGCCCAGGCCGACATGCGCATGCGGGCCATGGGGGTATCGGCGACGTTGATCACGTCGGCTCCGGATTCTTGCAGCAGGGAGGCGGCGGCGATCAGCTTGTGGGTGGAGAGGCCGCGCGGCGGGTCCATCTCGACCGAGACAACGAATTGGCCGGAGGCCAGTTTTTGCGCCAGTTGAGAGGGGGGTTCAGCAACCGCCGGGGCTTCTTCTTCGGCGGGGAGGGGGGAGAGGATGGGTGTGAACACGGGCCGTGGGTCTGCGGCCAAGGAGCGCTTGATGGCAGCAATATGGGCTGGCGTGGTGCCGCAGCAGCCACCGATCACGTTGGCCCCTGCTTGGCGGAACAGGTCGGCGTATTCGCCGAAGTAGTCGGGGTCGGCAGGGTACATGATGCGTCCGCCGACTTGGTGGGGCCAACCGGCATTGGGCTTGACCCAAAAATAGGGTCGGCGAGGCTGGCTGCCCTGGGAGGTAGCCAGGGCCGTGCGCATGATCTTCAGGATGCGCAGCAGTTGGGCCGGCCCGCCGGAGCAGTTGACGCCGATCACGTCGGCGCCGGCCTGTGCCAGAGCATGGGCCGCGCTGGCTGGGTCGTCGCCCAGCAGGGTGCGGTCGTCGCGGGTGAAGGTGACCGAGGCGACGATCGGCAGGTCGCATACCTCGCGGGCAGCGTGGATGGCCTCGCGGATCTCGTATAGGTCGCTGATGGTCTCAATCACAATCAGGTCGGCACCGGCCTCGGCCAGGGCGCGGATCTGCTCGGCAAATGCCTGGCGCGCTATCTCGGCTCGGACGCGCCCGTAGGGAGCCAAGCGCACTCCCAAGGGGCCCACGTCGCCGGCGATCAGCACTTCTCGAAAGGATGCAGCCACCACACGATGGGCTAGTTCCACGCCGGCGCGATTGATCTCAGCCAGGCGCGCGGCCAAGCCGT
The DNA here is from genome assembly GCA_937120535.1 of uncultured Anaerolineae bacterium. Taxonomy (GTDB): domain Bacteria; phylum Chloroflexota; class Anaerolineae; order Anaerolineales; family Villigracilaceae; genus Denitrolinea. The sequence goes on from CAKZJX010000073.1 coordinate 27,487, forward strand.
GCTGTTCGAGCTTGAAGCGGTTGGCGCCAAAGGTGTTGGTGAGGATCAGCTGGGCGCCGGCTTCGATGTATTCACGATGGATCTCGGCCACCAGGGCTGGGTTGCTCAGGTTGAGTTCGTCGAAGCAGCGACGAAAGTCGATGCCCCGTCCATGCAACATAGTGCCCATTGCTCCGTCGGCGATGAGCACTTGAGACGAGAGAAGTTCAAGGAATCGATAGCTCATGAACACCTTACCATAAGTAATAGATCATTGCGCTGGGCCTTCGCCTACGTTGTAGTACTTGGCTTGCGGATGGTGGACGACGATGGCTGCTGTGGATTGTTCGGGGATCAGTTGATAGGCTGGGCTCAGGCGCATACCGAGTTCGCGCTCGGCCGGCAACAGGTCGAATACTTTGCGATGATCTGCCAAATTCGGGATGGCTGGGTATCCCCAAGAGTAGCGTTTTCCTTGCCCCTCGGCCAGGCCCAGCTCACGGCGGATGTGACGGTGTAGGTATTCGGCGGTGGCTTCGGCGGTCTGAACAGCCAGGCCGTGGGTGAAGTAGGCCTCGGTGTAGTCGTTGGCTGCCTGGAGTTGGTCAAAGCGCTCGGTGGCTTGTTGGCCTACGGTGACCACTTGAAAGGCGACCACGTCCAGTTGGCCGGAGTCAACCAGGGCGAAGTAATCGGCCAGGCATAAGTATTCTCCGGAGTCTTGGCGGGGAAAGGTGAAGCAGGTGAGGGGGCGCAGATTGGGCAGGGCATCGGGGTCGTAGATAATCAGGTCGTTGCCCTCGGCTTGGCAGGGAAAATAGCCGTATATGCCCTGAGGTTTTAGCCAGCCTTGGCGCAGGGCTTGGTGTTTCATGCGCTCGAGGCGGGCGTCGAATTCGGCCTTGAGTTTTTCCCACTCCTCGCCGTGGGTGTTTTTGCCGCCCCAGGAGAGGCGGTAGAGTTCGTTGATCGAGAGGTGGCGAAAGACGATCTCCAGAGGCATTTCTCGGACGATGCGCACGCCCCAGCGGTCTGGAAGCGGAATGGGGGCGGGAATCACGGCGGATCGGATCACGCCCGGGGCGCGACCATCGCCCGAGGGTCGGGCGCGGCCGGCCTCGAGTTCCGCTTCGCGGCGGATGCGTTCGAGGAGCTGGGAGCGTTGTTCGGGAACGATCAGCTGGTCCATCACTTCTAGCCCTTCGAAGGCGTCTTTGCAGTAGAAGACGCCGGGTTCGTAGAGATCGCCTTGTTCGGTAAATAGGATGCGCCGGCCGAAGCGGCGGTTGATGGCTGCGCCGCCCACCAGGACTGGGAATCTCAGGCCGCGGCGATGTAGTTCGTTGACGATCAGCGGCATCTGTTTGGAGGTGGAAACCAGCAGGGCCGAAAGGCCGATGGCGGTGGCGTTGACTTCGACGGCTTTGGTGATGATGGTCTCGGCCGGCACTTGTTTGCCCAGGTCAATCACGGTGTAGCCGTTGTTGGAAAGGATGGTCTTCACCAGGTTTTTGCCGATGTCGTGCACGTCGCCGTAAACGGTGGCCAGCACGACGGTCCCTTTGCTCACACCTTCGACGCGCTCGAGGTAGGTTTCGAGGTGGGCCACGGCGCGCTTCATGACCTCGGCCGACTGGAGGACGAAGGGCAGGATCAGCTCGCCGGATCCGAATTTGTCGCCCACTTCTTTCATGGCCGGCAGGAGCACAGTGTTGAGGATGTGCACAGCGGTTTCGTGGCGCGAGCGAGGGGGAGTTGCTGGGTCGGCAGGGCGGTGGATGATTTCGTCGATGTCGCCTTCTACACCGTCTTTGTGGCGGCGGACGATCTTCCAATGCAAGCGCTGTTCGGCGGTCATGCCCTGGATGGGGTCGGCCTTGTCGGCGCGAGCTTCGGATTTGCTCTTGCCTTCGAAGTACTCGATGTAGCGTTGCAGGGCGTCGGGGCGGCGGTTGAAGATCAGGTCTTCGGCTAGCTGGCGTTCTTCTTGGGGGATGTCGGCGTAGGGGGTGACGTGGGCCGGGTTGATGATGGCCATGTCGAGGCCGGCTTGCACGCAGTGGTAGAGCATGACCGAGTTGAGCACCGGACGGGCATGCGGCGCCAACCCGAAGGACAGGTTGCTGACGCCCAGGGAAGTGAGCACGCCGGGCAGGTGTTGTTTGATCAGGCGGATGCCTTCAATGGTTTCGATGGCTGAGTTGGCGAACTCTGGGTCGCCGGTGGCCAGGGTGAAGGTTAGGGCGTCGAAGATCAGGGCATGGGGAGGCAGGCCATGCTCGTGAACGGCGATGTCGTAGATACGTTTGGCGACTTCTAGCTTCTTCTGGCGGGTCTTGGCCATGCCGTGCTCGTCAATCGTCAGGGCGATCACGGCGGCGTTGTAGCGTTTGGCCAGTTCAAAGACCTTGTCGGCCTTGGCGCGGCCTCCTTCTAGGTGGGTGGAGTTGATCAGGCAGCGGCCAGGGGTGGTTTGGAGAGCGACCTCCATCACGTCCAGTTCGGTGGTGTCGATGACCAGCGGGGCGTCTACGCCCATTTCGAGTTTTTTGACCACGTTGCGCATCAGGGCGGCTTCGTCGGGGCGCTCGGTGACTGCGCAGCAGATATCCAGGGCGTGGGCGCCGGATTCGATTTGTTCTCGGGCGATCTGGAGGATGCCGTCGTAGTCCTCGGCCAGCAGCAGTTGTTTGAATTTGCGCGATCCCTGGGCATTGCAGCGTTCGCCGATCAGCAGGGGGGGCGGGTCCTGGTGCATGGCGATGGCCGACATGGCCGAGGCCAGGCGTGGGGCGGGGGCCGGCCGGCGCAAGGGGCGGCGGCGCACATCGCGCAGTCGCTCGACTAACAGGCGCAAGTGATCGGGGGTGGTGCCACAACAACCGCCGACGACCGAGATGTTGTGCTGGGTGACAAATTCGTAGAGGTCGTTGGCAAATGGTTCTGGCTCGAGGGGGTAAATGGCTTGCCCATCCACGTTGAGCGGCAGGCCGGCGTTGGGAATGCAAGAGACGGGCAGCGAAGCGTTTTCGCCCAGGAAGCGGATCGGCTGGCGCATGTGCTCTGGACCGGTGGAGCAGTTTAGGCCGATCAGGTCGATCGGCAGTCCCTCGAGGATGGCCAGGGCGGCCTGAATGTCGGTGCCCAGCAACATGCGTCCTGTCGTATCGAGGGTGACCTGGGCTTGGATCGGCAGATAGATGCCGGTTTCTTCAAAGGCCTTGTGGCAGCCCAGGATGGCCGCTTTGACCTCCAGGATGTCTTGCGAGGTTTCGATCAGCAGCAGATCCACCCCGCCGCAGATCAGCCCGACGGCCTGTTCGCGGAAGACGTCCACCAGTTCATTGAAGGAGATGTTGGAGAGCTCGGGGTCGTCGGCCGAGGGGAGTTTTCCGGAGGGGCCAATCGAGCCGGCTACGAAACGGGGTGAGGTCGAGGAGTATTCATCGGCCAGGCGGCGTGCTAGGCGAGCTGCAGCTTCGTTGATCTCAAGGATGCGATCCTGTAAGCCGTATTCGTTCATCGTGATGCGGTTCGATCGGAAGGTGTTGGTCTCAATCACATCCACACCGACTTCGAGAAAGGATCGGTGCACCTTCTCCACCGCTTCGGGGTGGGTGATGACCAGATAATCGTTGCATCCGTAGTATTGCTCGCCGCCGAAGTGCTGTGGGGTGAGGTTTTGCTTCTGTAGATTGGTGCCCATGGCGCCGTCGAAGATCAAGACTCGTTCGGCTAGGGCGTCTAGGTATCGGCGATTGGTGTATTTGCGCTCCATAGTGCTCCTGCAAAAAGATGGCGTTGTGCGCCGAGGGGTGGTAATCAAAATCGCCTCTCGGCCATGAGAGGCGACAGGAAAGCTCGATCTGGCATCCGTCATCTCTCATCTTTCGGACGATCGTCCGCCGAAGTTGGCACCTTGGGAGCGGCCGGGTATGACCTGACCAATACAGTCGACCTATCCCGGTTGCCGAGGCGTCACAGGGTCGGTCCCTCAGCCTCTCTGGATGAGAACGGATATTTGGATTGGGCAGGGTTATATCACAGTCGTGGAGATGTGTCAAATCGAAAGCGTTTGAAAACAGCAAGTTGGTGGGTTGGTCGTTTTGAGCCGGCGTAGGCTGGGGTTGGTACGATGGATGGCCGGGGGGATGGTCTTTCCAATTCGTTGACGATCTTCCTCTCCGAGGGTGGCTGCTGCGCAAGGTGGAAACTGGGTTGGGTCTCTTGACTTCCCTTTGTCTATTCGTTATGATGATTGATGGAATGTTCCGGCGTCGCCGCCTGGCGACGATTCGGACAGCATATATCCTACATTGAGGCAAATCATGATCGTGGAACCTGAAGCTTTGCGCCAGGTCATGCGTTCCTGGACAACCGGCGTGGCCATTTTACTCTCGAGGCATCAGGAAGAAACATATGGCATTACTGTCAATTCGCTCAGTTCCCTGGCGCTCGATCCGCCGTTGATTGCAGTGACGCTGATGAACGACTCGTATATTCATCGTTTGGTGAGTCGATCGCATGCTTTTACCATCAATATCCTGTCCGCTGCTCAGCGTGAACTGGCCGAGATCTTCGCCGGGAAATTGCAAGGCAAAGAGCGTATGACAAGCGTCGAAGTGCAGTCCTTGCCCAGCGGATCGGTGGTGTTGCGTGAGTGCCTGTCGTGGTTGGATTGCCGTGTGACACACATCCAGCCGGTGGGGCCGAACACACTTTTTTTTGCAGAAGTAGTCGCTGCGCAGGTGTATTCCCTAGACGATCCGTTGGTGTATCACAATCGGGCTTATCATCGCCTGGCGTAAGCAGGGCCGGCCGGGCGATGAGCGGGAGGGTCTTATGTCCAATCCGTTAACCCCGGAAGAAAAGCAAATCCTATTGCGCTTAGCGCGCCAAGCCCTGGAAAAAGGGGTGCGCGGCGAAAAACTTCCCCCTCTGGATTGGGAGCGTCTTCCGCCGGCGCTGCACGCGCCCGGCGCTTCGTTCGTCACCCTGACTGTTCACGGAGAGCTGCGAGGATGCATCGGCACGCTGGAGGCCCGCCAGCCCTTGGCAGAGGACGTGCGCGAGCACGCTGTTTCTGCCGCCTTGAACGATTATCGTTTCCCTCCCGTGCAACCCGAAGAAGTGAACGAGATTCAGATCGAGATCTCGCACCTGAACGAGCCCCAGCGGCTGGAGTACACTACCCCTGATGAGCTGGTTGCCCGGCTCCGCCCCGGCGTGGACGGCGTGGTGTTGCGAGACGGGATCTGCCGTGCGACCTTTTTGCCCCAAGTTTGGGAGAAGCTCCCAGAGCCGGCGGAGTTTCTCTCTCACCTATGTAGGAAGATGGGAGCGGAGCCGGATCTGTGGCGGCGCAAGCCTCTGGAAGTGTTTGTGTACCAGGTGGAAGAATTTCACGAGCCGGAAGCGGAATGAGTCCCCTGCCGCTCGATCAGATCATTGAAGGCGACTGCATTCAGGTGCTGGAGACCTTTCCAGAAGCCTGTGTAGACCTGATTTTTGCCGATCCTCCTTACAACCTGCAACTGCAGCAGGAGCTGCATCGCCCGAACATGACCCGGGTGGATGCGGTGAACGATGCCTGGGACCGCTTTGAATCGTTTGAAGAGTATGATGCTTTCACCCGCCGTTGGCTGGCCGCGTGCCGACGGGTGTTGAAGCCGACCGGGACGATCTGGGTGATCGGCACTTACCATAATATCTTTCGGGTGGGCACCATCTTACAGGACCTGGGTTTTTGGATTCTGAACGATGTGATCTGGATCAAGAGCAATCCGATGCCCAATTTCCGCGGGGTGCGCTTGACCAATGCCCATGAGACGCTGATCTGGGCCAGTCATCACAAAGGGGCCAAGTACACGTTCAACTATCGCGCCATGAAGGAATTGGGGGCTGGCAAGCAGATGCGCTCCGATTGGTGGCTGATCTCGTTGGCAACCGGCGCCGAGCGCCTGCGCGATGAGACAGGAAAAAAGCTTCACTCGACCCAGAAGCCAGAAGCTCTGCTCTACCGGGTGATCTTGGCCTCGAGCCGGCCCGGGGATGTGGTGCTCGACCCGTTCTTCGGCAGCGGGACCACCGGCGTGGTAGCTAAGCGCCTGCATCGTCGCTGGATCGGCATCGAGAAGGAGCCGCGTTACATCGAGGCGGCGCGCCGGCGAATCGCGGCAACGCCGATCGAGGCCTTTTCTCCGGAGACCTTCGAGGTTGGCGAGAAGCGTCGAACTGCTCCAGAGGTGGCCTTCTCCCAGCTGGTGGAGAACGGCTGGGTTCGGCCCGGACAACGGTTGTTCTTTGCCCGCGATCCGGAACGCACGGCTACCGTGAAATCTGATGCGCGGCTGCGCACAGCCGATGGGTTTGAGGGGAGCATCCATCAAGCCGGTAGTCACTACCTGAGCGGCGCGCCCTGCAATGGCTGGGAGCATTGGTACGTTCAGCATGAGGGCCGCTTCGTGGCGCTGGCAGTGCTGCGCGAGCGATTTCGGCAGGGGATGGAGAGAGAACAGGACGGCTGATCGTTGGGGCAGGGAGGGGGACTTTTGCAGGATCGCCCTTCGCTCTGGTTTAGATGATCTTGGAAGCCTCGGTTACCCTTGACAGGCCAAGCGTTCTATGTACAATTATGACAATGATACAATTATTACAATCTAATCGGTCAGAACGGATGCCGCATGCGAAGCTGGATTTTGAACTGGACTTTCACTCTGGCCTGCCGATCTACATGCAGATCGTCAACCAGATCGCCGGCCGGGTCGCCAACGGCTTGCTCAAGCCGGGCGATCAGTTGCCGACGGTGCGGACCTTGGCGCAGGAGTTACGCGTGAATTTCAATACGGTGGCTCGCGCCTACCGCATCTTGCATGAAGCGCGCATCCTCTCCACCCAACAGGGTCGCGGTACGTTCGTGGTGGAGACGCCACCTCCGGCAGTCACCGAGCGGCTACGGCAAGAAACGCTCGAGGGACTCACTCGGCGGTTTCTCGAGGAGGCCTTTCGGTTGGGGTTTGCTCCGTTGGAGATTCGCCGTGCGGTGCGTGAGCAACTCAAGGCTTGGCGCGCCGGCGAAGCTGAGGACGATGAGCCGCCCCTTGCAGCCGAGGGCCGGCGCTGGTAGAGGAATAGAGAACGGTTGATTTCACAATCTTTTTCTTTGAAAGGAGAATGCTCCGATGAAAGCAAAGCAACTCTTGACTTCACAAGATACGCTGCGCATCCCCGGCGTTGCTTGGGCGATCTGGGTCGTTATTGTGGCGCTGGCGATAGCTGGCGCGGCCTGGTTGGTCGGCCGAGTGGCCGATGGTTGGATTGCGGCCTATGCAACCACCCTGACGGCTGTTGGGTTGTATATCCTGTTTGCGCTCAAGGTGGCGGCGCAGTGGGAAAAGGCGGTGGTGCTGCGCCTTGGGAAATACCATCGTTTGGCCGGTCCGGGCCTGTTCTGGATCATCCCCATCGTCGAAACCATCCCCTCCTGGATCGATCATCGGGTGATGGTCACGCCCTTTGCCGCCCAGAAAACGCTCACCAAGGACACGGTGCCGGTAGACGTGGACGCTGTGCTGTTCTGGGTGGTATGGGATGCAGAGAAGGCGGCTCTGGAGGTGGAGAATTATCGCGTGGCGGTGGACTGGGCCGCCCAGACCGCTCTGCGCGATATTATCGGACGGATGATGTTGGCCGATATTCTGGTCGGTCGTAGCGTGATTGACAAAGAGCTCCAACAAGTGATCGACGAGCGAACTACGCCCTGGGGCGTCACGGTGCAGTCGGTGGAGATCCGTGATATTGTCATTCCGCAGGACTTGGAGGCGGCCATGTCGCGTCAGGCCCAGGCGGAGCGCGAGCGCCAGGCGCGAGTGATCCTGGGTGAATCGGAGAAGCAGATCGCTCAATCGTTTGCCGAGGCGGCGCAAGCCTATCAGGACAATCCCACGGCCTTGCACCTGCGTGCCATGAATATGCTCTTTGAAGGCTTGAAGGAGAAGGGCGCGCTGATCATTGTTCCCTCTTCGGCGGTGGACACGATGAACTTAGGGGGTCTGAGCGGCCTGGCAGCGCTGGGCGAGCAGCATGTTGACAGGAAGTGATCGCAAGAGCATCCGCGGCTGAGGGTTGGCCGAGGTTGGCCAGACCTCTTATGGCCGCCATGCGCTCTGTTTCACGTGAAACTTTTTCTGTGCTTGAATGCGGAGGAAACCATGTCGACTCGTACGACTATCCTGTTCTCGTTGGCGATGATCCTCGGGGCCTTGCTGGCCGGCGCGTTGCTTTGGGAGCGGTTGCCCGATCCCATGCCTGCTCACTGGAATGCTGCTGGCGAGGTGGACGGGTATATGTCCCGCACCTGGGGGGTGTTGCTGCTGCCCCTGATTGGACTGGTCATGCTCGGCCTGTTTCTGGTCATCCCGCATATCGATCCGCTCCGAGGCAATATTGCTGCCTTTCGCAGCACGTTTAACATCTTCGTGACGGCCATCATGGCCTACCTGATGTATCTGTATGCGTTGACGTTGTTGGCAGGGTTGGGTGTGCCGATCGACATGTCACGCCTGCTCCTGCCGGCCATGGGGGGGCTGCTAATCGGCATCGGTTATCTGCTGACGCGGGCCAAGCGCAACTTTTTCATTGGCATTCGCACGCCGTGGACATTGGTCAGCGACAGCATATGGGAACGGACGCATCGGTTGGGAGCCAGGTTGTTTGTGGCCGCGGGCGTTGTGATCGTACTGAGCGCCTTGCTGGGAGAGATGGGCTTCTGGGTGGTGATGGCGGTGGTCTTTGTCGCTGCCTTGGTGCCGGTCGTGTATTCGTATTTGTTGTGGCGCAGAGAGAATGGATGAGCGAGGGAACGGCCGCAGGCGACGGCGGAACGTTGGGCGTCGCGCCGCGGCCGGCGCTGAGTTTCACGTGAAACGTAGGATAGAGATAGGAGGACGTTGGCATGGCCGAGGGGATTCAAAAGTGGGAGTATCGCGTGCAGACCGTGGGCGGGACGTTTCGCAGGATCAAGGACAAGGATTTGGAGGCTTTGCTCAATGAGTGGGGCGAGGAGGGATGGGAGGTGATCGCCGTCTATCCCGTCGAGTATACAAAGATCACTCTGATCGCCCGGCGCCCGCTCACGCGCGCCGTTCAGCGCCTGCGCTCGATGCCGTCCTATCCATAACACTCGACAAGGAGAAAATCATGATCTTGGTCACTTCGTTGATCGGTGTGTTCGGCATGATCGCCTTGCCAATTGGGCTGGGCTTTTGGCTGACGCGGGCGTTTCGCTTGCCCTGGAGGTTGTTCTGGTTAGGGGCGCTGGCCTTTTTGGCCTCTCAGGTGGTGCATATTCCGGTGTTGTACGGGTTGACGGCGGCGTTCCAGGGTGGGGTGTTGCCTAGCCCGCCGTTGGTGTGGCAAGCGGCGTTCGATACCGTTGTGCTTGGCCTGTTGGCTGGGCTGTTTGAGGAAACGGCGCGTTGGGGGTTGTTTCGGTTTTTCTTGCGCGATCGCCGCACGTGGAATGAAGGGGTGTTGGTGGGGGCCGGCCACGGCGGCATCGAGGCTTTTTTGTTGGGAGTGATCGGACTGGTCACGGTGGGCACAATGGTCGTTCTTCGGACTGCAGACCTGACGATGCTGGGGGTGCCTGCCGAACAAGTGGACGCAATGCGTCTGCAGGTGATGACTTTTTGGGAGGCGCCAGCCTATATGGGCCTGTTGGGATTGGTGGAGCGGGTGTTTGCGATCACGCTGCACATCGCCCTGTCGGTGATGGTGTTGTATGGGATCGTCTCGGGCCGGCCGATCTGGTTTTGGTTGGCGGTGCTCTGGCACGCCGTGGTGGATGGGATGGCTGTGTATCTGCTGCCGCGCATCGGGGCGCTGGCTGTGGAGGGGGTGGTGGGGGGAATGGCACTGATCAGCCTGGGAATCCTGTTTGGGTTGAGACAAGCGTTCGTGAGACAGGATCCGGACCGGGGTGGGCAGGAACCGCTGTCCGTTGAGGAGGATCGGCCGTTCGAGCGGGAAGTCTAGTTTAGAATGTTTGTTCTGTTTTTTGAGAAAATTCATCCTCGCCCTAGGGCGAGGATGTTCGGTGGGTAGGGATTAGCCCAGGTGCATGGGCATGATGACGTGTAGGAAGCTGTCGTCGCCAACGGGGCGGATGACGCCCGGGGCGTTGGGGGCGGTGGTCTCTAGTGCGACGTTGGGGGTTTTGATCACTTCAAGGACTTCGCGCAGGAAGCGCACGTTGAAGGCGATCAGCAGGCCGCTGCCGTCTACGGTGGCTTCGACGATGGTTTCGTTGCGGCCGGTTTCTTCGGAGACGGCGGAGATTTCGACTTCGCCGCTGCCGTTGGTGGATTTGATGTCCAGACGGGCGACGTTGGAGCCTTCGCGGGCGAAGATCTCGGCTTGTTTGCAGGCTTTGAGCAGGGAGGCAGTGGAGACCAGGGTGCGCGAGGTGTAGCTGCGGGGAATGATGTTTTCGTAATCGGGGAAGACGCCGTCGATCAGTTGGGAGACCAGTTCGATGTCTTTGAGGTGGAAGATGACTTGGCCCCGGCCTTTGGGGACGACCATCTGGAGGATCTCGTCGCCGTCGCCGGCGATGCGCGCCAGTTCGTTCAGAGCCCGGGCCGGCACGATGATGTGGATGGGCTGGGCCGCCGGGGCCGGCAGGACTCCTCGACGCACGGATAGGCGAAATCCGTCGGCAGCGGCCATGGTGACTTTGTCCTTTTCGACTTTGATGGAGACGCCCATCAGGACCGGTCGAGCTTCGTCGTTGGAAGCGGCAAATGCTACCTGATGCACCATTTCTTTGAAGTCAGCAATTTTGAATGAGATGGCGCCTTCGAGGTCAGGCACAGGGAGGGGTGGGAATTCTTGGGCGTCAATGCATTTTAGGTCGGTGTTGGAGGCGCCGGAACGGACGTTGAGAGTTTGAGAGGCAACGTGGAGGGTGAGCAGGGCGTGATCGCCGGGCAGGGTGTTCACCAGGTCGGCAAAGGTGCGCGCTGGAACGGTGGTGGATCCTTCTCCTTCGATGCGGGCGGGGATCCAGCAGGTGATGCCCAATTCCAGGTTGGTGGCCGATAGGCGCAGACGACCTTCATCGGTGGCCAGGAGCACGTTGGCCAACACTGGCAGGGTGCTGCGCGGGGAGACGGCGCGAGAGACAATGCCCAGTCCGCGGGCGAGGTGTTCTTGGAGAACAGTGACTTTCATGGCCGGGACCTCTGTATAGGAGATGATCCGATGATTGCCTGGTCGGTTGGTTTATAAGTATAACATTGAGAGGGGAGATCCGGGGAGCGGAGTCGCTGTAACAAATTTGGCGGGCAAAAATACGGCAGTCTCCCTGTAAGTGTTGACGGGAAGTACAACGGTTGTTAGCAGCTCTTTGATCGTCCAAATAGGGTCGATCAGTCCAGCTGCCATGGCCGGTGAGTGCAGTAGCCAACGGCGACCGGGGGTATCAACCTCCAAACGCAGTGTCTTGAGCGGTCGAGCCAGGTTGTACACCAGGTCTTCCCAAGTGGCCGAGGCTGGATACATCTCCCACAGCTTGGAAAACGCCAGCGTCTTGCGCGTCAGGCGACCACTGAAGAGCTGCGATGTATTATTTGGTGGACAGAAATGTGTGTGATCAGTTTGGAATGAATATGCGGCCTGGACGGTGAGCAATTAGAATATCTGCTTTTAAACTCGAGTTTAGACAAAATTGGGGCGGTTCTGCCCTTGAGCAAAACCGCCTTCTGGTAGAAACTTGGGATTGTGAACACTCCAGCTTCTACCAGAGAGAACA